>NZ_JQSG02000002.1:0-300000 GCF_000754095.2 Acidihalobacter prosperus
CGCCGATTTCTTGGCGCGGGCAGGCTTTTTCTTCGCCGGCGCGGCCGGCACAGACGCCTCACTGTCTGTCGCTTTCGATTCGGCCACCTCGCCGCCTGCGGGCTGCTGATTCATATCCACGTTCTCGACCGACATTCAAATTCCCCTTATTAAACCATCGTGATGCAATAATACTAGAATATATTCTGCGCACCTTCCAACACAAGCATCGAAAAATCTTTTTTTTCGTCTCGATCCGGCGCAGGGTAAGCACCTTGACCCTCAACCCGTACAATCCGCTGCCATGACCGATTCAAAAACCCAGACTGAAGAGATGGCATTGAAACAAGACCATAGTATGGATATCCGCGTCGGCCTACCTCGCAGGCTGCTTTCAATCGTGTACGACTCGTTATTGATGTTTGCTCTGCTTATCGTGGCGAATGCGTTGTTGATCCCGTTTCAACACGGCAAACCCATCGCTCCCGGCAACCATCTTTACCAGCTCTATCTTCTATACGTCATTTATCTCTTCTTCGCCTGGTTCTGGATACATGGCGGACAAACGCTGGGCATGAAGGCATGGGGCATTCGCCTCGTATCGACGGATGGGAAACCTATCGGATGGAAACGCGCCACGGTGCGTTTCGCCGCGGCGTCGTTTTCCTGGATATTGCTCGGGAGTGGTTTTCTGTGGTCCTTGTTCGATCCCGACAAACGCGCATTACACGACATACTGAGTCACACGCGGCTTGTGCGAGTAAGATTCGCGTCAGCGAAGACGTCTGAGCGCAAACAGACTGATGAAAAGGAAAAGCCCGAGCGGCAACATGGCGCTTAACAACGGCGCCAAGCCGAAAACAAGCCCAACCTGGTTACTCAGACGATTGAGAAAATAGAAACCCACACCCACCACGATACCGATGAACAGGCGCTGACCCGCCCCGCCCGAGCGTTGCGAACCAAACACGAAGGGGATGGCCAGCATGAGCATGACCAATGCCGAAAGCGGCGTTGTGAAACGCTGCCAGAACGACAATTCATAGCGAGCGGCATCCAGGTGATTGTGTTTCAGGTAACCGACATATCGGGCAAGCGCCGGCAATGTCATTTCAGCGGGACGAGCATCCAGAAGGTCGAAAAGGCGCGGCGAAATCAGCGCCGGAATCCGCAGCTGAGAGAGCCTGTCGACAACGATCCGCTGCATATCCTCGAATTCGCTGCGTTGCACTTCTTGCAGCAGCCAGGCACCGTCCTTGTAGCTTGCGCTGGCCGCGTGCAAGGCCAGACGCATCTGGCCCACCGGTGAAATCGTGTAGATGCTGACACCTTCCAGGCGACGTCCCGGTAACGCATGGTCGATATGGATATAACGGTCGCCATCGCGCGCCCAGATATTGCTGCCTTCACGCACGACCTGCTGCCCGCTCTCTGCTGAAACCTTCAGGTCCTGCCCAGTGCGGGCGGCATCGGGAGCGACCCACTCTCCGAAAGGCAAGGCCACGACAATCATGAGCAATCCAGCCATCAGCGCGGAGCGAACAACGCCGGCAACCGAGACGCCCAATGCTCGAATGGCGATCAATTCGCTATGTGCCGCGAGGTTGCCGAGGCTTAATAAACTGCCGATGAGGACTGCGGTCGGGAACAGGGTGTACATGCGTTGCGGCTCGGTGTAGAGCGTGAACAACATGGCCTGAGCAAGGCCATAATGGCCACGTCCGACACTGTCGATTTCGGCAAGAAAAGCGAATACCCAATCAAGCAACGTGAGCAGCAGCAGGGCGACCAGACTGCCCCCGATCACCGTGCGCATGAGATAGGCGTTGATCCGCTTCAAGACAGCCGCCTCGATGCAAAAGGCAGCCGCCAGCCTGCCTGGCGCCACCAGAGCAGAGCCGCCAACAAGAGCATCAGCAAATGAGGCCACCACATGCCGATCGAGATCGGCACGATGCCCTTTTCCATCCAGGATTTCGCGATCAGGATCAAATTGGCATAAACAACATAGAGCAGCATTCCGAACACGAGCTGGCCGTACCGCCCCTGACGTGGGCGCACGTGACTCATCGGCACCGCCAGCAGAATCAGAATCAAGGCCGACAACGGAATCGCGAGCCGCCATTCCAACTCGGCCAGGTCGGCGGCACCGCCCTGACGCCACAACGAAAGCGTGGACATGGAGATGCGGCGAGGCGCGCCATTTTCGCTTACCGCCGCCAACGGCATGGCCGCCTGATAGCGTTCGAAGCGCAAGATACGGTAATCGGCCACGCCGGCCTTGCCGTCGTAGCGCGTGCCCTGCTCCAGCTTCAGCACGCGCAGCCCCTTCCCTCGATCGATTTCGAGCATGCCGGTACGCGCGCTGAGCACGATCGGACTGCCCTCGTCCACTGCGTGCACGAAAATATCCTGCAGACGCTTTCCGCGATCGCCGAGACTCGCCACGAAGGCCACGATCCTGCCGCCGTCGAGCGCCATGAAACGCCCGGACTCGACCGCAGCGAAATCCATTCTCTGCTGCCCTTCGCGCTGTATGACGACGCTTTTCTGCGATGCCCAAGGATAGGCGACCAGCATCAGATACAAAGACATCAAGGCCATCGGCAGACCCAGCAGCATCAAGCCGCCATACAATCTTCGCGGACTCACCCCGGCTGCCTGCATCGCCGTCATCTCGCTATCGCGATACAAGCGTCCCAGCGTCAGCATGATTGCGAGAAAGAGCGCGACCGGCAGCAAAAGCATCATGGCCTTGAGGCTTTCGACGGCCACCAGCGAGGCCAGCAGTTCGACAGGCAGAGCACCGCTGGCCGACAGACCAAGCAAACGCACGAAGGTGCTGCCGACAATCACCAGTCCAAGCACGAAACCTACTGCGAGCAGGGACAAGAGGACTTCGATGGCCAGGTATCGTGCGAGAATGCGCATGCGGACACGGGAGGATTTTTAGACCGCGCAAGTTTGCCATAGAATAGCCCGGGTACCGTAACGGCATTCGAATGCCGCCCCGCCAATGGACACGGAGCCCGCCCATGGAATTCTCCCCCGCCACACTCGCCGTACAGGAAACCAAGACTCCCTGCCTCGTACTGGGCATTTTCAAGGGCAGCAGCCGCCCCAGCGGGCTGATCAAACAGATTGACGACGCCACCGGCGGCTGGCTGCAAAAGCAGCTCAAGCGCGGTGATTTCGGCGGCGCCAAGGGGCAGACTCAGTATCTGTACGACCCGCCCGGGCTGCTGGCCGAGCGCCTGCTGCTGGTCGGCTGCGGGGACAGCGCCGAATTTGGCGAGCGCGCCTATCTCGAAGCCTGCCAAACGGCGGCCAAGACGCTCAACGAGGGAGGCGCCAAACAAGCCGTGTCCTGCCTGCCCGCACTCAAGGTCGGCCGCCGCGATCTGGCCTGGAAGATACAGCAAGCCGCCTACAATACGGGGATTGCGCTATACACCTTCGACGAATTCAAAAGCAAGGCGGAAAAAACCAAGGCGCCGCTGCGTCGACTGGATCTGTGGATCGGCGCAGACGAGGATACCGCCCTGGCGGCAGCATCGATACGCGTCGGCGAGGCGCTGATTGCAGGCGTCACCCTGGCCCGAGACCTGGCGAACCGGCCAGGCAATGTCTGCACACCGACCCATCTCGCCAAGCAGGCCAAGGCGCTGAAAAAGCAACATGCCCGCATGAGTCTAGAGGTGCTGGAAGAGGCCGACATGGAAAAACTCGGCATGGGTGCGTTTCTTTCGGTATCCCGCGGCAGCGAGGAACCCGGCAAACTGATCGTGCTGCACTATCAGGGCGGTGAAAAAAATGCGCGCCCCCTGGTGCTTGTCGGAAAAGGCATCACCTTCGACACCGGCGGTATCTCTCTCAAGCCGGGCGCACAGATGGATGAAATGAAGTACGACATGGGCGGCGCCGCCAGCGTGCTGGGCACGCTGGACGCCTGCGCACGGCTGGAGCTGCCACTGAACGTCGTCGGCATCATCGCGGCCGCGGAAAACATGCCCGACGGACGCGCCAGCAAACCTGGCGACATTGTCAAAACCCTGTCCGGGCAAACGGTCGAAATCCTCAACACCGACGCAGAAGGCCGACTCGTCCTCTGCGACGCACTGAGTTATGCCGAACGCTTCGATCCGGACTCGGTCGTGGACATGGCCACCCTGACTGGGGCCTGCATCATCGCCCTCGGCCATCAGGTGAGCGCGGTACTGGGCAATCACCCGCCTCTGATCCAGGAGCTCATCCAGGCTGGACAGACGAGCTTCGACCGTGCCTGGGAGCTGCCCCTGCTCGATGAATACCAGGAACAGCTCAAGAGCAATTTCGCAGACATGGCCAACATCGGCGGACGGGCCGCCGGCACCATCACCGCCGCCAGTTTCCTCTCACGCTTCGCCAAGGCCTATCACTGGGCGCACCTGGACATCGCCGGCACTGCCTGGATCAGCGGCGACAAGAAGGGCGCCACGGGGCGCCCCGTGGGCCTGTTACTGCAGTGGCTGCTCGACCGCGCGGCCGGCGGCCGCTGATCATGGGGCCGCGATGACACGCGTGGATTTCTATCTCCTGCCCACTCACGAAGCCTCCGCCCGCCTGAGATTCGTCTGCAAGCTGGCGGGCAAGGCCGTCGCCAGCGGCAAGCGCCTGCATATCCTCGCGGCCAGCGCCGATGAGTGTCATGCGCTCGACCTAATGCTGTGGACACAAGAGGACACGAGCTTTCTGCCGCATGCATTGACGCATGCGGCGGATGCCGATTACCCGATCACGCTGGGGCACACGTCCGAATCGCTGGCGGATGGTGTCGCGCTGGTCAATCTTTCCGACGCCATGCCGGCACGCTTCACACAGTTCGAACAAGTGGCGGAAATCGTCGACGAGGACCCGGCACGCAAGGCGCGCGCGCGCGCGCATTATCGTCTATACCGGGAGCAAGGCTGCGAGTTGCAGCACCACCCACTGGGACAAGCCACGTGAGGCGACCCGATCCACGCGACATACCCACGCTGGACGATCTCGTCTTCCCCGGCGAAGCCCTCGAGGGCGGCGTTCCGGGCGCCACCGGTGCGGACAGTCCATCCGCGGGAACCGTCAGGGAACGTCTCGAACCGCATTTCCAGCATGGCACCCGCGACGCGGCCCCGCATGACCGCGGCCTCGAACCCTGGGTCCCGCAACGCGGGGAACTCGATCCGGCATCTTTCGACCTTGGCTCGCCGGACGGGCAAGAAGCCGTTCCGGCAACCCGATTGACGCCCACGCCCGAAAGCGACGATCGGCCCCCGGCATCGCCCCTCGATTCCGACGCACCGCTGTTCACGGACCCGCTCACGCCGGCGCTTCTGGAAGACCCCGACATCCCAACCGACGTCACCGGACCCTCTGCCCCGCGACTGGCGCCGATCGTACGACTGGAATCCCTGGCCGCGCTGGCCCGACAGGAACCCACGTTCGGCCCGCGCCCCGCTCCCCCGCACAGGCCCGCGCAGGACGGCGAGGCCCACAACATGGACTGGCCGGATCACGAGGATCCGTGGGCATTGCCTGCACGGCCGTCATCCCAGACGGAAGCCCCGCCGCCGCCGCGAGATGCTCCTGAGGCGTACGTTACGCCTGCGGCGGATGGCGAAGAGTCATCTCCCGCCCACGAACTCGCGCCGACGGATGCCGCGCTCACGGCACTCAGATCGATCGGCATCGCCAGCGATTCCAAAGACGACATTCACCGGCAGGACACGGACACGCCCGAAGCCCGTATCGAAGCCGCGATCGAACGCGCGCTCGCAGCCGAGATACCCACGCTGACACAACGCGTCGTCGAAGCCGTACTCGAGGAATTGCGTCGGCCACGGCACTGATCGGCCCCGCCACGCTCGGCAGCCCGCGCCAGCGCCGTTATAATCCCCCGCTTCGCAACGCCCACCGGACACCGCCTCATGGATAAGAGTTACGACCCGCACGCGATCGAACAACGCTGGTATGCGCACTGGGAGGCGCAGGGTTATTTCGCCCCCCAGGGTGAGGGTCGGCCCTATTGCATCATGATCCCGCCGCCGAACGTCACCGGCACCCTGCACATGGGGCATGCCTTCCAGGACACGCTGATGGATGCGCTGATCCGCTACCACCGGATGCGCGGTGACGACACCTTATGG
The DNA here is from genome assembly GCF_000754095.2 of Acidihalobacter prosperus. Taxonomy (NCBI): domain Bacteria; kingdom Pseudomonadati; phylum Pseudomonadota; class Gammaproteobacteria; order Chromatiales; family Ectothiorhodospiraceae; genus Acidihalobacter; species Acidihalobacter prosperus. The sequence continues at coordinate 6,144 of NZ_JQSG02000002.1, forward strand.
CAGGCCGGCAGCGATCATGCGGGCATAGCCACGCAGATGGTTGTCGAACGTCAGCTCAACGCCGAGGGCAAAACCCGCCACGATCTAGGCCGCGAGGCCTTCATCGACCGCGTATGGCAGTGGAAGGGCGAATCAGGCGGCAACATCACCCGTCAGCTGCGCCGCATGGGCGCTTCTCTCGACTGGAGCCGCGAGCGCTTCACCATGGACGAAGGTCTGTCGAAGGCCGTTCAGGAGGTGTTCGTCCGACTCTATGACGAAGGCCTGATCTATCGCGGCAAGCGTCTGGTCAACTGGGATCCCGCCCTGCATACCGCGATTTCCGATCTCGAGGTGGTTTCGGAAGAGGAGCAAGGCTATCTCTGGCACTTCCGTTATCCGCTCGCCGAAGGCGACGGCCATCTGGTGGTGGCCACCACCCGTCCGGAAACCATGCTCGGCGACACGGCGGTCGCCGTCCATCCTGCCGACGCGCGCTATCAGGGCATGATCGGCCGCAGCATCCGGCTACCGCTCACCGACCGCCTGATCCCGATCATCGCGGATGAATACGTCGATCCCGAATTCGGCACCGGCTGCGTCAAGATCACCCCGGCCCACGATTTCAACGACTATGCGGTCGGCCAGCGCCACGACCTTCCGCTGATCAACATCTTCACGCCCGATGCCCGCATCAACGGCGAAGCGCCGGAAGCCTTCCAGGGGCTCGACCGCTTCGACGCGCGCAAGCGGGTGGTCGCCGCCATGAAAGCGCTGGGCTTGCTGGAAAAAGTCGACGACCACAAACTGATGGTGCCGCGCGGCGACCGCTCCGGCGAAGTGATCGAGCCGTACCTGACCGACCAATGGTACGTCAAGGCCGCACCGCTTGCGGCGCCGGCGATCCAGGCCGTGGAGGACGGGCGCATCCGCTTCATCCCGGAAAACTGGAGCAAGACCTATTTCGAATGGATGCGCAACATCGAGGACTGGTGCATCTCGCGCCAGCTCTGGTGGGGCCACCGCATCCCCGCCTGGTACGACGATGACGGTAATATCTACGTGGCGCGCTCGGAGGCCGAGGCGCGCAGCAGGCATGGTCTTGCCGACGACGTCGCACTGCGTCAGGACGGCGACGTGCTCGACACCTGGTTCTCTTCCGCACTGTGGCCCTTTTCCACCCTCGGCTGGCCGGACAAGACCCCCGAGCTCGAACGCTACTACCCCACCAGCGTGCTGGTCACCGGCTTCGATATCATCTTTTTCTGGGTCGCGCGCATGGTGATGATGGGCCTGAAGTTCATGGGTGACGTGCCCTTTCACGAGGTCTACGTACACGGCCTGGTACGCGATGCCGAGGGCCGCAAGATGTCCAAGTCCAAAGGCAACGTGCTCGACCCTCTGGATCTGATCGACGGCATCAGCCTCGACGCGTTGCTCGACAAGCGCACCCGCGGACTGATGCAGCCGCGCATGGCCGAACGCATCGACGCCGCCACGCGCAAGGAGTTTCCGGACGGCATCCCGGCCTTCGGCACCGATGCGCTGCGCTTTACCTTCGCCGCGCTCGCGACCACCGGCCGCGATATCCGTTTCGACCTCGGGCGCATCGAGGGCAATCGCAATTTCTGCAACAAGCTCTGGAATGCGGCGCGCTACGTGCTGATGAATACCGAAGACCGCGATACCGGCCTGGGCGACGGTCCCGTCGAGCTGTCGCTCGCCGACCGCTGGGTGACCTCGCGCCTGCAGCGCCTCGAACAGGAAGCCGCGGAGCACATTGGCGCCTACCGCTTCGACCTGCTGGCGCGGGCACTCTACGACTTTACCTGGCATACCTACTGCGACTGGTATCTCGAACTCGCCAAGACCGTGCTCACGGACGAACAGGCGAGCGAGGCACTTCAACGCGGCACCCGCCGCACCCTGGTGCGCGCGCTCGAAGCCGTACTGTGTCTGCTCCACCCCATCATGCCCTATATCACCGAGGAGATATGGCAACAGATCGCGCCGTTGGCCGGCGAACGGGGCGCAACCATCCTGCTTCGCCCTTATCCGGCAGGCGATGCCGCCCAGATCGACGAAGCGGCGGAAAACGAAATGGCCTGGGTGCAGCAGTTCATCCTCGCCATTCGTCGCATCCGCGCGGAAATGGACATCGCGCCAGGCAAGCAGGTGCCGCTGATGGTCCAGGGATACGACGCCGGAGAACGCGAGCGTTATGCGGCGCATCGCGGCTTCATCGACGCGCTCGCGCGACTCTCCGAGGTACGCTGGCTGGGCAATGATGAAACCGCCCCGGAGGCGGCCACGGCCCTGCTCGGCGAAACTCGACTGCTGATCCCACTTGCCGGCCTGATCGACAAGGAAGCCGAACTGAGCCGTCTCGACAAGGAAATCGCCAAGCTCGAAAACGGTCTGTCACAGGCTCGCGGCAAGCTTGCCAACGAGAATTTCGTGGCGCGCGCGCCGGTGTCGGTGGTTGAACAGGAACGCGGTCGCGTACGCGACATGGAAACGGCCATCGCCCAGTTGCGCGAACAGGCCGCGCGCATCCAGGCACTGTGATCATCGACGCACGGCCGGAGGTGGAACGATGAGCAAGCTGCCGGATCAGCATGAACAGATCATCCAGACCCATGCCGCCCTCATCGTCAACGTGGTGCGCGCCGCACAAAACCCGGCGTTGCGACCGCCGCTGGAGGACGTCCTACGGGTCAGCGTCGAGAACGGCTGGGGCGATCTGGTCAGGGTGATCCGCAAGATCCTTGATGGTTCGCGCGATCTCGGCCTGCTTGCCGGTCTCGATGAGGAGGACGGCGTCATTGCGGAAGCCATACTGCGTGGCCTGCAAAATCCCACCACGTTGCCCGATCCCAACGTCAAGCCCGACCCTATACTGGCCGCGCCGGGACTTGCCGCCATGATTCATGCCTGCAGGCGCGGCGACGTGCAAGCCCTTCAGCTGCTCTCCGGCATGGCCGAACAGATGACGCGCGTCGGCGGCGACATGGGGCGCATGGGCGGCATCATCCGTCGCCTGGTCGACGGCGAACGCGATCCGGAGATGCTTTCCAAGGGCATGACCGCCCAGGGCGAATCGCTGTTGTTGGCCGTACTCGACGAGCTTGGCAAGCTCGACGCCCATTGACCCAGCGGAAAATCCGGTCTGCGACGAACTGCCGCTCAGCCGTAACGCGCCAACGTCAGCCCTTCGCTGTCGATGTCCGGCTCACGCCCGGACATGATATCCGCGAGCAGGCGCGCCGAACCGCAGCTCAGGGTCCAACCCAGCGTGCCGTGACCGTTGTTCAGGAACAGATTGCCGTAGCCCGTCGGCCCGACGACCGGCGGACCGTCCGGCGTCATCGGGCGCAGGCCGCACCAATATTCCGCCCGTGAAAGATCCGCCGCATCGGGGAACCAGTCGCGCGCGACACGCTCGATCACGCCGTAACGCGCCTCGGACAGCGACAGATCGTAGCCCGCCAGCTCGGCGATGCCGGCCACGCGCAGCCGATCGCCCAAACGGGTAATGGCGACCTTGCGCGCTTCGTCGATCATGGTCGAGACGGGGGCAGCCTCGGACGTCACGATGGGCGCGGTCAGCGAGTAACCCTTGACCGGGAACACCGGCAGCCGAATACCGAGCGGCGCGAGCAGGCTCGGCGCATAGCTGCCGGCAGCGATGACATAGGCATCCGCGGATAGCGGCCCATGATCCGTGTCCACGCGCTCGATACTGTCGCCGGAGGCGTGTGCCGCCTGCACGCCAACACCGTAGCGGAACTCGACGCCGGCGGCACGGCAATGGCCGGCCAGCGCCTCCGTGAACTTGCGGCAGTCGCCGATCTCGTCGCCGGGAAACGATAGCGCGCCGGCCAGCCGATCGCGCACGCGTGCCAGTCCCGGCTCGACGGTCAGGCACTCGTCGGGCGTCAGCAGGCGTGCAGGGATGCCGGAGTCTTCCAGCAGCGCCAGTTCCCTGTCGAGTCCCTCAAGTTGCGCGGGATATCGGAACAGTTCCAAGGTGCCGCCCGTTCCCTCGTCGTAGCGCAGGCCGAGGGCCTCGCGCAGCTCGACCAGGGCGCCATGACTGTAACGGCCCAGGCGCAGCAGGCGGGATTTATTGAGTGCGTAGCGGTCTGCGGAGCAATTGCGCAACATCTCGGCGACGAAACGCCATTGAGCGGGGTCGCGCCGCCAGCGCATCACCAGAGGTGCATCGGCATCGAACAGCCAGCGCAGGGCCTTGAGCGGCACACCGGGCGCGGCCCATGGCGTCGCATAGCCCCATGACACCATGCCGCCGTTGGCAAAGCTGGTTTCGAGCGCAGGCTCCGCCTGACGCTCCACCACGGTCACCTCATATCCGGCGCGCTGCAGATACCATGCGCTGGTCACGCCGATCACACCGGCGCCCACGATCAGGACTTTCATGCCGCCTCCCTCACGTCATCGAACGACCGCCCGGCGCGGGCATGCGCCGGACGTCAGGGACGGCCTCCACTGCCCGCCCCCCGGAAGGCGCCGGATTCTACCCGAAACGGCCGGTGATGTAGTCCTCGGTTTCCTTGCTGCCCGGATTGGTGAAAATGGTGTTGGTGTCGTTGAATTCCACCAGCTTGCCGAGATACATGAAGGCGGTGTAGTCGGAAACACGCGCCGCCTGCTGCATGTTGTGGGTCACGATGGCGATGGTGTAATCGTTCTTGAGTTCGTAGATCAACTCCTCGATCTTAAGCGTCGAGATCGGGTCCAGGGCCGAGGCGGGCTCGTCGAGCAACAGCACCTCCGGCTTGACCGCGATCGCGCGCGCGATGCAAAGACGCTGCTGCTGACCGCCGGAGAGCTGGGTGCCGTTCTGCTTGAGCTTGTCCTTGACCTCGTCCCAGATCGCCGCCTTGTTGAGCGCCCATTCCACGCGGTCATCCATTTCGGCGCGCGCCAGCCGCTCGTAAAGCTTCACGCCGAAAGCGATGTTGTCGTAGATGGACATCGGAAACGGGGTCGGCTTCTGAAACACCATGCCGACCTTCGCGCGCAGCAGGTTCAGATCCTCGCCGGGACCCAGGATATTGCGTCCGTCGAGCAGGATCTCGCCTTCCGCCCGCTGATCGGGGTAAAGATTGTAGATACGGTTGAAGCTGCGCAGCAGGGTCGATTTGCCGCAACCGGAAGGCCCGATGAAGGCCGTGACCTGACGTTCCGGAATCTGCAGGCTGATATCGTGCAGCGCATGATATTTACCGTAAAAGAAATTGAGATCGTTCACCACCAGTTTGGGGTTCGACACCTCATGCAGGCCTATGTGCCGCGCGTCTTCGCGCGGCCGGGCGGCGCCACCGGTGTCGCTCGCATCGATGGCATGCTGCTGTTTGACGGACGTCTGTTTCATGGGGTCACTCCGTTTTTCAATCAGTATTACGCGGGCGCAGCACGACGCGCGCCGCGATATTCATGACAAGCACCGAGAGCGTGATCAGCAACGCGCCGGCCCAGGCCAAGTGCTGCCAGCGCTCATAGGGACTCATCGCGAAGTTGAATATCACCAGCGGCAACGCGGGCATCGGCTTGTTCATGTCCAGGTTCCAGAACTGATTGCCGAGCGACGTGAACAGCAACGGCGCGGTTTCGCCCACGATTTGAGCCGTCGCGAGTACGATACCGGTTACCAGTCCGCTCATGGCCGAGCGGTAGACGATCCACACGGTCACCCGCCAGCGCGGCGCACCCAGCGCCACGGCGGCCTCGCGCATGGTATCCGGCACCAGACCCAGCATGTTGTCGGTGGTACGCACCACTACGGGGATGACGATCAGGGCGAGCGCCATGGCGCCGGCCCAACCGCTGAACTGCCCCATGTGCACGACCACCGCCTCGTAAACGAATACGCCGAGGACGATGGAGGGTGCGCTCAGCAACACATCGTTGATGAACCGCACCACCGGCGTGACCCAGGAGCGTCGCCCGAACTCGCACAGATAGGTACCTGCTAGCATGCCGATCGGCGCACCGAAGAGCACGCCGAAGACGGTCAGCAGCAAGGTGCCCGTGATCGCATTGGCCAAGCCACCACCCGTACTGCCGGGCCCCGGAGTATTCTCGGTGAACACCCGCCAGTCGAGATGGACCGCGCCTTCAGCAATCAGCGTCCACATCAGCCAACCCATGAAAAACAGGCCAAACAGGGTCGCGGCCACCGACATGCCCTGATTGAAATAATTGACGAAACGACGGCGTGTGTATCGATTCATGGCGGATTCTCAGGCCTTGCGTCCGCCCTGCGTGCGCTCCAGCCGCATCAGCAGCAGACGCGCGAAGGACAAAACGATGACGGTGATCACGAAGAGCAGAAAACCAAGAGCAATCAGCGACGAGGTATACAGCTTGCCGTCGGCCTCGGTGAATTCGTTGGCCAGGGTGGACGAAATGGTGTTGCCCGGCATGAACAGCGACAGATGCAGGTCGTGCGCATTGCCGATCACGAAGGTAACGGCCATGGTCTCGCCCAGCGCGCGACCCAGACCCAGCATGATGCCGCCGATGACGCCGACCTTGGTGTAGGGCAGCACCACTCGCCAGATCACCTCCCAGCGAGTCGAGCCCATCGCATAGGCCGATTCCTTCAAGGTGCGAGGCACGATCTCGAATACGTCGCGCATGATCGCCGCGATGAAGGGGATCACCATGATGGCCAGAATGAAGCCGGCGCTGAACACGCTGATGCCGATCGGCGGCCCCTGAAACATCGGGCCGATCAACGGCAGCACGCCCAGGGTGTCGGTCATCAGGGGCTGGATATGGTCGGTGAAATACGGCGCGAAAACGAACAGGCCCCACATGCCGTAGATGATCGAGGGGATCGCGGCCAGCAGCTCGATCGCGGTGCCCACCGGACGCTTCAACCAGTCCGGCGCCATTTCGGTGATGAACAGGGCGATGCCGAAGCTGATGGGGATGCCGAACAACATGGCGATCAGCGAAGTCACGAGGGTCCCCACCATCGGCGATAGCGCCCCGAATTTCAGCGTGACCGGATTCCACTCGCTGCTGACCAGGAAATGCCAGCCGAAGTGCTCGAAGGCCGGCCAGGCAGACCAGGCCAGCGTCAGCAGGATGGCCGCCAGAACGCCGAGCACGAACAACGCGAAGAATAGCGTCGTCCATTGGAACAGGCGGTCGCCCCATCTCTGGGGATGCGCGTTGGCCACGACGCCCGCCGGTCTCTCATTCTGCACGCTATCGGCCCCTGCGGAGGTTATCGGATACATGATCGGACTCGGAGGGTGAAATTTACAGGCTTAGCAGGCCCGAGACAAAACAAAAGCAGGGAATCGGTTCTGCGAACCGATTCCCTGCCCCCGACCGCGCCGGGCAAGCCCGGCGCGGTCGCATCGGTCTCGCGTTACTCGGCGTCGCTGGACGTCCAGACCGCGGCACCATCGCTACCCTTGATGTCCGCCGCCCAGGTCGCCTCGACCATCTTCACGACCTTCTCGGGCATCGGCACGTAATCCAGCTTCTCCGCCATCGCCTGGCCATGGTGGTAGGACCAGTCGAAGAACTTGAGCACCGCCTTGGTCACCGCCGGCTTCTCGGCCTGCTTGTAGACCAGGATGAAGCTGGCGCCGGTGATCGGCCAGCTCTTGGCGCCGGGCTGGTCGGTCAGCACCATGTAGTAACCAGGCGCATGCCGCCAGTCGGCACCGGCGGCGGCGGCCTGGAAGTTCTCGGCCGTCGGAGAAACGTATTCGCCGTCGCGATTCTTCAGGCGCACGTAGTTCATCTTGTTCTGCAGCGCGTAGGCGTACTCGACGTAACCGATCGAACCATTGATGCGATTGACGTAGTTGGCCACGCCCTGATTGCCCTTGCCGCCCACGCCGGCCGGCCAGTCCACGGACTTGTTGTTGCCGACCTTGTCGGCCCAGGACTTGCTGACCTTGGTCAGGTAGTTGGTGAAGATGAAGGTCGTGCCGGAACCGTCGGAACGATGCACCACGGTGATCGCACGGTGCGGCAATTCGAGACCCGGATTCATGGCCTTGATGCGGGCGTCGTCCCAGTGCTTGATCTTGCCCATGAAGATATCGGCGAGCAGTTCGCCATCGAGGCGCAGGTGGCCCACGTGCAGACCCTTGATATTGACCACCGGCACCACGCCGCCCATGATCATCGGGAACTGCATCAGACCGTGCTTTTCCAGCTCTTCGGCCTTCAGGGGCGCGTCGGAGGCGCCGAAATCGACCGTCTTGGCCTTGATCTGCTTGATGCCGCCGCCGGAACCGATGGCCTGATAGTTGAACTCAACGCCCGTGGCCTTGTGATAGGCATCCGCCCACTGGGAGTACACCGGATAAGGGAAGGTCGCGCCGGCGCCATTGATCTGCTTGACTTCGGCCTGGGCAAGGCCGGCACCCATTAGGGCGACGCCGACGACCAGGCCCTTGCTGAAAGACTTGAGCATGTCTATTACCTCGATTTTGGTTGCGAATGAAGCCAGAATCGGGGTCCCCCCCCTCGCTAACTGGCTACGCGCAGTCTAGGGAGCCTCTATGACAGCATCGTGACACGCGGCTTGATGCGAAACGCAGCCTGAGGCGGACCGCCATGCTAGGATCACGCCGCCTCGTCCACTACCGCGCCGGCTGGCCTGGCGCGACTTCCACACGGTGATTCGACAACACCCATGTCATTGATCAAATTGATCAAAAGAGCCGCCATCCTCGCCTGCGCCAGCCTAATGCTGGCCTCGGGCACCGCCGGCGCCAAACCGGAAAATTTCGATGCCGGCGGGCTGCGCCAGGCTCAGCAGTCGATTTCCGACATCGAAAAGGCACTCAAGCAGGACATCGCCGATGTCACACAACTGCAACAATGGCTGGCCGAGGTCGACGGTGACCGTCAACTGGCGCAAAGCTGCGTCCAGTCGCAGGAGACCAAGGCCAAGGCGCTCAAATCGGAAGTCGATGCACTCGGCCCCCTGATCAAGGGCGAGTCCTGGCAAATCACCTCCAAGCGCTACGCCCTCGAGCGCGAACAGGCCCAGACCGCCCAGAACCTCGCCAACTGCCGCCTGTTGCTGGTCAACAGCAACGCGCTATACAAGACACTGCAAACGCGACGCAGCGAACAGCTCGCCAGCCAGCTGATGATTCGCGGACGCGGCACCTTGTCCCTGATGGCCGCATTCGCCGCCTCGCCGCCGCCTTACGCGGACTGGGTGCACTGGCCCGATCTGCGCGATCATCTCGGCCAGCTCAGCCCGCTCGACAGCGGATTGCTCGCGTTGATGAGTGCGTTCGGCCTGATCGCCGGCCTGCTGGGGCGGCGTCGGCTGCAATCGCGCCTGCGTCCGGTCGACGCTGCGCGCGATCGCGGGCGCGCGATCGCGCTGGCTCTGGTCGTCAGCCTGAATCGCTACCGCCCCGGCCTTGCGATCACCGGCATGTGGTCGCTGTTCTGGCTCATCGCCGGGCAGCAGGACGATCAGTGGCCTCTGCTGGCGGCCCTGAGCTACGTGCTGTTCGTCTATCACCTGGCGCTGGTGCTGATACGCGGCATGCTCGATCCGCCGCCACCGGCCACCCACCATCTGCACTTTGCGCCCGAACTGAGTCATCACTTCGCGCGCATCCTGCGCTGGTTGACGTTCAATGCGCTGATCGGCCTGATCCTGTTCGCCACGCCGTTGACCGGAGCGATGAATGAATCGGTCATACTGCTCGCCCGTTCGCTATGGGGCACGCTGTTCGTCGCCAATCTGATCGCGACCATCTGGCTGATTCGAAGATTGCGCGACAAGTCGGGCATCGGCCCCATCCGTCTTGCCTTTGCGCTGGCACTGGTCGCCGGCCTCGTGGCCGAGTGGGCCGGCTACCGCAATCTCAGCCAGTTCATCGTCGGCGGCGTCGTCTACACCCTCATCGTTCTATTGTTGACCTGGCTGCTGGTCACGCTGGTCAACGACCTGTTCAACAGCCTGGAAGAAGGTCGGCATCCCTGGGAACAACGCCTGCGCAGCCGGCTGGCCTTGCGCGAGGATGGTTTCATTCCCGGCCTTTTCTGGCTACGCATGCTGCTGAACACCGCGGTCTGGGGCATTGCCGCCTTCGCCCTGTTGCGCATCTGGGGCCTGTCCGTCGCCGGCCAGACGTTGCTTCTCCATTATCTGACGCACGGCTTCACGCTCGGCAAGATCAGCATCGTGCCCTCGCGCATCGCCGTCGCGCTGCTGGTACTCGCCCTGTTGCTCTCGCTCGGCTCCTGGGCCCGCTCCGCGCTCGACCAGCGGCTCAGCCATGCGCGCATGGAGCGCGGCGCACGCGAAGCGGCGGTTGCCATCACGGGCTATCTCGCCGCCATCGCCGCAGGTCTCATTGCCCTATCGGTCGCCGGCTTCAATTTCCAGAATCTGGCACTGATCGCCGGCGCGCTGTCGGTGGGCATCGGCTTCGGCCTTCAGAACATCGTCAACAATTTCGTCTCCGGCCTGATCCTGCTGTTCGAACGCCCCATCCGCACCGGCGACTGGATCACCGTGGGTCAGATCGAGGGCCACGTGCGGCGCATCAGCATCCGCTCGACGCAGATACAGACCTTCGACCGCGCCGACGTGGTGGTGCCCAATTCCGACCTGATTTCCGGCCCGGTCACCAACTGGATGCTGCGCGACACCTTCGGCCGCGTGCGCGTACCCGTCGGCGTGGCCTACGGCACCGACACCCAACTGGTCAAGGAAACGCTGCTTGCGCTTGCCCACGAGCACCCGCAGGTCATCTTCGACGACAGTGCCATCCCCAACCCCTATGTACTGTTCATGTCCTTCGGCGACAGCTCGCTCAATTTCGAGCTGCGCGTCTACATTCGCGACGTGAGCAACCGCCTGTCCGTGCTGAGCGACCTCAATTTCGCCATCGACGCAGCCTTCCGCAAGGCCGGGATCGCGATTCCCTTCCCGCAGCGCGATATCCATATCATCCGCACCCCGCAGGACACCGCGGTTGTCGATGCGGACGACAACGTCCGCCCGATGCCGCAGTCGCCCGCAGCTGAACCTCCAGCGCCGCCCACGCCGTCCGGGCAGACGCCGCCGGGATGACTACCGCGACCTCGTCATCGCCGCGCTGCCTGGGCTGGCGCGAATGGGTTGCCCTGCCCCAGCTGGGCATCGACCGCATCAAATGCAAGGTCGACACCGGCGCGCGCACCTCGGCCCTGCATGCCTTTTACAGCGAGCCTTATCATGACGCCGACGGGCGCCCGCGCGTCCGTTTCCGCCTGCACCCAGACCAGGACGACACCGCGCGCGTGGTTGAGTGCGATGCCCCCGTCATCGACGCGCGCGTGGTCAGCGATTCGGGCGGCCATCGCGAGCGACGCCTGGTCATCCAGACTCCGGTGGTGATCGGCGCCTGGGTCATGCCTATTGAACTGACCCTGACCAATCGCGATACCATGCGCTTTCGCATGCTGCTCGGACGCACGGCGATGCATCACCGCTTCCTGGTCGACCCGACGCGCTCCTTCCTGGCGGCCAATCCGTCCATCACCCCGGAATCACTCCCATGAGGATCGCGATCCTATCGCGCAACCGCAGGCTCTACTCCACGCGCCGCCTGATCGAAGCGGCGGAGGCGCGCGAGCACGAAGTCATCGTCCTCGATCCCCTGCGCTGCTATATGAACATCACTTCGCTCAAGCCCTCGATCCATTACAAGGGCGAGCCGATCGAGGATGTGGACGCGGTGATCCCGCGCATCGGCGCCTCGATCACCTTCTACGGCACCGCCGTGCTGCGCCAGTTCGAGATGATGGGCGTGTTCCCGGTCAACGAATCCGTGGCCATCAGCCGCGCGCGCGACAAGCTGCGTTCACTGCAGCTGCTTTCGCGCAAGGGTATCGGTCTGCCGGTGACCGGTTTCGCCCATTCGCCGGACGACATCGACGACCTGCTCGACCTGGTCGGAGGCACGCCGATGGTGCTCAAGCTGATCGAGGGCACCCAGGGCGTCGGCGTGGTGCTGGCCGAAACCCGGCAGGCCGCCGCCAGCGTCATCCAGGCTTTCATGGGACTCAAGACCAACATCCTGGCACAGGAATTCATCAAGGAGGCCGGCGGTGCCGACATCCGCTGCTTCGTGATCGGCGGCAAGGTCATCGCGGCGATGAAACGGCAGGCCAAGGAAGGCGAGTTCCGCTCCAATCTGCATCGCGGCGGCAAGGGTCTGCCCATTCGCCTGACACCGCAGGAACGCGCCACGGCGGTCAGCGCCGCCAAGATCATGGGCCTCAACGTCTGCGGGGTCGACATTCTGCGTTCGAACCATGGCCCGGTGGTGATGGAGGTGAATTCCTCGCCCGGACTCGAAGGCATCGAGAACACCACCGGCAAGGACATCGCCGGCGACATCGTCCGCTTCATCGAACAGAACGCCCGGCCCAATCGGACGCGTACCCGCGGCAAGGGCTAGGCGGCATGCGAGAAGGCTTCGAGATACTGGGCCGCCATATCGCCCCCGGCACGCGTTGCGCGATCGAGCTGCCGTTGCCGCCGCTCTACACCCATACCCCGCTGACCATGCGTCTGCACGTCGTGCATGGACGCCGGCCGGGACCGCGCCTGCTGGTCTGCGCGGCGGTGCACGGCGACGAGATCAACGGCGTCGAGATCATCCGTCGTCTGCTCGCGCACCGGCAGCTCGACCGCCTGCGCGGCACGCTGATCGCCGTTCCGGTAGTCAATGTCTACGGGCTGGTCGCCCAGTCGCGCTATCTGCCGGACCGCCGCGACCTCAACCGCAGTTTTCCCGGCTCCGACCATGGCAGCCTGGCGGCGCGCATCGCCAACGCCTTCCTGAACGAGGTCGTGGCACGATGCAGCCACGGCATCGACCTGCACACCGGTGCGGTCCATCGCACCAACCTGCCGCAGATCCGCGCCAACCTCGACGATACCGAAATCAACCGCCTGGCACGCGCCTTCGGCGTCAGCGTGCTGCTCAACGGCGAACTGCCGGAAGGCTCGTTGCGCCAGGCGGCGGATGCGGTCGGCGTGCCCATTCTGCTCTACGAGGCCGGCGAGGCCCTGCGCTTCGACGACCTAAGCGTGCGCCTCGGCGTCTCCGGCATCCTCAACGTCATGCGCGCGCTCGACATGCTGCCGCCCACACGCAAACCCCGGCGCGGCGACGCACGGCCCTTCGTGGCGCATGGCTCGAGCTGGGTCCGGGCGCCCGCCAGCGGCATTCTGCGCAGCTACGCCGCCCTCGGCGCCTACGTCGATCGCGATGCTTTGCTCGGCATCGTGGCCGACCCCTTCGGCGACAACGAGAGCGAGGTGCGTGCACCGGCGGCCGGCGTGGTCATAGGACGTACGCAGATACCGCTGATCCACGAGGGCGAGGCGCTCTATCATCTCGCGCGCTTCAAGGCCCCGGAGGCGGTCGCCAGCAGCCTGGAAATATTCCAGGGCGAGCCGTCGCTGGGTGCGGACTTTCAGCCGCCCGGGGCCGAGCCCGACGTCTGAATCGTAGCCGCGGCTTCTGGACAGAACGGGCGCGGACGGCGAAGATGCTCCCGTCGCAAGCCCACCGACATCGCATGCCAACGACAAGGAATTCTGATGCAATTCAGCGCCAAACGCCTTTTCGACCGGGTGACCGGCCTCGTCTTCGCGGTCATGCTGCTGTTTCTGACCATCGGCATCATCATGGGTACGGGACACCTCTTCACCCTACTGTTCGAGATGGCCAGAAGCGGTGAAATCGCGCGCGGCTACCTCGACATCATCTCGGAAGTACTGTCGCTGTTCGTACTGATCGAATTGTCGCGCTCGCTGGCCGAATACTTCCGCGTCAACCGCCTGCGCCTGACCTTCATCGTCGACGCCGCGATCGTCTTCGTGCTGCGCGAAATCATGATCGAGCTGTTCGAGCACAAGCTCGTCGTTGACCGCACCTATGCCCTGAGCACGCTGCTGTTCGTGCTCGGCGCGCTACGCATCGGCTCGGTGCTGGTGTACCAGCGCGGCCTGTCGATCGGCAACCGCGATGCGGACGGCGCCTGAGGCGCGTACCGCTTCTGCTAGGATAGTCTGCCGTCGCTGCGCTCAACCCGCCCCAGGAGACCGCCCATGACCACCAAGGACACCGTCACACTCACCGACAACGCCACCGGCAAGCAGATCGAGCTGCCGGTTCTGCGGGGTGAAGACGGCCCGGCCGCGATCGACGTGCGCGACCTCTACCGGGAGCTGGGCTATTTCACCTACGACCCAGGCTTCCTGGCCACGGCCAGCTGCCAGAGCGCGCTGACCTATATCGACGGCAACGAAGGCATCCTGCGCTATCGCGGCTACCCGATCGAACAACTGGCGCAGCACAGCAGCTATATCGAGGTCTGCTATCTGCTGCTCTACGGCGAACTCCCGGTGTCTGCGGAGCTGGAGACCTTTACCCGCCACATCACCCGCCACACCATGCTGCACGAGGCGATGCGCCGTTTCATGAGCGCCTTCCGCCACGACGCCCACCCGATGGCCACCATGGTCGGCGTGGTCGGCGCGCTGTCGGCCTTCTACAGCGATTCCACGGACGTGCACAATGCCCGCCAGCGCGAAATCTCCGCGCACAGGCTGATCGCCAAGATGCCGACCATCGCCGCCTGGAGTTACAAGCACTCCATCGGCGAACCCTTCGTCTACCCCGACAACGAACTGGGTTTCACCGAAAATTTCCTACGCATGATGTTTGCGGTGCCCACGGAAGCCTTCGAACCCGATCCGCGCTTCGTACGCGCGCTCGACCTGATCCTCATCCTGCACGCCGATCACGAGCAGAACGCCTCGACCTCGACCGTGCGCCTGACCGGCAGCTCGGAAGCCAACCCCTTCGCGGCCATCTCGGCGGGCATCGCCTCGCTGTGGGGACCGGCGCACGGCGGCGCCAACGAGGCGGTCATCCGCATGCTCGACGAGATCGTCGCCGAAGGCAGGCCCGTTCAGCACTACGTCGATCGCGCCAAGGACAAGAACGACCGCTTCCGACTCATGGGCTTCGGACACCGCGTCTACAAGAATTACGACCCGCGCGCGCGCATCATCCGCAAGGTCTGCCACGAGCTGCTGATCAGCCTGGAACCCGGCAACCCCAACCAGGCGCTGTTCGACGTGGCCATGGAGCTCGAACGCATCGCCCTGCAGGACGAATACTTCCAGGAACGCAATCTCTACCCGAACGTCGATTTCTATTCGGGCATCATCCTCAGCGCCATGGGCATTCCGCTCAACATGTTCACGGTCATTTTCGCCATGGCCAGGACCGTCGGCTGGGTCGCGCACTGGATGGAAATGATGTCCGACCCCAAGGCCCGGATCGGCCGCCCCCGGCAACTCTATGTCGGCTACGGCGCCCGCGACTACGTCCCCCTGAAGGCACGCCGGGAACGACCGGCTTGACCCGCAAGACCACAAACATTAGATTTTACTAATATTACTAACCGTTCAGGAGCACTCGATCATGTCCATCACGCGTATCGTCATGGCCACCGCCGGCACCTTCATCCTGGTCAGCCTGCTGCTGGCGCATTTCGTCAATCCCAACTGGCTGTGGTTCACCGCCTTCGTCGGCGCCAACCTGCTGCAGTCCGCATTCACCGGCTTCTGCCCGCTGGTAACCATCCTCAAGAAGCTCGGCGTACGGCCCGCAGACGCCTTCTGAGCGAAAACGCGACTCAGCCCCACGGGCGGCACGGCGTTCAGACGAGCGCCGTGCCGTGCTCACGGGTTTCGTGGAAGCTCACCTCGGGCCAGCGTTCCTGCGCCATCTGCAGATTCACCCGCGTCGGCGCGATATAGACCAGATCGCCGGCGTGATCCAGCGCCAGATTGGCTTCCGCCTTCTCGCGGAATTCCCGCATCACGCGCTCGTCGGCGCTGACCCAGCGCGCCGTGGTCACGTTCACCGGCTCGAACAGGCAGTCCACCCCGTACTCGTCGCGCAGACGGTGCGCCACCACGTCGAACTGGAGCACGCCGACCGCGCCCAGGATCAGGTCGTTGTTGCGCAGCGGATGATAGAGCTGCGTCGCCCCCTCCTCGCAGAGCTGGGTCAAACCTTTCTGCAGCGCCTTCATGCGCATGGGATCGCGCAGCTGCGCGCGGCGGAACAGCTCCGGCGCGAAGTTGGGAATCCCGGTGAACTGCAGCGACTCGCCCTGGGTGAAGGTGTCGCCGATGCGGATGGTGCCATGGTTGTGGATGCCGATGATGTCGCCGGCATAGGCATGTTCGACATGCTCGCGGTCGGAAGCCATGAAGGTCAGCGCATCGCTGATCTTGACGTCCTTGCCGAGGCGCACGTGACGTAGTTTCATGCCTTTCTCGAACTGCCCGGAGCACACGCGCATGAAGGCGATGCGATCACGGTGCTGGGGATCCATGTTCGCCTGGATCTTGAACACGAACCCGGTCAGCGCGGGCTCCAACGGATCCACGTCGCGGTTCGCGGTCGGGCGCGGCTGCGGCGGGGGCGCGAACTCGGCGAAGGCGTCCAGCAGCGAGGCCACG
The DNA here is from genome assembly GCF_000754095.2 of Acidihalobacter prosperus. Taxonomy (NCBI): domain Bacteria; kingdom Pseudomonadati; phylum Pseudomonadota; class Gammaproteobacteria; order Chromatiales; family Ectothiorhodospiraceae; genus Acidihalobacter; species Acidihalobacter prosperus. The sequence continues at coordinate 22,693 of NZ_JQSG02000002.1, forward strand.
CCGAAATTGTTGATCGCGGAACCGAAAAACACTGGCGTCTGCCGGCCGCGCCGGTAGGCCTCCTCGTCGAAGGCATGGCTCGCCCCCTTGACCAGTTCGATCTCCTCGCGCAGTTCGGCTGCCTGATCGCCGAGCACGCGGTCCAGATCCGGGTTATCCAGTCCGTCGATCGACTCGCCGACCTGCGTTCGGCTGCCCTGGCCGGCCGCATAGAGATGGATGCGATCCTTGAGCAGGTGGTAGACGCCCTTGAAGCGTTTGCCCATGCCGATCGGCCAGGTCACTGGCGCGCACTCGATCTTGAGCACGTCCTCGACCTCATCGAGCAACTCGATCGGCTCGCGACCCTCGCGGTCGAGCTTGTTGATGAAGGTAATGATCGGCGTGTCGCGCAGCCGGCAGACCTCCATCAGCTTGATGGTGCGCTCCTCTACGCCCTTGGCGGCATCGATTACCATCAGCGCCGAGTCGACGGCCGTGAGGGTGCGGTAGGTATCCTCGGAGAAATCCTCGTGACCGGGCGTGTCCAACAGATTGATGATCTGTCCCTTGTACGGGAACTGCATCACCGACGAGGTCACCGAAATGCCGCGTTGCTTCTCCAGCTCCATCCAGTCTGAGGTGGCGTGGCGCGCGGCCTTGCGGCCCTTGACCGTACCGGCGAGCTGAATCGCGCCACCGAACAACAGCAGCTTCTCGGTGATGGTGGTCTTGCCCGCATCGGGATGCGAAATGATGGCGAAGGTGCGCCGCCGCGCCACCTCCCGGCTGAAATCGGACATGGGTGTCTACCGCTAAACCTGCGAAAAGCGGGCGATTATAACGCCGCGCGGCGGCCGCGTCGCGGCTGCCGCGCGATCTAAAGATTCCGGGCCATCACCAGCGCATCCTCTCGCCCGCGTGCCGCAGGATAATAGCCCTTGCGCAAACCGACCTCGTTGAAACCTTCGGACAAGTACAGATTCAACGCGGTACGGTTGGAAGGGCGCACCTCAAGAAAGGCCGTTTCGGCGCCCTGCCCCTTTGCCCAGTTCACCAGCGCACGCAGCAAGAAGCGCCCGTAACCGCGCCCCTGAGACTCAGGACGCACCGTGAGATTGAGAATATGGTATTCGCCCACCGCGAGCGAGGTGATGGCGTAACCGGTCAATTCGCCTTGCTGATCCATCGCCCAGCAGGTATAGCCCGCCCGCAGGCAGTCGCGGAAAATGGCCTCGGTCCAGGGGTGCGAATAGGCCCTCCGCTCGATGCCCATCAGCGCATCCAGATCCAGCACCTCCAGCGGGCGCATCCGCGGGACCGCCTCGCGAGGCCGGCTGCTCACCCGTCACCCGCTATCTGCGCGCGCGCGAGGCGCAAATCGTCCCAGGCACGCGCCTTCTGCTCGGGACTGCGCAGCAGATAGGCCGGATGATAGGTCACGATCAGCGGGATCGTACCGGCATAGCGGTGGACACGCCCGCGCAGTTGCCCGACCGGTGTATCGGTTTGCAGCAGGCTTTGCGCCGCGAAGCGTCCCAGCGCCAGTATCAGCCGCGGCTGCACCAGGGCGATCTGGCGGTCGAGATAGGCCCCGCAGGCACTCACCTCCTCGGGTTGCGGATCCCGGTTGCCGGGCGGACGGCACTTGACCACATTGGCGATATACACGGCCTCGCGGCGCAGGCCGATGGCGACGAACATGTTGTCCAGCAATCGTCCGGCACGACCGACGAAGGGTTCGCCGCGGCGGTCTTCCTCGGCCCCCGGCCCCTCGCCGACGACCATCCAGTCCGCCGTTCGCTCGCCGACGCCGAAAACCGTTTGCGTCCGCCCTTCGGCCAACGCACAGCGGCGGCAGGCCGCCACCGCGGCCTCCAGCCGCGGCCAATCCATCTCCGCCACGTCCGCCCTCGCGCCTGCCGTGACATGGCCTGCCGCCACGGGCGCCGGCGCCATATTCGCCAACGCGATCTCCTCGGCCGCGGCATCCGCAGCCACGGGCGAGCACTGACCCGACACTCGCGGCGCGGCGCGCAGTGCCCAAGGCTGTATGCCCATCGCCGAAAGATAATGCGCGTTTCTCGTGCTCACTCCGGCTTCCCGTTGCTTGTTTGGCGGAATGCTAGCGTCCACATCGAATTGTAGCGCCGCACGGCGAACGCGCGGCCGGCTAGACGTCGCCGAGCTGAGGGTGCGCGCGCTGCACCACCGAGGCCAGCTTGTCCAGGGCGTTCAGATAGGCTTTGGCCGAGGCGATCACGATATCGGTATCCGCGCCCTGGCCGTTGACGATGCGTCCGCTGCGCTCCATGCGTACCGTCACCTCGCCTTGCGCATCGGTACCGCTGGTGATGTTGTTCACCGAATAGAGCTGCAGCTGCGCCTTGCTGTCGACGATCGATTCGATGGCGCGGAAGGTGGCGTCCACCGGGCCACTGCCCGCAGCCTCGGCCGAGCGTTCCTCGCCGTATACGCTCAGGGTGACCTTGGCGAGCGGCACCTCGCCGGTCTCGGAACAGACGCGCATCGACACCAGCACATGCTGCCCGGTTTCGGAGGCCACCGTCTCGGACACCAGCGCCTGCAGGTCCTCGTCGAAGATCTCGTGCTTCTTGTCCGCCAGCACCTTGAAGCGGGTGAAGGCGTCGTTGAGTTCCTCCTCGGAGGCGAACTCGATGCCCAGTTCCTTGAGCCGGGTACGCAGCGCGTTGCGTCCGGAATGCTTGCCGAGCACGATGCGGTTGGCGCTCCAGCCCACATCCTCGGCGCGCATGATCTCGTAGGTCTCGCGCGACTTGAGCACGCCGTCCTGGTGGATGCCGGATTCGTGCGCGAAGGCGTTGGCGCCGACGATGGCCTTGTTCGGCTGCACCGGGAAGCCGGTGATGGTCGACACCAGTCGCGAGGCCGGCACGATCTGGGTGGTGTCGATGCCGGTATCGCAGGCGAACATGTCGCGTCGCGTGCGCACCGTCATCACGATCTCTTCCAACGCGGCGTTGCCGGCACGCTCGCCGAGCCCGTTGATGGTGCACTCCACCTGACGCGCGCCGGCCTGCACCGCCGACAGCGAGTTGGCCACGGCAAGACCCAGATCGTTGTGGCAATGCACCGAAAACACGGCCTTGTCGGCATTCGGAATCCGGTTCAGCAGGGCTTCGATCAACGTGCCGAACTGTCCCGGCAGGTTGTAGCCGACCGTATCCGGGATGTTGATCGTGCGCGCACCCGCCTCGATCGCCGCCTCGATGATCCGACAGAGAAAATCGACCTCGGAACGGCCGGCATCCTCGGCGGAAAATTCGACATCGTCGGTGTAGCGACGCGCGTGGTGCACCGCCTTGACGGCCTGCTCGACGACCTGGTCGGGCTCCATGCGCAACTTGTGCGCCATGTGGATGGGCGAGGTCGCGATGAAGGTATGGATGCGGCCCGCCTTGGCCGGTTTGATCGCCTCGCCGGCGCGGTCGATGTCGCGCTCCAGCGCCCGGGCCAGCCCGCAGACCACGCTGTCGGTGACGGCGCGTGCCACCGCGCTCACGCCCTCGAAATCGTCGGGACTGGCGATCGGGAAGCCCGCCTCGATCACGTCGACCCGCATGCGCTCGAGCACCTTGGCGATACGCACCTTCTCGTCGCGCGTCATCGATGCGCCCGGACTCTGCTCGCCGTCGCGCAGGGTGGTATCGAAAATGATCAGACGATCGTTGGACATGGCTGCTCCCGCTAACCCGGCGACCGGGGCCGGATGTTCGTTTAGAGTATGGGTCGGAAAACCGCTTCGCGCCGGCCGACGGGCGCGATCAGACGAACGATCGGTTCGTCGGATGCGGCGCGCCGCCGCTTGCGCGACCCTCTCGCAGGGCGCTGCCACGGCGCGTGACGAGCGTGTTCGGACCATGATAGCCAAGCCCCGATGCACTGCCAAGCCTGGCAGCGGGGCCCCGGCACGGGGTTTCGTTCGTCGGCGCGACACGATACATTGCACCTCACTCCCCATGACAATCGGACCGGATGAGCGTATCCGACGGCGCGAACAGGCCATCCCTGGCCGCGCGCCGACGGCAGGCGCCGAAAGCCCGAGGAACAACACCCATGAGCGATACACCCCGACACCGAAAATCCGCGACGACCAAGCCGCTCTCGCCCGAGCGCCGCGACTTTCTGCGCGCCAGCGGCGTGCTCGGCCTAGGCCTCGCCAGCAGCGGTCTGGCATTGCATCCGGGCAGCGCCCGGGCCGCCGAGCCGCCCAAACGCGGCGGCACCCTGCGCGTCGCGGTCCCGGCCGCCAAGTCCATCGACCCGCTGAAGATCGACAGCGCCGGCGCCATCGCCATCGTACAGCAGGTCGGCGAGTATCTCGTCTGGGCCGAGCCCGACCTCAGCCTGCGTCCGGTGCTCGCCACCGCATGGCACACCCCGGACGGCGGCAAAACCTGGATTTTCGAGCTGCGCCGGGGCGTCAGGTTTCACGATGGCCGCGAGATGACGGCCGACGACGTGGTCGCCACCTTCGAACGGCTGGTCGACCCCAAGCAGGCCTCGGTGGCGCGGGCACAGATCCCGTTCCTCAAGCCCGGCGACACCACGAAGGTCGATCGCCATACGGTCAAGTTCGCGCTTGATCGGCCAGTGGGCGAGTTCCCCTATTACACCCAGATATATAACGCGATCATCCTGCCGCACGACTACGCCGGCGATTTCGCCAAGCATCCGGTCGGCACCGGCCCGTTCCGCATGGTCGACTACAAACCGCAGCAACATGCGCGCTTCGAACGCAATCCGGATTACTGGGATGCCGGCAAACCCTATCTGGATGCCGTGCACCTTGGCCTGTACGGCTCGCCCCAGCCGATGATTCTCGCGCTGCAGGGCGGCGGCGCCGACATGATGCTCGGCATTTCCTCGATCGACGCCAAGCCGCTGCTGGACAAGCCGGACATCCGTATCGCCCGCGCCCATTCTTCCGCCACCCGCCTGCTCGCCATGCGCGTCGACCGCAAACCCTTCGACGACCGCCGCGTGCGCGAGGCGGTGGCACTGTGCCTGAATCGCGAAGCCATGCTCGAGGTGCTGCTCGGCGGCGCGGGCGAACTTGGCAACGATCATCCCGTCGCCCCCATTTTCGGCGATCACATCCGGCTCAAGCAACGCCGTCGGGATATCGCCCACGCCAAGCAGCTGCTGGCGCAGGCAGGCCATCCCACGGGTTTCGACATCGACCTCTACACCGGCGACTATCTGGAACTGCCTCAATACGCCATCCTCGCGCAACAGATGCTGGCGCCCGCCGGCATTCGCGTGAAACTGCACGTGGAGCCGCTCAACACCTATTACGACCACTGGACCGAGGTCGATTTCGGCCTCACCGACTGGACCGGCCGCACCACACCCTCGCAGATACTGTCCGCCGCCTTCGGCGGCCACTCCGAATGGAACGCCGCCCACTGGAAACACCCCGGTTTCGACAAGCTGGTGGCGGAGCTGGAGGCCACGGTCGATCCAAGGCAACGCGACCGTCTCGCCAATCGGGCCGCCGCGATGCTGCATGACGACGTGCCCGCCGCCATCGCCTACTTCATCGACCTGCTGCGGCCGATGCGGCGCAATGTCAGAGGCGTCGAGGCCAATATGTCGCAATATCTCGATCTCACCCGCGCCTGGCTGGCCTGAGACACCCGACAAGCGCATGGCGGTCTACATCGTTCGCCGCTTGCTGCTGCTATGCGTCACGCTGGCCGCGGCCTCGGCGCTGATTTTCGCACTCACCGGCGTGCTGCCCGGCAGCATCGGCCGCATCATGCTCGGCCCCTTCGCCTCCCAGCACGCGGTCGATGTACTCAATCGCCAGCTCGGCGCCAGCCTCCCCTTGTGGGAGCGTTACCTGCACTGGCTGGACGGCCTGGCGCATGGCGACTGGGGACGTTCGCTGGTTTACGACACCCCCGTCCTGCCGCTGGTTCTGGACCGCCTGAAGCACTCACTCGTGCTCGCCGCGGCAGGCCTGGCCCTGCTGCTGCCGAGCGCCATCGCCAGCGGCGTCTATGCCGCCCTGCGCGAAGGGCACGCCTTCGACCGCATCGTGTCCGTGCTCAGCCTGTCCTTCGGTGCGATTCCCGAATTCGTCACCGGCGTGGTGCTGATCGTCGTCTTCGGCATCACCCTGCACTGGCTGCCGATCCAGGCCATGCCGGCAGCCGGTGCCGGCACGCTCGACTGGCTGCGCCATCTGATCATGCCGGCGGTCGCCCTGGCGCTGACACTGTTTTCATATGTCTTCCGCATGGCACGCAGCGGCATGATCGAAGCGCTCGCGGCCGATTACACACGAACCGCGATACTCAAGGGTCTACCCCGCCGCGTGGTGCTGTGGCGGCACGTGCTGCGCAACGCCCTGCTGCCGACGATCACCGTCGTCGGCGCGCAGATCGGCTGGATGGTCGGCGGCCTGGTGGTGGTCGAAACCCTGTTCCGCTATCCCGGCATCGGCAGCCTCACCTACAGCGCCGCCACCAACAAGGACATTCCGTTGCTGGTCGGCTGCAGCCTGATGATCACCCTGGTCTTCGCCCTGTCGAATTTCCTGGCCGATTTGATCCACGCCCTGCTCGACCCCCGTGCACGCCATGCCATCGCCCGCCCCGTCTGACCACAGGCGCCCGCCGCTGACCCTGCTGCTGGGCCTGAGCCTGATCGCCCTCTGGGTCGTCTGCGCGCTGGCCGCACCTTGGATCGCACCCTACTCTCCGACCGCGGTGGATTTCGGCGCCCTGTCGCAGCCGCCTTCCTGGCAGCATTGGTTCGGCACCGACCGCTTTGGCCGCGACATCCTCAGCCGGGTGATCTACGGCGCCGCTCAGGTACTCATGGTCGCTCCCGCCGCCACCCTCCTGGGCCTGCTGCTGGGCACGCTCATCGGCCTGATCACGGCCTATTACGGACGCTGGATCGACGAAGCCATCATGCGCATGCTCGATGCCGTCATGGCGCTGCCGCTGATCGTGCTGGCCATGCTCGCGCTCACCCTACTCGGCCCCTCCAAGCTCAACGTCGTCCTGGTCATCGGACTGGTATTCGCGCCGCTGGTGGCACGCACGGTCAGGGCGCGCGCGATGATCGAGGTTCGTCGGGAATACCTCCTCGCCGCACGCATGCGGGGCGAGGGCACGGCCTATCAGCTGTTACGGGAAATCCTGCCCAATGTCGGCGGGCCGCTCGTCGTGGAGGGTACGATTCGTCTTGGCTACGCCGTGTTCACCTCGGCCACGCTGGGCTTCCTCGGCCTCGGCGCGCAACCGCCCAGTCCCGACTGGGGCCTGATGGTCAGCCAGAACCAGACCCAGCTCACCAGCGCCCCGTGGACCGTGCTGTTCCCCGTTCTCGCCATCGTGCTGGTGGTGATCGGTATCGGCCTGACCGCCGACGGCCTGCGGACCCGGCTCGACGCATGAGCGAAGCGCTGCTGCACATCGAGGATCTCGCAATCAGTTACCGTCGCGGCGGCCATTGGCTGCGCGCGATCCGCGAGCTGAGCCTCGACATCCGCCCCGGCGAGGCCTACGGCCTGGTCGGCGAATCCGGCTGCGGCAAGAGCACCTTGGCCATGAGCGTCATGCGCTACCTGCCCGCCACCGCACACCAGGAACGCGGGCGGATCGTCTTCGCCGGGCAGGACCTCGGCAAGCTCGACGAGCGCGGCCTGCGGCGGCTGCGCGGCGGCCGCATCGGCATGGTCTACCAGCACCCGGGCAGCGCGCTCAATCCCTCGCTGCCGGTCGGCCGCCAGATCGCCGAGCTGTACACGCTGCATGCCGGGCTGGATCATGCCCAGGCCGACACCGCCGCGCTCGACATGCTGGCCAGTGTACGGATCGCCCGCCCGGCAACGGTCGCCCATCTCTATCCCTATCAATTGTCCGGTGGTATGCAACAGCGCATCGTGATCGCCATGGCGCTGGCCACCGATCCGGAATTGCTGATCCTCGACGAGCCCACCACCGCGCTCGACACGACGGTACAGGCGGAGATGCTACGGCTGTTCGAGGAGTTGCGCCGCGACTACCGCGCCGCCCTGCTGTTCATCAGCCACAACCTGGGCGTGGTCCGCCAGCTGTGCGAGCGGGTCGGCGTGATGTATGCCGGCCGATTGGTCGAGGAAGGCGACTCCGCAGCGGTCTTCACCCGACCGCGACACCCCTACACCGGCGCCCTCGTCGCTTGCCTGCCGACGCGAGACAGCCGTCGCGACCGGCGCCCCCTGCAACCGATCCCCGGCAGCGTGCCGGATGCCCACGCGCCGGAAACCGGCTGCCCGTTCGCACCACGTTGCGGGCGGGCGCAAACGGCCTGCACGGAAGCCATGCCGCCTGCCGACAGGCACAACGGACATCTCAGCCGCTGCCTGTTCGCCGACGATGTTCCGCCTCCAGCGACCGGCATCATCGCGCCCTCGCAGGGAACGAGCGACCTGCGGGTGCGTGTGCCGGAACGGCCGCTGATCGAAATTGAAGGGCTGGAAGTCGGCCACGGCGGCACGCCTATCCTGCGCGATCTGAATCTGCACATAGATCCGGGCGAAACCTTCGGCCTGGTCGGTGAGTCAGGTAGCGGCAAGACCACGCTGGCGCACGCGATCGCCGGGTTGACACCGCCGACACGAGGCCGCATTCATCTGGACGGCAGGCGTCTGGCCGCACGCATTGCCCGTCGGCGGCAGGCCCAGCGCCGCGACATCCAGATGGTTTTCCAGTCGCCGGACACCACGCTCAATCCTCGTCGCCGCGTGGGGCACGCCCTGGGTCGCGCCATCCGCAAACTCTCGCGGATCAAGGCTCCGCTGCGCGAGCGACTCGCCCGGCTGTTGCGCGAAGTGGCGCTCGAAACCGAGCATGCCCGCGCGCTGCCGGGCCAGCTTTCCGGCGGCCAGCGCCAGCGCGTGGCCATTGCCCGCGCATTCACCGGCGAGCCGCGGCTGGTGATTTTAGACGAACCCACTTCCGCGCTGGACGTCTCGGTGCAAGCCGCGATACTGCGCCTGCTGGTGGAGTTGCAGGCACGTCATGCCGTGGCCTATCTGTTCATCTCGCACGACTTGGCCGTGGTGCGCTATCTCGCCGACCGGATCGGCGTACTCTACCGGGGAACGCTGGTCGAGATCGGGCCGACCGAGGTGATTTTCGAAGGCCCCAATCACCCCTATACGCAGGCGCTGATGGCAGCCATGCCAACCCTGGACATGCGCGCGGACGGCGCCTCGCAGCCCGGCCCAAGCGACCACGCGGCCGCACCGCCCTCGCAGGACATGCGGGAAGATGCCGGCTGCATCTACGCGGATGAGTGTCCGAAAGTCATGCAGCGGTGCCGGACGGAACCACCCCCGTGGCGTGGCGGACGCGCCGGACAGCGCATCCGCTGCTGGCTTTCCGGGGAAGGCGTATCGGCACCGGGCGGCGACTGATCCGCCTGTACCCTATTCGGGCTGCGCGCGCCGCTGCCGCAGCTTGCGCCAGCGGCGCCAGGCGAAATGCAGCGGGCCGGAAAGCGTGTACAGCACGAACAGCGAATACAGCACGATCGAGGGCCACAGCGCGATCAGCACGAACAAGCTGAGTACCGCGATCACGCTGACGAACGGCACCCGCTTGCGCAGATCGATGTCCTTGAAGCTGTAATAGGAAAATCCCGAAACCATCAGGCCGCCGCTGACGAGCGTGATCACCAGCGCGGGGATCATCAGCGTCCGGCCGTCGACCGAAAACTGCTCCCACATCCACACCGTGCCCATCATCACGGCCGCCGCCGACGGGCTCGGCAATCCCTGGAAGAAGCGTTTGTCCTGGGTACCGACCTGAGTGTTGAAACGCGCCAGACGTAGCGCCGCGGACGCCGTATAGATGAAGGCGGCCAGCCAGCCGGCCTTGGCCCAGAACCAGCCCAGGTCGTGCAGATGCACCAGCGCCCACTGATACATCACCAGGGCCGGCGCAAGCCCGAAGGACACCATGTCGGAAAGGCTGTCGTATTCCGCGCCGAAGGCGCTCTGCGTGTTGGTCATGCGCGCCACGCGGCCATCCAGCCCATCGAGCACCATGGCGATGAATACCGCGATGGCCGCCGCCGTGAAGCGACCGTTCATGGCCGCGACAATGGCGTAGAAACCGCCGAACATCGCGCCGGTGGTCAGCAGGTTGGGCAGCAGATAGACCCCCCGTGGATGTCTCACACCCGCGACCAGCCCACGATTCTCATTGCCCATGCGTTTCCTCATCACTTGTCGCCCCCGGCCGCTCCGCGGCTCACGGGCGCAACAGCTTGCCGATGACCTGCCCCGCTCGCAGCCGTGCGCCGGCTTCGACTTCGACGCGCGAGGCCTCTGGCAGGTACAGCTCGACGATCCTGCCGAAGCCTGCAAAACCGCAACGGCTGCCATGGCCGACCCGTTCGCCCGCATGCGCGCGGCAGCGCAGATAACCCGGCAGGCGAGAACGGTGTACGGCCACGACGATATCATCCAGTTCGTCGGTCTGCACCCAAAGCGCGGCCTGATGCTCTTTCGCCGCTGGCGAACCATGCCAGACCTTGAGCAGCTTGCCCTCGATGGGGGCATACAGCCCGTAGGGGCCGGCCGCATCCTGGACTACGCGGACGCACTGCGACGAACGCTCCCGATAGGGGTCGCGGCAGGATTCGACGGACAGTACGCGCCCGTCCACGGGACTGAGCACGGCCAGCGGCGAGGCGGGCGCACGGCGGGGCAATTCGCGGAAAACGAACGCGAGCACGAAGGTGCCGATCCAGAGTGGTGCCGCGATCAGCACATTCTCGGTCGCCGTCAGCGCCAGGGCCAATGCCAACAGGCCGAAAACCGGCACGCGTCCCTCACGCACGATCGGCATCATCGACGAATCCCTTCTGTTGGGCAGGGGTTGCGGCGCGGAAGCCGGCGGGACGGCTGTGACGCCGTCCCGCTGCGACTTAGTTGCGGGTCTTGTCGACGATCTTGTTCGCCGCGATCCAGGGCATCATGCTGCGCAGACGCTCGCCCACCGCCTCGATGGGGTGCTCCATGCCCAAGCGGCGCTTGGCCTTTAGCGTGGCCGCGCCGGCCTGGTTCTCGAGAATGAACTCGCGCGCGAACTCGCCGCGCTGGATTTCCTGCAGGATGCGGCGCATCTCGGCCTTGGTCTCATCAGTGACGATACGCGGGCCGCGGGTCAGATCGCCATATTCCGCCGTGTTCGAGATCGAATAGCGCATGTTGGCGATGCCACCTTCGTACATCAGGTCGACGATCAGCTTGAGTTCATGCAGGCATTCGAAGTAGGCCATCTCGGGTGCGTAGCCCGCTTCGACCAGGGTCTCGAAGCCGGCCTGCACCAGCGCGCTGGCGCCGCCGCACAGCACGGCCTGCTCGCCGAACAAATCGGTCTCGGTTTCTTCGCGGAAGCTGGTCTCGATCACGCCGGCGCGGCCGCCGCCGATGGCCGAGGCATACGACAGCGCGACGTCGCGCGCCCGGCCGCTGGCATCGTGGCTGATGGCGATCAGGCAGGGGACGCCGCCGCCCTGGGTGTAGGTGGAACGGACCAGGTGACCCGGACCCTTGGGCGCGATCATCACCACGTCGAGGTCGGCGCGCGGCACGATCTGCTCGAAATGGATGTTGAAGCCGTGGGCGAAGGCCAGCGTCGCACCGGACTTGAGGTTCGGCGCGATCTCGTCGCGATACAGCGCGGCCTGGTGCTCGTCGGGCGTCAGGATCATGATCAGATCGGCGGCCTTGACCGCATCGGCGATCGGCTGCACGGTGAGGCCGGCGGCCTCGGCCTTGGCGGCGGAGGACGAACCGGCACGCAGACCGACCACGACCTCGACGCCCGATTCCTTGAGGTTGTTGGCGTGGGCATGACCCTGGGAGCCATAGCCGATGATCGCCACGCGCATGCCCTGGATCAGGGAAAGGTCTGCGTCCTTATCGTAGAAAATGTTCATATCGTCCTCTTGCCTAGTGTCGTTTTCGTTGCATTGGATGTTTTGGGTTCAGGCCCGGAGCACGCGATCGCCGCGGGCGATGCCCATGGCGCCGGAACGCACCACCTCCAGGATATGGCGTTCACCCACCGCCTCCATGAAGGCGTCGAGCTTTTCGCCGGTGCCGGTCAGTTCGATGGTATAGACCTCGGGCGTGACGTCGATGATGCGGCCGCGGAAGATATCGGATAGCCGCTTGATTTCCTCGCGTCCGGCATCGGCCGCGTGCACCTTGATCAGCATCATCTCGCGCTCGATGTAGCGATATTCGTTCAGCTCCATCAGCTTGACCACGTCGATGAGCTTGTTGAGCTGCTTGACGATCTGCTCGACGATCTGCTCATTGCCAGTGGTCACCAGGGTCATGCGCGACAGCGTCGGATCGTTGGTCGGCGCCACGGTCAGGGATTCGATGTTGTAGCCGCGCGCGGAAAACAGCCCGGCCACGCGCGACAGCGCTCCGGCTTCGTTCTCCATGAGAATGGATATGATGTGGCGCATGCGTACTCCCGTCAGACCAGAATCATTTCGTTTTGACCGGCGCCGGCCGGGATCATCGGATAAACGTTCTCGCTATCGTCGGTCACGAAGTCCATGAACACCAGCCGGTCCTTGATGGCCAGGGCTTCCTGCAAGGCGCCCTCCACGTCGCCGGGCCGCTCGATGCGCATGCCGACGTGGCCGTAGGATTCGGCCAGCTTGACGAAATCCGGCAGCGCGTCCATGTAGGACATCGCGTAACGGCCCTGATAGAAGAACTCCTGCCACTGCCGCACCATGCCCATGTAGCGGTTGTTGAGGGTGATGACCTTGATCGGCAAGTGGTACTGCAAACAGGTCGAAAGCTCCTGGATGCACATCTGGATGCTGGCCTCGCCGGTCACGCAGACCACCGTCTCGTCGGGATACGCAAGCTGCGCGCCGATGGCGAACGGCAGGCCGACGCCCATCGTGCCAAGACCTCCGGAGTTGATCCAGCGATTGGGTTTGTCGAACTTGTAGAACTGCGCGGCCCACATCTGATGCTGACCGACGTCGGAGGTCACGTAGGCGTCGCCGCGGGTCAGCTCGTAGAGCTTTTCGAGCACGAACTGGGGCTTGATCAGCTCGCTGCCGCGGTCGTACTTGAGACAGTCCATCGCCCGCCATTCCTCGATCTGCTTCCACCAAGCCTTGAGCGGCGCGGCCTTGGGCTTCTTGCCGCCCGACTTGATCACCTCGATCAGATCCGCGAGCACGTCGCCGACCTGGCCGACGATCGGGATGTCCACGCGCACCGTCTTGGAAATGGAGGCGGGGTCGACGTCGATGTGCACGATCTTCGCGTGCGGACAGAACTTGTCCACGTTGCCGGTCACGCGGTCGTCGAAGCGCGCGCCGATGGCGATCACCACGTCGGCCTGATGCATCGCCATGTTCGCCTCGTAGGTCCCGTGCATGCCGAGCATGCCAAGGCACTGACGATCGGACGCGGGATAGCCGCCGAGCCCCATCAGGGTGTTGGTGATGGGGTAATCGAGCATGCGCGTGAATTCGGTCAGCGCATCGGACGCCTGGCCGAGAATGACGCCGCCGCCGGCATAGATGATCGGCTTTTCGGCCTGCAGGATCAGCTCGGCGGCACGCTTGATCTGCCCCGGATGCCCCTTGACCGTGGGATTGTAGGAGCGCATGCGGATCGACTTCGGGTACTTGAAGCCCGCCTTGGCGGCGGTGATGTCCTTGGGAATGTCCACCACCACCGGACCGGGGCGACCGCTCGCGGCGAGATAGAACGCCTTCTTGATCGTCTCGGCGATGTCCTCGACGCGCTTGATCAGGAAATTGTGCTTGACGATGGGTCGCGTGATGCCCACCGAATCCGTTTCCTGAAACGCGTCGCTACCGATCGCATGGGTGGGTACCTGGCCGGTGAATACGACCAGGGGCACTGAGTCCATGTAGGCATCGGCGATGCCGGTGACCGCATTGGTCGCGCCCGGCCCGGAGGTCACCAGCGCCACGCCCACACGGCCCGTCGACTTGGCATAGCCCTCGGCCGCATGCACCGCTCCCTGCTCGTGGCGGGTGAGGATGTGGCTGATATCCTTCTGTTTGTACAGCGCGTCGTAGATGTGGAGTACCGCACCGCCGGGATAGCCAAAAATCAGATCAACGCCTTCCGCCTTCAGGCAACGCACAAATATTTCGGCACCGGTCAGTTCCACCACGTCTTCTCCGCCTCGCAATGCGCGACGGCGCCACCTCGGGCGCCGTCGGCAGATTCTCGATCACATGGCGCGTATCGCTCGCGCCTCGACTGGAACATTGCATAGTAATATGTCGTCACAAAAAAATCATCGCCCGGCGCCAGAGGATCCTCGCGCATGAGGACGGTTCGCCCCTATAGTCCTGTCGACGAATTGCCGTGGCTGCGCGCGGGGATGCCTGCGGACCCACCCGCCCCTGGCACGAAGGATTGCGGACGCGCCCTGGTCGAGGCCGAAACGATTGCGTTTTACCGGCGCCGGCGCTATTCGACCGCTGCGTTGATGTTACTGGGGCGGCGACCCATCGCTGACGCCGAGCGGGCATGACATGACAACGGCAAATCCCGATCCACGGGACACCCACCACGGAGCAACGAATGAAAACCATCGGCCTCATCGGCGGCATGAGCTGGGAGTCCACCGTGCCCTATTACCGGCACATCAACACCCGGGTGAAACAGCGCCTCGGCGGTCTGCATTCGGCCCGGCTGCTGCTCTACAGCGTCGACTTCCAGGACATCGAGACCCTGCAGCAGGCCGGTCGCTGGGAAGACGCGGCCGATCTACTGAGCGAAGTCGCCCGCATGCTGGAACGGGCCGGCGCCGACTGCGTGGTGCTGTGCACGAACACCATGCACAAGGTCGCCCCCGAGATCGAAGCCGCCGTCGCCGTCCCGCTGCTGCATATCGCCGACGCGACCGCCACCGCGATCCGCAAACAGGGCATCCGGCGCGTCGGGCTGCTCGGCACGCGATTCACCATGGAGGAGGACTTCTACCGTGCCCGGATCGAGGCGCACGGCATCGAAACCCTGGTGCCGGAAACGGCGGACCGCGAAATGATCCACGCGGTGATCTACGAGGAACTCTGCCTCGGCGTGGTCGAGAACACATCTCACCAGCGCTATCGAGAAGCAATCGACCGGCTGGTCGAGCGCGGCGCCGAAGGCATCATCCTCGGCTGTACCGAGATCGCCATGCTGGTCTCGCCCAGCGACGCCACGGTACCGCTCTTCGACACCGCCACCTTGCATGCCGAGGCGGCGGCGGATTTCGCACTCGAAGACGCATAAGCCGGCATACGCTGGCCAACGGACGATCGCAGGGCGTCCGTTCCGGCGGCGGCCCGCCCCGAGGGTAGCCGCCACACACCGGGAGGCCGAGCCGCGGGCCTCCGCCGTCCGCTCTCGATCGCCGAATGCACCGGCGCATCGTCTGGATACGGGCAATCATCGCAAACACTCGACGAAGTGCTGACGCGCATGAGGCTGCGGCGATACGCAGAGGAGGCATCTTCGCTTATCCCTCTCCCGTTTATCAAACCGTTACACAGCGCCGCTAACATGACAGCGCGGCATGCGGTATACGGTCGGAAATTCCCGGCACGCATATCGCAGTCCATCGTGGAAAAGAACAACACAAATAAACGCCAAACAGGAGAGAGCGCATGACCGACGCCCCGGCAACCCCCGAAACCCAAGCGACCGCCAGCACGGCCGGTACCGCGAAAATCATCTACATCCTCTATCTCGTCGGCCTGCTGTTCGGCATCACGGGTCTCGTAGGCGTGGTGATGGCCTACGTCAACCGCGGCGACGCACCTGAATGGCTGGGGGAACATTATCGTTTCCAGATCCGCACCTTCTGGATCGGCGGGCTGTACCTGTTCGTCGGTGGGCTGCTCAGCCTCGTCGTCATCGGCTATTTCATCCTGCTGTTCTGGGCTATCTGGCTGATCGTGCGCTGCGTCAAGGGACTCAAGGCACTCGATCAGCAACAACCGCCCGCCAACGTCGCCAGCTGGTTTTTCTGAGCTGGCCGGTGTGCGCATCGTCGCTGTTGGCGGCGATGCGCACACGAGAATGCGATTCCCGGCAAAATAGACGCGCGGCAGACAGCCGCGTATCGGGAGTCGGACATGCCAGCACGGATTTGGGTCGATGCGGACGCCTGTCCGGGAGTCATCAAGGAAGTCATCTTTCGCGCCGCCACGCGAACCGGCACGCAAGCGACCCTGGTCGCCAATCACGCCATGCGCGTGCCCGCCTCGCCCTTCATTCGCTTCCTGCAGGTCGCTTCCGGGTTCGACGTGGCGGACAACGAGATCGTGCGGCGTGCGGAAGCTGGCGATCTGGTGATCACCAGCGACATCCCGCTGGCGGCCGAAGCGATCGACAAGGGGGCCGAGGCTCTGAGCCCCCGCGGCGAGCTGTACGCCGAGGGCAACATCCGCGACCGGCTCAACATGCGCGATTTCATGGAAACGCTGCGCGCGAGCGGTGTGCAGACCGGCGGACCCTCCGCCCTCAGCCAAAGCGACCGAAAAGCCTTCGCCGACCAGCTCGACCGCTGGCTGACACGACGCGCCGCGACATCCAACGCTCGATAACGCTTCGTCCGGACGCCAACGGCACACTAGGCGGAACGTTCGCCCCCGCCGCCGGTCCACCCCACATCAAGCGCACATCATGGAGACGACACCATGTCCCAGGTTCTGATCGTGACCGGCGGCAGCCGCGGCATCGGTGCCGCTGTGGCCCGCCTCGGTGCCCGGGCGGGCTACGCCGTATGCGTGAACTACCGGCGCGACCGTGCCGCAGCCGAAGCCGTGGTCGCCGACATCGAGGCCACGGGCGGTCGTGCGATCGCGCTCGCGGCCGACATCGCCGTCGAGGACGAGGTAGTGAGTTTGTTCCGGCAGGTCGACGAAGCGTTGGGGCGGGTAACGGCGCTGGTCAACAACGCCGGCATCCTCGAACGCCATGCGCGCGTCGAGGACATGGACGCGGCACGGCTGGCACGCGTGTTCGCGGCCAACGTGACCGGCAGTTTTCTGTGTGCCCGCGAGGCGGTGCGGCGCATGTCCACCCGCCGTGGCGGCCCGGGCGGGGCCATCGTCAATGTCTCCTCGCGCGCCGCACGCCTGGGCAGTCCCGGCGAGTACGTGGACTACGCCGCCTCCAAGGCAGCGGTCGATACGCTGACCATCGGCCTCGCCCGGGAGGTCGCCGACGCCGGCATCCGGGTCAATGCCGTGAGTCCCGGCGTGATCTATACCGACATCCACGCCAGCGGCGGCGAGCCGGGGCGCGTCGACCGGGTCAAGGACGCAGTGCCGATGAAGCGCGGCGGACAGCCCGAGGAAGTCGCGCGCGCGATCCTGTGGCTGCTTTCCGACGAGGCGAGTTACGTGACCGGCGCCAACCTCGACGTCTCAGGCGGCCGCTAGCCGGCACAGCAGGAGAGCTGGGAAACGTCGCGCGAGAAGGTCTGCGCGCAGAGCTTGAGCCCCTCGACCATGGTCAGATAGGGGAACAGGCGCCCGGCCAGATCGTCGACCGTCATGCCGGCGGCCAGCGCCAGCGCGGCGCTCTGGATCATTTCGCCTGCCTCCGCAGCCAGTATCTGCGCGCCGAGCAGGCGGCCGCTACCGCGCTCGGCCACCAGCTTGACGAAACCGCGGGTGTCGAAATTCGCCAGGGCGCGGGGCACGTTGTCCAGACTCAGCGTGCGGCTCTCGGCCTCCAGCCCGTGCGCCTTCGCCTGCCGCTCGCTCAGGCCGACGGTGGCGACCTGCGGGTCGGTGAACACCACCGCCGGCATCGCCGCGAGGTCGAGGCTGGCATCGCCGCCGGTCATGTTGATCGCCGCGCGCGTGCCGGCCGCCGCGGCGACGTACACGTATTGCGGCAACGCGGTGCAGTCGCCGGCGGCATGGATCCAGTCGATCCCCGTGCGCAGATGCGCATCGACCGCGATGCGTCCCTCTGCATCGGTCTCGAGACCGACCGTCTGCAGTCCCAGTTCGGCGGTATTCGCGCGTCGGCCCGTCGCCACCAGCAAGGCCTCGCTTTCGAGCATGCCGTCGGCCAGCGTCAGGCGGAAACGCCCGCCGACATGCGCTACCCGCTGAGGCACGCTGTGCAGGCGCAGGTCGAGACCCTCCGCACGCAGGATCTCCGCGAGCCCCTCGCCCAGCGCGGCATCCTCCCGCGAGAGCAGCGTGCTGCGCGCGAACAGCGTCACCCGACTGCCGAGGCGCGCAAAGGCCTGCGCCAATTCAAGCGCCACCACGGAACCGCCGATCACGGCGAGACGTTGCGGGATCGTCTCTGCGGTCAGCGCCTCTGTCGAGGTCCAGTAGGGCGTTCCGGCGAGGCCCGGAATCGAAGGGATAGCGGCCGAGGCGCCGGTGGCGATCAGCACCCGGTCGGCCAGCAGACGCGTCGAGGTGCCGTCCGCGTGCATAACCTCGACGCGATGCTCGCCGGCGAGACGACCGCTGCCGCGCAACAGCTGCAGCGAGGGATTGGTCGCGAGGATGTCTTCGTACTTGGCCTTGCGCAGCGCATCGACGCGACCCTGCTGCTGCGCGGCTAACGCAGCGCGGTCGACCGCGGGGACGTGCCGCTCCAGCCCGTCGAAGGGGTGGTGTCCAGCCTGATGGGCCATCAGCGCGGCGCGGATCATGATCTTCGACGGCACGCAGCCGATGTTGACGCAGGTACCGCCCAGGGTACCCCGCTCGATCAGCGTCACCTGAGCACCGGCCTCGGCGGCGCGGATGGCGCCGGCAAAGGCCGCAGAACCCGAGCCGATCACCACGACCCGCAGCCCCGGCCCGGGCATCTCGCCCTGCCCGTCCCCATCCAGCGGGTAGGCGTCGTACCCCGCAGCCCGCACCAGCCGGACCCAGTCGTCCGCGCACCCGCCCTCGACGCGGGCGACCCCCTCTTCGTAGGACACCCGCGCGCGTACGCCTTCGAGCTTGTCGAGCGCCCGCCCCACGGCGACGGCACAGTGTTCGCAGGTCATGCCGGTGATGCGTAATGTGGTGCTCATGCCCTTATCCTTCGTGCTTTAGTCGCTTGAGCGCGCCCGCGCGGGCACGCCGGCCCGCCCTGCATCATTTCAGCGGCCGAGAGGGGTAGCCCGCATCCGCCGTCGCGGCCGTCAAGGCCGCCACGCTGGCCTTGTGCGGATCGTAGGTGACGCTCACCGTCTTGCGATCGAGGTCGGGGCGCACCTGGGTCACGCCCGGCACCTTGTCCAGGGCCGCGCGAATGGTGACGGGGCACAGGCCGCAGGTCATATTGGGTACCGACAGGGTGATATGACGCAACGCGTGCGCATCCCCATGCGCCGCCGGCGCGGGCGTCGCCGCCCAGACAGCCGGCGTCATCGCCAGAAAACAGGCAACGATCAAGGTCTTGCTCATGATCCGATCCTCCGTAATCTTCAGTAGCCCAGCAGGTAGGGCGCAATATCCGGCAGCGCCAGCACCACCAGCAGAATGACGCCGACCGACCAAAAGATGAAGCGCTGCCGGCGCCGCACTTCGGGTATCGCGCAGGCTTGCCCGTCGTCGCACGTTTTTTCGTTTCGGTATAGCCGTCGGAAGGCGAGCAACAGAAACATCGCCACCAGGGCAATGAACAGCGGTCGGTAGGGTTCCAGCGCCGTCAGGCTGGCGATCCAGGTGCCGCTGATGCCAAGACCCAGCAGAATCAGCGGACCGAAGCAGCAGGCGGACGCGCCGACGCCCGCCACGATCGCGCCGGCGAGATTCCAGCGCCCGCGATCCTTTTGCGTCATGATGTCGTCTCCCGTGATGGGGGAGCACACGATAACGCCGTACCCAGGTACGGACTCAAGTCGTCCATCCCGGCGGACGCGTTTTGCCAAGTCGTCGTGAAACGGCTACCCTCACGCATAAAACAGCACATCGAACAGGGCAATTATGGCGAGCCTGGACCCCCATTCGCAGCAGCCCGGCAGAGGCGACGTCGGCGCGCCCGAAACGGACGGCAGCTGCGATCTTTTCGACCTCGCCCCGGCCGGACTCGCCGTGATCGTCGATGGCCGACTCGCGCGCGTCAACGCGATCGCGCAGCAGATACTCGAAGCCGACACGCCCGACCAGCTGATCGGGCGTGGACTGATGGATTTCGTGCACCCGATGGATGTCGTGCAGACCGGCAATCGCCTGCGTCGCCTCGAATCCGGCGGCATCCCCAATCCCGCGACCGAGGTCCGGCTGATCAGCCTGCGCGACAATCTGCGCGTGGTGGCGGCCAGCAGCCGCCTGTGCCGCCACGAGGGGCGCCCCGCGCTGCTCGTGGTCGCGCTCGACATGACGCGGCGGCATCTGATGGAAGCGCAACGGCAGGACAACGAGCAGAACCTGCGCCGGCTGTTCGAAAGCATGCAGGACGTGTATTACCGCACCGACGCGCAGGGCATCGTACAGATGGTCGGCCCGGGCGTACGCCGCGTGCTCGGCTACGAACCGCGGGAGATCATCGGACGCGCGGCCGAGGACTACTACCCCAATCCGGACGACCGCGACGCCTTCAAGCAGGCCATCCGCGAATACGGCGAGGTCGCCGACTTCCCCGGCCAGATGGTGCGCAGCGACGGGCAGGTCATCGACATCTCGATCAGCAGCCACGCCCTCTACGACGAGGACGGACAGTTCGCCGGCGTCGAGGGCATCTACCGAGACGTGACCGAGCGCAAGATGCTCGAACGCAAACTGCGCCTGCTCGCGACCACCGACCCGCTGACCGGCATCGCCAATCGACGCGATTTCCTCGAACGCGCCGGCGACCGTCTGCGCCACCACCGTCGCTACGGGCCGGGCCTGACCCTGATCATCCTCGACCTCGACCACTTCAAGGCCGTTAACGACCGTTTCGGCCATGTCGCCGGCGACCGGGTGCTCACGCGTTTCGTCGAGGAAGCTTGCGCGGAACTGCGCGAAACCGATCTTTTCGGCCGTCTCGGCGGCGAGGAATTCTGCCTGATCCTGGAGCAAGCCAACGCCGCGCAGGCCCTGCAGGTGGTCGAACGCATCCAACTGCGCATGCGCCAGACCACTTTCGAGGACGACGGCGAACGCTACCGGGTCACGGTCAGCGCCGGCGCGACCGAAAGCAACGCCGACGACCACCTCATCGAACGGCTGCTAGAACGCGCCGACAAGGCGCTGTATCAGGCCAAACGCGACGGCCGCGACCGCGTCGTCTGGTATCGCGACTGAACTGACCCTAGTTGCGATACGCGGGCCCGGTCACCGGCACGCCGTTGCTCATGTAGCTCAGGAAATAGGCCAGATCGCGGTAGCGCACGCTCTGCGGCTTGAACGGCCGCGCGCGGATCTTCTTGTTGCAGCCGATGAAGCGGCGGTCGAGCGTCCCAAGCCCACCCCATTTGGCGCGGTACACTGGGAAACCCGCGGGCATGCCCAGCGCGGGGCTGATCAGCTGCGCCCGCAGCCGCTGCCCGGAATGCAGCATGTGGCAATCCGCGCAGGAAAGATTGAGCCGCCCGATGGGCGCGTAGAAGAAGGTCTTGCCACGTGCATAGGCGGCCAGCGCGGCCGGCGTATTCGGCGTGGCGACGTGCATCGCCCGCCCCGCCGAGGTGCTCGCCAGGTAGGCGAGGATTTCGGCCAGCGGGCCGCGCTCCCAGGCCAGCGGCTTGAGGCCGTTTTCAAGCCGGCAGCGGTTGACCGCCAAGGCCAGCGTCTCCACCTGTCCGGTCTTCGCGTCGAAGCGCGGATAGTCCTGGCGAATCCCGATGCCGCCATGCGGGAAGCAGTCGGCATAGCGGTGCCCGTTGGGAAACGGCGTGTCGAACAGCCGCTTGCCCGCCGCCACCGCCAGCGCCTGCGGTGGGAACTGCATCACGCTGCGATACTGCGCCAGCGCGTCCGCACTCGCGATTCCCGGTATCCATTCCCCCTGGGCGTAGGCCTTGAGCGGCACGCCCGGGAAACGCGTCTGGAAATAATTCCGGAACGCCGCCAGATCCCGTGCCGGCGAAGGCTGGGCGGCGCTGCTGGCGCTGCCGAATGCCAGCAGCGCCAGCAGCGGCAACCAAAAGCTGCGCGATAGTTTCATCGAGGATCGTCCATCGGTGTGTCGGGATATCGCCCGTCATTTGAGCGAATACAGAAAATCCATTATCTGGTGAATCTGCCTGCGCGTCAGCAGCTGATTGGCGCCGTAGGGCGGCATGATCGTGTTGCTGCCGTAGTTCTGGCGCGCGTCCCATATCTGCGCGAACAGTCGCTGGCGGTCGGGAAACGGCGGCTGCAGCGGCTGCGCGATGTCTCCCGCCATCACCGCGCCCTTGATCTGGTGGCATGCGATGCAGTTGCCGCCCTTGCGGCTGAACGCGAGTTGCCGACCTGCGGCGATATCCGCTGCGGATGCGGGCGCGGGCTGTGCCGCCGGTTGCCGTGCGGCCAACGCGATCACGCCCAGCAACGCAGCCACGGACAGGCCCGCGCACAAGGTCGGAAATCCGCGACAGGGATTCATTTTCATGACGACTCCGGGACGATGGGCGTGTCCGCGAAGGCTTTCGCCGGCCAGCGCCAAATGCACCAATGCGGTGCATCTTACCCCGATTGCCGTCGGCAATCGATAATGCTGAACTGCCGATCGAATTTGATTATCACTCTCCCCCCGCTGGCGCCCCGGCGTCCGATTCCCGATAATGACCGCCCGTCATCCATACCCGAACAACCATCCCCTATGGCGCAATACATCTACACCATGAGCGGCGTCGGCAAGATCGTGCCGCCCAAGAAACAAATCCTCCGCGACATCTCGCTGAATTTCTTCCCCGGCGCCAAGATCGGCGTGCTCGGCTACAACGGCGCCGGCAAGTCCACGCTGCTGCGCATCATGGCCGGCGTCGACACCGACATCGTCGGCGAGGCGCGCCCGCAGCCCGGCATCAACATCGGCTACCTGCCCCAGGAGCCGGCGCTGAACCCGGACAAGGACGTGCGCGGCAACGTCGAGGAAGGCCTCGGCGAAATCAAGGAAGCGCAGGCCAAGCTCGACGCCGTCTATGCCGCCTACGCCGAACCCGACGCCGACTTCGACGCGCTGGCCGCCGAGCAGGCGCGCCTGGAGAACATCATCCAGGCCGCCGACGCGCATAATCTCGACCACAAGCTGGAGGTCGCCGCCGAGGCGCTGCGCCTGCCGCCGTGGGACGCCGACGTCACCAAGCTCTCCGGCGGCGAACGCCGCCGCGTGGCGCTGTGCCGCCTGCTGCTGTCGGCACCCGACATGCTGATCCTCGACGAGCCCACCAACCACCTCGACGCCGAGTCGGTGGCCTGGCTCGAACGCTTCCTGCAGGAATTCCCCGGCACCGTGGTCGCGGTCACCCATGACCGCTACTTCCTCGACAACGTGGCCGGCTGGATACTCGAACTCGACCGCGGCCACGGCATCCCCTGGGAGGGCAACTACTCTTCCTGGCTGGAGCAGAAGGAACGCCGCCTGGCGCAGGAAGAAAAGAGCGAGGGCGCGCGCGTCAAGGCCATGGAGGCCGAGCTGGAATGGGTGCGCGCCAATCCCAAGGGCCGCCAGGCCAAGTCCAAGGCCCGCCTCAAGCGCTTCGAGGAATTGAGCGCCAGCGACTACCAGAAACGCTCGGAGACCAAGGAAATCTACATTCCGCCCGGCCCGCGCCTGGGCGACAAGGTGATCGAGGTCGAGAACCTCAGCAAGTCCTTCGGCGACCGCGTGCTCTACCAAGGGCTGTCGTTCAGCCTGCCGCGAGGCGGCATCGTCGGCGTGATCGGCCCCAACGGCGCGGGCAAGACCACGCTGTTCCGCATGCTCACCGGCGCCGAGCAGCCCGACGAGGGCACCATCACCGTCGGCGAGACCGTGCAGATCGCCTACGTCGACCAGAGCCGCGACGCTCTCGGCGGCGACAAGTCCGTGTGGGAAGAACTCTCAGACGGCCAGGACATCATCACTGTCGGCAACTACGAGGTGAACTCGCGCGCCTATGCCAGCCGCTTCAACTTCAAGGGCACCGACCAGCAGAAGCGGGTCAAGGATCTGTCCGGCGGCGAACGCAACCGCGTGCATCTGGCCAAGCTGCTCAAGAGCGGCGGCAACCTGCTGCTGCTCGACGAACCGACCAACGACCTCGACGTGGAAACCCTGCGTGCGCTGGAAGAGGCCCTGCTCGACTTCCCCGGCAGCGCCGTGGTCATCTCGCATGACCGCTGGTTCCTCGACCGCATCGCCACCCACATCCTCGCCTTCGAGGACGACGGCACCGTGACCTGGTTCGAGGGCAACTACACGGACTACGAAGCCGACCGCCACGCGCGTCTCGGCACCGCCGCCGACCAGCCCCATCGCATGAAGTACCGACGCCTCAGCGCCTGACCGCTCTTGCTCATCCACCCGCCAACAGGCGGGTGGATGAGGGCAAGCGTAATCCGCAGTTTCGGACCACATCGGCAAACCGCATATCGATAAGACGCCGTCGGCCAAGTCCAACAACAATCGTCCTACTTAACAATCAGCTCCGCCGCAGGCGTCTGCCGGAATCTCCTTGTTGGTTCATTTCACAGGGGTATTCCATGCCCCCGTATCATTAAACCTCTCTCCACTCAATTTGAACCCCATCCTTGCGTAAAACTTCACTGCCAAGTCTGAAGGAAGAGTTACAGTAGCTTCGTGGAATTGATGAAGCGTTTCAGCAAGGAGTCGGCAACCGATTCCACGACTCTGAAATTCCTTTCGAACAAAAGGCAGGGAAAGGAAATTGGTTGATTTAAAAGCAACGTGTCCAACGATTACGCCATTCATCACCGCACAAAATTCACGCCTTCCCCTGCCATGCAGCCCGCGAGCTCCTTAGGACTACTAAGCGTATTCCAATGCGTCAACTTCCTCTCGAAATCCAACCGTCATCTGTGAAAATTCGGTTGACGACCGAATGCGATCACTGATCGAGAGCGCATCAGCGATTTCAGTGCGTCTAATTTCCATGCGCATTTGGCATCTTAGATGCTTTCACGAGGCCACCCAAATTCGAATCACACATTTTTCGCATCTGCTTAGGACGGCTTGTTAATCTTCGACTAGAGTTCGATTCTTGCGCGCCATGACAACAGGACCGATAAGCAGCCCAACCCCGTCGAGAATCCCATGCACGATGATACAAGCCCAGAGATTTTGGGTGAGCACGAAGGTCAATGTAATGGCGAATGTAGCCAGGAAGATCGGGATAAGATGTGCCAGTCCCCAAGCCAAGTGCGCTAGCATGAATGCAACAATCGAAAGAATGCACGCCAGCCAAACGCTACCAAGGAGGTACTGGCCTATACCGATAGCGTAACCACGATACAAAATCTCCTCGGTGAAAGCAGCCGTGGTCACAACAAAGAGCCGACGCCAGAGCGGCATCTCAAAAAGGGTTTTTTGAAGCTCCAGTTGCTTCTGAGAAACATCAAAAAATTTGTACTTATCCAAAAAGTGCTGATAAACACCAAAAATGAAAAACAGAACAGCGGAAGCAATGACAGCCATCCCCAACATTTGCCATGTAGGCCATACCAAGCCAATAAGCCTACGCCATGTATCAATGCCTGTAGCAGCGATAACAAGCTCAATCGCAGCCACCACCCATAACGATATACGTGGAGCCAGTGATAATTGATCGATACGCAGCCGCTTAAAGTAGGCCAACGAGAGTGGTGACAAGGTGAGCGCAAAAAAGAGGCCAAGATATAAGAGAAAAAGCATCATAGATAGTCGTATCCTGAGGGCAAATGATCACGCTGAATGAAAGGCAACGTTCGTCCTCGCGCATTGTCAGGAATTTTATTCATTCCCCAAACGAAACCGTGAGCACATCGTTAACCGGACTGAACTCGACAAGGCCAATCTCAGATACGGTGCAAGCAAGTGGCAACCTGAAAGATTGACAGGCATCCAAGGCCAGACCAAGTTGCGTTGCAGACAGCCCCATCGCCAACGTGCAATGCGGCATCCAAGTGGCGGGTACGTAGTGCTGCCAAACGCCATCGGCGACGTTAGAAAACCGCTCGAAAAAACGTTCGTGCAATCCCAGAAGTTTGGAGGTGACTTTCGGAGCGAGTAATAACACGTGTTCGCTGGCGGTGAACCACCCCAACGTCGCCAGTGTCAGCTCGAATGGCTGGAGAGATTGGGCGAAATCGCTCAGCAGCTGCCGAGTCGCCGGCAAGTCAACTGAATCGGCGACAGCGAGGGAAATGTGCGGGCGAGCATTGCCGTTTCGCATCGTGGTTGCGCCGAACCGAACGAAGTCATCCCATACCGAGAGCAGCCGCGACTCGCCGACCCCGTCGAAGAACATCTCAATCGCGTAGCCCATCGGAACAGAACCTGAAGCGCCATCTGCACTCTAGATATTGTGGAGACGTACTTAGTTCCCTCCCAATGTGGCAGTTATGTATTCGCTAGCAGATGGCCCAATCACGAAAGTGGCATAAGTATCACTGTGCGCAGTGGCTTTGGTTGCTCAAAACATATATCCAAGCAGATCGATCGGCCCATCCACCCAGCCTTTTTCCCCAATCTGCTTGACCATGATTTCGTTGGCAATCCTTTCAACCGCTGCGCCGTAGTTCTTGTGGTCGTTGATACGCAACCATAAACAAAGCGCGTCCAAGCCCTGAAAACCGTTGCGCTCGTAAAGTCGAGCGCGGTTTACGATGGCGAAAAGAAAATCGATGCGCGAACGCCTCGCCAGTTCGGACAGCTTGTCAAGCAATTCGGACGCGATCCCCCGATCGCGGAATTGCGGGTCGACACACAAATCCACGATCCCGAAAATGGTACGTGGTTGGTCGTCGACCGCGATTACACGGTGATCCACACCCATATGCGCAATCAGGGAGGTATCGTCGTAAACCAGAAAGCGAAAGTGCGGGAGTTGCTTGTAGTACGACCAGGGCTTCTGATGATCGGGAAAGCAGCGGTTCTTCAGATCGATGATCTTTGCGTGAGCGGCCGGCGAAATCTCGTATTCCTGAATCAGTTCAATTTTCATCGGTGGATTTGAAATCCTCGTTGAGCCAACTTTGTCAGTTGTTAGGTGACACATCACACGGATATCTATCGGTACGCCACGACAAAATACGCACCCACCTCCCTTTCAAGGCTTTCCAGAACTTCCGTCGAGCGCGCCGCTTCAAGGTACTCGTTGCGAAGGGCTTCGATTCGGATCGCATCGTCTGCAGCAATTCCAAACAACGGACTCTTCAAGGCCGATGCCAGCACGTCGTTCAAATGCTCCGCCGAAAGATAATTCGAGGTAGGCTCAACGATCACGTCCGATCTTGAGTAACCCGTTTCCGCCAGCAAAGCGTGGCAACGCTCAGGCGTACCCGTATCGTGCCCGACCGGCGATACATAAATACCCTGCGTCCCAGCGAGGGAGCGCAACAAATGGCCGGTCGCATGGGAATTTCCCGCCCAACAGTTGAACACCAGTCTGCCCCCTGGCCTCAGCAGCGCATGCCAGCGGCGAAGCGCCGCCGAAACATCGGCCATGTACGGCAACGCATTGCAGCAGGTGACGAGGTCGAAACTTGCTGCAGGAAAATCCAAGTCTTCGGCATCGGCCAGACGCAGATCCAGATTGTCCAGGCCGGACTCGGCCAGCGCAGCGGCAGCCTGAGCCAGCATGCCCTCCGAAATATCCACGCCAACGACCTGCCCGCCATCGCCAACGAGGCGTGCCGCGGGTATGGCTACGAAGCCGGTCCCGGTAGCAATGTCGAGGACACGCTCGCCCGGCTGCGGTGCAGCGAGATCGAGAAAGCGCTCGGCCATGCGCGCATGCAGTTCGCTGCGCCCGTATCCGGAGCGCGCATCGAAAAACTCGGCCACGCGCGCCTTATAGGGTACGTGCATCCTGGTACCCGGCATTGTCGCCCTCTTCCACCTGGTTGATTGGGTGTACACGCATAAGGCGCCGCCGAACCATCGCAGCAGGTCGGCGTCTAAGCGCATTGTCTTTCGACCGCCCAACCGGGAATACGTGCGTTTAACCCATCACAAACCATTGGGGCATGCACCCGCGTCCTCGCGTAAAATCCGCATCACCGTTCATTGACCCGTGGCGCGGACAGCGGCTGCCGCGCACTGGAAAAGGATCTGCTCATGTCAAACCCAGAGACAGGAAGACCACCCGTACAAAACAGCGATTTCTGGAACCAGCGCTATGCGGCCCAGGCGTTCGTCTGGACCGCCAACGCGAACCGCTTCGTGGCGGAAGAAGTCGCTGATCTGCCGCCTGGCAGGGCCCTGGATCTCGCTGCCGGCGAGGGCCGCAACGCGGTCTGGCTCGCCGAACAGGGCTGGCAGGCGCACGCGGTCGATTTTTCCGATGTCGCCATGAAAAAGTGCCGCCGTCTGGCGGCAGAGCGCCAGGTTGCCGAACGCGTGACCTGCGAGGTGGCCGATCTGCACGATTATGTGCCCACACCCGACGCCTACGACCTCGTCTTGTTGATCTACCTGCAGATTCCGCAGGCCGAGCTGACCCCGGTCATCGCAAGAGCGGCCGAGGCGGTGGCGCCGGGCGGCACCTTCCTGCTGGTCGCGCATGACTCGGCCAATCTGAAGGACGGCTACGGCGGCCCGCAGAATCCCGATGTACTCTACACCGCGAACGAGGTGCTCGCGGCGCTGGACGACCGGCTGGAAGTCGAGAAGGCCGGCGTGGTCGAGCGCCCAGTGGAAACCGATGCCGGCACCCGCGTCGCCCTCGACTGCCTCGTGCGCGCACGACGCCCCTGCTAATCCGTCGCCGCGTCGTGCCTCGATTCCAGCGGCGCACGACGCGTTAACATGCAAGCCCATCTTCCAAGACCCGAACCCCAATGACCGACATCGACCGCCTGTTCAGCCGCCTGGACGCCTTGCTCGACCGCCTCGAACCCCTGCTGCCCGCCGCCACTCCGGAAACGGACTGGGACGCTGTGGCCTTCCGCTGGCGCCGACCCGGTTACCTGCAGCCGGTACGCCACCCGCAACTGATCGAGCCCGACGCCCTGCTCGGCATCGAGCGCCAGAAGTCCTTGCTGGCGCGCAACACGGCGCAGTTCGTGCGCGGCCTGCCGGCCAACAATGCCCTGCTGTGGGGTTCGCGCGGCACCGGCAAGTCCTCGCTCATCCGCGCCATGCTGGAGCAGTTCGCCGGCGAGGGCCTGCGCCTGATCGAGGTCGAACGGCGCGATCTGGCCGACCTGCCCGAGATCGTCGAGCCGTTGTACGAACGCCCCGAACGCTTCGTGATCTTCTCCGACGATCTTTCCTTCGAGGCCGACGACCCGAGCTACAAGGCGCTCAAGGCAACGCTGGACGGTTCGGTTGCCGCCGCCCCGGACAACGTTCTCATCTACGCGACTTCCAATCGCCGTCACCTGCTGCCCGAATACCAGCGCGACAACCTGGACACGCGCGTGGCCGACGGCGAGATTCACCACGGCGAGGCGGTTGAAGAGAAGATTTCCCTGTCCGAACGCTTCGGCCTGTGGATCGGTTTTCACGCCTTCCGCCAGGAAGACTACCTCGGCATCGTCTACCACACATTGCAACGCATGCAGGTCGCCTTCGACGAGGAAACGGTACGCCCCGAAGCCCTGCGTTTCGCGCTGGAACGCGGCTCGCGCAGCGGCCGAGTAGCCGCCCAATTCGCGCGCGACTGGGCCGGGCGCAACGCGCTTTAGTCGCGCGCGGAGCGCGTCCTGGGCACGCCCCGCCAACTCGCTTGCCCGCTCATCGGGCTGACTGGGCCGGCGCGGGCGGATGCGCTAGGCTTGAACGACCCGTCGCCATCCGGGCATACGCCACATGGCCAAGCCGCATCCCGACAGCGAATTCGTCGCCTATGTACTCGAACTCATGCAGCCGCTGGGGCCGGTTCGGGCCAGGCGCATGTTCGGCGGACACGGGCTGTTTCTGGACGACCGCATGTTCGCCCTGATCGTGCACGGCACGTTGTACCTCAAGACCGACGACCAAAACCGCAAAGCCTTCGAACGACACGGCCTGCCGCCCTTCAGCTACACCGCCCGCAACCGCGTCGTGTCGATCGCCTACCATCAGGCGCCCGAGGACTCGCTGGAGGATGCGGATGCCATGCGCGCCTGGGCGCAGTCTGCCCGCGCGGCCTCGTTGCGCGCCGCCCGATAGGGGATCCCGAGCTGGGCGACAGGAACTTTCGCATCCCGCCCGCGGTCATTGCAGCAGGTTTCGCAGGCGCCAGACCATGCTGTACACCGAACCGCACTCGGGGCCCGCCCCGGTCATCCAGGTCATCCAGGCGGCACATCGTCAGGTCGCGATCGACGCGTACGAGCTTGACGATCCCGCCATGCTCCACGCCATCCGCATCGCAAGCCATCGCGGCGTGACCGTGCAGGTCATCATCGCCCCTCACCCGCACGGCCGGCCGCCGGGCTGGGCGCGCGCGGAGTTTCATCGACTGGCAGCCGCCGGCGCCGAAGTACGCTGGAGTCCTTACCGTTTCAGCCATCGCTATGCGATCGACCATGCGCACATCGTGATCGACGATCAGGGAAAGGGGCCGGGCATCGTCGACTCGGAAAACCTGACGCATCGTGCATTTTTCAGGATTCGAGGCGACCTCTGGCTGAGCCGCGATCCGACCGTGACCCACGCGCTCGCCCAGGTCTTCGACGCGGATTGGCTACGCCGACACGCCGGCGGCGCGCCCCGTCGCGTGCTGCTGGTATCTCCAGGCAAATCGCGGCCGCTGGCCCGCCTGCTGGCACAACCCGGCCCGGTCGACCTGGAGGCGCGCAACTTCGGCTACCTGCCGCGCATCATCCATGCGCTGGAGCGCAAGGGGCGGGACGCGCGCGTGATCCTGCCGGCCTCCATCAGCGCGTACGATCACGACAATCTCAAATCCGTGCTGCGCGCCGGCGTCTCGGTACGCTATCTGCGCCACCTCAACCGCCAGGGCACGCTGATCGCGGGCCGCACGCAGGGCTTCGTCGGCTCGCAGAACCTGTCGTGGAGCGTGCTGCATTCGAGCCGCGACGTGGGCATCGTCCTGCACGGCCGCAGTGTCGCCGCCCTGAGGGCCGCCTTCGACCGCGACTGGCGCCAAGCCAGCCCGGCGGCCTAGCCGACCTCGCCGCGGCGGCCGCTATTGCAGGGGCCGATACGACGGCCGGTCAGCGCTTCGTTGAGATACAGCCTGATCGGACGCGAGGTATGCAGCAAGCCGCGCCCGCCGGCGATCAGCAGATGCGCGCGGCCGCTCAGGCTTTTGCCGCGATAGTGGATGGTGGCCTGCCCGTTCGCCGGCATGGCGCCGCGCGGTGTGCAATGCAAGCGCCAGCGCACCGTGCCGCGCGCATCGCTCAGGCGGCGCCGCCGGCAGTCGCGCTCGCCGACGCCCGGGAAGGGATGCGACGCCGACAGGCAGATATCGCGGTGACGCGGCATGAAGGGCAGTGACGCGCCGGCGATCTGTTGTCGGGTTTCGATGCGCCAGCGCCCGGCTGCGAGCGGCAATGTCTTGGGAGATGCGCCGGCCATCGCGCCACACGGCAAGGCCGCACACAGCGCGAGGGGAAACGGCAGGAGGAATCGGCGTAGGAACACCGAAACGCATGATGGGATCTCAGGCTGCGCGCGCACAGGCGTGTGGGATCAGCTCGCCTCGCTCGACTCATAGTCGCCGCGCGTGAAATTCTCGATCGCCTGCCGGGCCTCTTCGACCTGATCGAGAATGCGGCGGGCATGTTCGAGCATGACGAGACCGGCCTCGGTTGGCGTCACCCCGCGATGATGACGGGTGAACAGCGCCACGCCGAGCTCCCGTTCGAGCTTGCACAATTGCTGAGACAAGGCCGGTTGGGAGATATGCACGCGTTGCGTGGCCCGGCCGACATGTCCGACCTCTGCAATTGCCAGCAAATATCTGAGTTGTCTCAATTCCACAACTGAATGGACACGCGAATGATTCGAAAAGTTGCACATAAATAGCCCAAAAACAGCGGATTATTGATCGTTTTTGCTTATTGTCGCCTTCCGTCGTCGCATTTGGCTGATAATATTCACTCAAATTAATTATGGTTTTTATGCCCACAGACAACGCCACACGGGATCTGACACCTCGCCTCACCCGTGAACTGCCATCACAAGCGGCACGCGGAACACCCATGCATCTGACGCCCGCCCAACGAGCGTGGACTCCTCTGCTAGGATGCCCGTCGCGACCGGCACGACGTGTCGCCATTTCACTAATAACTCCAAACGACAAAGGATTGCCAAATGAAGCAATATCAATCGCTTGCCGCCTTCTCCCTGTTCAGTGTCGCTCTTGTCGTCCCGCACTTGGCCCAGGCGGCGCCGGTCCCCGCCGCCATCGTGCGCAACGACAACATCGGCTCGATCGGCTACGTCAATCTACATCAGGACTACGCGGAAACCGGCACCAATATTGCCGCCAACGGCAACGTGCTCAGCGGCACCCTGGACAAGGAAACCGGCAACCTCAACGGTATCGAATTCGACGCCTCATCTCAGTGGCGTCACATCGGCATCCGCACGCATCTCCTGTATGCCGCCGGCAACACGCAATACGACGGCCACTACCTGTCGAACAACGCACCGGCCACCGGTACCACACAGAACAAGTTCTTCGACGCGAGTTTCGGCATCCACTACGGCTTCGCACTCTCCGCGCTGCCCCGCCTCGCCTTCATGCCGGGTTTCGAGGTCGGCTACGACATCTGGAACCGCGACCTTGGCAGCTACAGCGAGGTTTATCTGAACGGCTACTGGATGGGCAAGCTGGGCCTGCAATACGCCGTGACGCCGCAATTGATCCTCGACGGCGGCTACGGCGCCGGACGGACGGTGTCGCCGCGCGTCGATTCCGGGCTTACCAGCCAGACCTACACACTCGGCGCGGCGGGCATTTCCAGGGCCTGGGTGGGCGTGGACTTCGTGCTCGACAGTCATCTCAAGCTGTATGCTAAATACAGCGCCACTGCGTACCGGTATCTTGCCAGCGCGGCGGATGCCAACGGCTATTACGAACCCGACAGCAAGACGACGCATGACACGGTCAGCGCCGGCATCGGTCTGCGTTTCTAATGCCGCAAGACGGCCCGGTGCACGGCTCAATGCCGCGCCGGGCCGCCCTTGGCGTAACCGGTCAGCTCCAGATAACCGTCGCCGCGCAGTGCGCGCCCGGACTGCGTCCCCGCCACCGCCACCGCCCCCTCCCAGTAACGCACGGCAAACGGCAGCAGCTGGTCGTCCAGGCGCGCACGCACGCGCAGCGCCAGATCCAGCGAAGGCACGCTCAGGCGCCAGGCCACCGGATAGCGCGCGCCGCCCGGCGCGCGCCACCACGCGGTCGGCGTCGCCGCGACGGCATCGGCGGGCAGATGCACCACGCGGCCGTCGGGCGCCACCCAGGTGCCAGCGCTGAAGCGATCCTTGCGCCCGTCGCGGTCGCGCAGACGGTAAAACATCAGGCTCGAGCCATCGTCGAGGCGCAGGCCGAACCAGTCCCAGCCCACCTGATCCGGCGCCAGTGCGCTGGTGCTCCACTCGTGATCCATCCACACGTCGCCGGTCACCGCATAGGCATGACCGCCCAGCCGCAGTTCGCCGCTGGCCGACAGCCGAGGCATCGAGTAATAGAAAGACGCATCGCCCGGCGCCGGCCCCTTGCGGCTGAGACCCGCATCGCCGTTGAGCACCACACCGGGCGAGGATGAGGACTTCAGCGACAGGCTCAGCCCCACATCCCCGCGGTGCGCGCGCAAACGCCACGGAAATCCCTGTCCCTGTGAGGCCACCGACCAGTCGTCGACCCAGACGCGGAAGGGAACGGCTTGGGCGCCGGCCAGCCCCAGCGCGCCGCGCGACAGGCGCTGGTAGGCGTGGAAGCGATGCCCCTCGATATCGCTGACCGCGAAATCGGCCATGTAGACCTGATTGGCGCGCCAGGGCGAATCGCCTGCGGGGCGCTGCGGCGTCAACGCGAAACGGAACACGGTCAGCTCGAAGCCGAAGGGCCGGCCTGCGGCATCGCGCAGATTGCCGGTGTAGTACCACCATTCGGTGCGAAATCGCGGATGCGGGCCGTGATCCGCCGGGAACCGCAGCGGCCGCGGCGCCAGCGCGCGGGCGAATCCCGGCACGGCTGCCCGCGAGCCAAGCAGGGCCTGCAATGACGTGGATGCCGGCTGCTGGGCATGGTCCGCAGGCAGCCGGCAGGCCAACAGCGTCAGTGCGCCGCAGATCAGCCCGGCGTACGCTGCGACCCGCTTCATTCCGCCCTCAGCGCGCGTGCCGGCGCGGCGCGCGCCATGCGCCAGCCCGGGTAAAGCCCGGCCAGCAGCGCGGCCGTCAGCGCCACCGCCACCCCCTGGGCCAGAAACGCCGGATCGATATTCAACGGCAGGGTCCAGCCAAAGGCGCGGCGATTGATCACCGCCGTCAGCACCCACGACAGCCCCACGCCCAGCGGCAGGGCCGCAAGCCCGGCCGCCAAACCCAAAACCGCGGTCTGCGCCGTGACCACGCCGAGCATTTCCAGCGGCGTCATGCCCAGCGCACGCAACACCGCGTGCTCACGCTGGCGTTCGAGCGCCAGCGCCATCAGGCTTGCCAGCACGCCGACAAAGGCCACGCCGAGCAACAGCAGGCGCAGGACGCGCGTGATCGCGAAGGTCTGGTCGAAGATGTGCAGCGACTGGTTCACGATGGCGGCATTGGCGCGCACGCGGGCGCCGCCGGGTATGGCCAGACGGCGCAACGCGGAGAGAACCGCCGGGCGGTCGGCGCCCGGGCGCAGATACACGGCCAGCGAGCTCGTCTCCTGCTCGTGCCACACCTGCGCATACAGCGCGCGGGGCATCAGAATCAGCCCGCGCCCGCCACCGTAGTCGCGGATCACCGCGGCGATCGGGAAGGCACGCGGCCCCGACGGCGTGTCCAGCGTCAGCCGGCCGCCCGGCTGCAGGCCCAGGCGGTAGGCCATCGGCTCGGACACGAAGATCGCGCGTCCGGCTTCAAAAGCCCGCCAGGCATCGGGCAGCGCGGACTTGATCGAGGCGGCCGGATGCGTGCCGGGCGGCGCGCCCAGGGCCAGGATCATGAAACGCCCATCCGGCCCACGCACTAGGACGCGCAGCCCGGTGGTCACGCGCGCCACGCCGGGCAGGCGCGCCACCGCATCCGCCAGCCCCGTCGGCAGGCGCGCCGGCCCGCCGTCGAGGCCGGCGGACACGTAATAGTCGCCGCGCAGCGTCTGGTGCAACCAGTCGACCACCGCGACACGGAAGCTCGATACCATCACGCCCACGCCAATGGCGGCCGCCAGCGCGACCGCCAGCGCCGCGACGGCCAGTCCGGTACGCCCCACCGAGCGGCGCACGCCGGTCAGCGCCAGACGCGTGCGCACGCCGGCCCGCTCGCCCAAGCGGGCGAGCAGCGCGGCGAAGACACGCAGCCATGCGGGCATCCACAGACTGGCGCCCAGCAGTATCGCGAACAGCCCCGCGAAGGCCGAGAGCAGACTGCGCGTGGTCAGCAGCAACAAGGCTGCGCCCGCGCCGGCCAGCAGCAGCCCCGCCGCCAGGCGCCAGGGCTCGCGGCGGCGGCCGCGCGCCTCCTTCGACATCGGCTCGCTGCACCCGCGCGGCGCCAGACCGGTCGCCTCCAGAGCGGGCGGCAAGGCTGCGACCAAGGCCACCACTACCGCCAGCGCCAGCCCGGCAAGCAGCAGCCATGGATCGAGATAGACACGGCTGACCGTCAGCGTGAAATACAGATCGTCGATGGTCCGCGTGACCAGATGCACCAGCCCATGGCCGAGAAGCACTCCCAGCGCAAGCCCCGCCAGGGCACCCATCGCGGCAAGCACGGCGGCCTCGGCCAGCACGCCGCGCAATACCTCGGCGCGGGTCACGCCCTGAGCACGCAGCAGGGCGATCAGCGGCCCGCGCCGAAGCACCGAAAACACCAGCGCGTTGTATACCAGATAGGCGCCGATCAGCATCGCAAGCAGGCTCATCGCGGTCAAGTTGAGGCGAAACGCCCGCGTCATGCGTGCCGCCGCGGCGATAATCTCGTCCGTCGGCTGCAAATGCAGCGCGGGCGGCAGGACGGCGCGCAGACGGGCCAGCTGCGCCGGCGCGAGATGCAGCTCGATGCGGTTCAGCGCATGCGTCTGCCCGAGCAGATGCTGCGCAGTGGCGATGTCGGCCACCACCACGCCCTGCAGAATGGCGGCCTGCCCGCCCCCAAGATACCCCAGCAGCGTCAGCGTCCGCGTGCGCCCGCCGACGCGGGCGGCGAACCGCGCGCCGACCGTCACGTCCAGCCCAGCGGCCGTGGCGCGCGACATCATCACGCCCGTGGGCGCGGTCATCAGCGCCAAACCGCCGCCGGACAACGCCGCGGCCAGCTTCGGCGCGAGCGCGGCCTCGGCCAGCGGCGCGATGCCGAGCAATTGCAGATTGCGGCCGCGCACGCGCAGCGTACCTTCGACGCGCGGCGCCGCGCGCTCGATGCCCAGCGACACGCGCAGCTGCGTGTACCACGCCTGCGGCACCCCCGATGGCCCGCCGACCAGACGGTAGTTGGCGCCGCCGCCGAGCGCCTCGGTGGACAAGCGGAATCCCTTGAGCGCGCTCTCGTTGGCCAGCTGCACGGCAACCACCACCGCGACCCCGAGCGCGATGCTGAGCAGGGCCAGCGCCAGCTGGGCCGGGCTTTTCAGCCAGTAGCGCAGGCCCGCACGGGCGAGCAGTCGGCTCACGCCGGCACCAGCTTTCCATCCGTCAGCCGCAGACGTCTTTGCGCCGCCTCCGCCACGGATTCGCTGTGCGTCACCATCAGCAGGGTGGTGCCGTCGCTGCGCACGGCGTCGAGCAGCAGGCCCAGCACCTCGGCGCCGGTGGCGGCGTCGAGACTGCCGGTCGGCTCGTCGGCCAGGATCAGCGCCGGACGATGGGCCAGCGCGCGGGCGATCGCGACGCGCTGCTGCTCCCCTCCTGAAACCTGTTCGGGATAGGCTCCCGCCCTGTCGTCCAACCCCACCCGCCGCAGCAGATCGAGCGCCAGCTGGCGCGCCTCGCGCGGGCGGGCGCCATTGAGCTCGCGCGGCAGGCGCACGTTTTCGAGCAGGGTCAGATTCGGGATCAGATTGAAGAACTGGTAGATGAAACCAATGTGCCGGCGCCGGAATAGCGTGCGCTCGCGCTCGCCAAGCCGGCTCAGCTCGACGCCGGCGACCCAGACCTGCCCGGCCACGGGCGGCTCGATGCCCGCGATCAGGTTGAGCAGGGTCGACTTGCCACTGCCGCTGGCGCCGAGCAGCGCCACCGATTCGGCACGGTCGAAACGCACGTCGACGCCGTCGAGCACGACATGGCGACGCTCGCCGTCCTGGTACTGATGGCGCAGCCTCTGCAACCGAACCTGGGGCGCGCCTTCAGCCACCCAGCACCGTGACGATCACGCGCCGCCGCTGGCCGTGGCTGCGGTGCTCCCACAGGTACACTCCCTGCCAGGTGCCCAGCGCCAGCCGTCCGGCACGGACCGGCACGGTCAGCTCGCTGCCGGTGAGCACGCTGCGCGCGTGTGCCGGCATGTCGTCGGGGCCTTCGTTGCGATGCACGAACATCGGGTCGCCGTCCGGGATCATCCGCGACATCAAGGTTTCGAGGTCGCGACGCACGTCCGGATCGGCGTTCTCGCAGAGCATCAGCGAGGCGCTGGTATGACAGACGAACACGTGACACAGGCCGGTATCCACCGCGCACGCGGCAAGGCGCTCGGCCAGCATGGCGGTAAGATCGTAGGTTCCCCGGTCTCGGGTATCGACGGTGAACTCGAATTGCTGCGTGGACATGCCGCGACTCCTTCTCTCGCCGCCGGCGGCCATGCCGGGAACGACGCGTATCGTTATCGGGTCACAAGAATGCGAGGGCTGCCAGTTTAACAGGATTGACACCACAGCCCCGTAGCATGCCCGACATGCGTGTGCCTAATGCCGCCTGAAGGCCAATCCATGAATATCCTGATGTTGAGCGATGTTTATTTTCCCCGCGTGAACGGGGTCTCGACGTCGATCGCGACCTTTCGCCGGGAACTCGAGACGCTCGGCCATCAGGTGCATCTGCTTGCGCCGGCTTATCCCACGGCAGGCGCGTCCGAGGCCGGCATCACCCGGATACCCGCACGCTATCTCTTTGCCGACCCGGAAGATCGCATGATGCGCCGCGGCGCACTGCTCGACCTCACCGCGGAGCTGGCCGAACGAGACATCGACATCCTGCATATCCAGACCCCCTTCGTGGCGCATCACGCCGGCGTGCGACTGGCCCGCCGCCTCGGCGTACCCCGGGTCGAAACCTACCACACCTTCTTCGAGGAATACCTTTATCACTACCTGCCGTGGATGCCGCCCGCGCTGACGCGCTTTGCGGCGCGCCGCTTCTCGGCCATGCAGTGCAACGATCTCGACGGCTTGGTCGTGCCCTCCTCGGCGATGGCCGAACGCCTGCGCCTGTACGGTGTGCGCACGCCGACCCGCATCATCCCAACGGGTATCGACCCCGAGCATCTGCAGGGCGGCGACGGCGCGGCATTCCGCCGACGGTTGGGCATCGCGCCCGAGCGCCCGACCCTGGTCCATGTCGGGCGCATCGCCTACGAAAAGAACATCGACTTCCTGCTGCATATGCTGGACCGGGTCCGCAAGGCGCTGCCCGATGTACTGCTGATCATCGCCGGCGAGGGTCCGGCACTGCATCATCTCAAGCGCCTCGGCCGCCAGCTCGGGCTCGACGACCACCTGCGCTTCGTCGGCTACCTCGACCGCGAGCAGGCCTTGCTCGACTGCTATCGGGCGGGTGATGCCTTCGTTTTCGCCTCGCGCACGGAGACCCAGGGGCTGGTGCTGCTGGAAGCCCTCGCACTCGGCGTGCCGGTGGTTTCGACCGCCGTCATGGGTACGCGCGACATCCTCGCCCGCGAGCACGGTGGGGCACTGATCGCCGAAGACGACACGCAGGATTTCGCAGACAAGGTGCTGCACCTGCTGCGCGATGCCGAACTGCGCGCGCGGCTTGCCCGTGAAGCGCCGATCCATGCCGCGCAATGGAATGCCGCGCACCAGGCCCGTCGTCTGGAAACGTTCTACCGCGACATCATCCATCACGACGCCGTCGCCAACGCCTCGCACGCGTCCATCGGCAACGCACCGCACTGAAACGGCCGCCATCGGGTCCGGCGCACGGTGGCACAATAGGCGCAGGTCATCGACAACGCGCCACATGCCCTTCCGCCCAGCCGCCATCCGCCGACACCTGGTCGCCCTGCCTCTGACCATGGGCCTGTCCGCCGCGATACGCGGCACGCTGGCGACCGGAATACCGCTGCTCGGACTGGCCGCGTTGCACCATCCCGTGCCGGCCCTGATCGCCGCGCTCGGCGCATTGCAAACCTCCATCGCCGATGTCGGCGGCCCTTATCGCGATCGCGCCATCACCCTCGGCCTCGCCTGCCTGTTGTTGCCTCTGGCTGCCTTGAGCGGGCAGTGGCTCGCGCACTGGTGGTGGGCCGCCACCCTGGGCGCGGCCATGCTCGCGGTCGGCATCGGCCTGGCCCGGGCATTCGGACAGCT
This sequence comes from Acidihalobacter prosperus, assembly GCF_000754095.2. Lineage (NCBI taxonomy): Bacteria > Pseudomonadati > Pseudomonadota > Gammaproteobacteria > Chromatiales > Ectothiorhodospiraceae > Acidihalobacter > Acidihalobacter prosperus. Next base: position 62,469 of record NZ_JQSG02000002.1, read on the forward strand.
AGGCAGCTCGCTGGGCTTTGCCACCGGCGTGGCTTTCTTGATCGGCATGGTCACGCCTGCCGCCGTCGCACCGCCGGCACTTCTCGGGGGCAGCCTGCTGTTCGGTGCCGGCTGCACCCTCGGCATCGCACTGATCTTCTGGAAACTGCGACCCTACAAACGCGTCGAATACGAGGTGGCCGAATGCTTTTCGGCCACGACGGCGGTGGTCGATGCCGCCGTGCGCGCCCTGCGCCGCGATACGCCGCTGACGGATGGCGGCGCACTCTCGCATGCGCATCATGACTTGCGGCTGCGGGTCGAACAGGCACGCGCCACGCTCGACCAGCTTCGCCGCGACAGCGACGGCCGCAACCTCACGCTGCCGCGTCTGCTGGTGCTGATCCGCTCCGCCGCCCGCATCGGTGCCAACACCCTTGCCGCGGGCGACACCGAGACCGGTCGTCACGCCTGCGCCCTGCACGCGCAGGCAGCCCTTGTCCGTACTCTTGAGCAGCTTGCACGCATCTGCCGCGTCATCGCGCGCGATCTCGCCTTCGGGCGCGGGCAGCTGGATACCCGCCCCTACGAAACCGAACTCGGCCATCTGGCCCGCGCCCTCGAACGGTTGCGCCGCCTGCCGGACTGCCCACCTGCATTGTGGCTCGAATTCGAGCATGCCCTTAGGGCCCTGGACCGCAACCGCGCCCATCTGCGGAACGCCGTCGAGGTGCTCGACCAGCTGTTCGGCGACGAACATGCCGCCGGCAGCCGGCTGCTGCCGCGGCTGTACGCCCGCGAACTGCTGCGCCGCGGCCTCAACAATCTGCGCGCGAACCTCAGCCCGCGCGCAAGCCTTTTTCGCCATGCCCTGCGGCTGTCGCTGGCCGTCGCCTCGGGCACCGCGCTCTACAGCGGATTCGCGCTCCCGCACGGCATCTGGATACCCTTGACCGTGCTGGTCGTGTTGCAACCCGACATCGGCGGCACCCGCGCACGCGCCTTCCAGCGCACGGCGGGCACCGTGGCCGGAGTCGCGCTCGCGGGCCTGCTGGTCACCCAGGTGCGTGATCCCGGCCTGATCAACCTCCTGCTGCTGGGGTTGACCTTCTTCACGCTGTTGTTCCTGCGCCGACGCTATGCGCTGGCCGTGACCCTGCTGACGCCGCTGATCATCCTGCTGCTCGAACGCCTGGCCCCCAGCGGTCTGGCGCTGGTCTTCGAACGCGTGGCCTACACCCTGGCCGGCGCCGTGCTGGCGCTGGCCGCCGGCTACTGGCTGTGGCCGAACTGGCAACGCCGCCACCTGCCGGCGCAACTGGCAACCGCGTTGACCTCGACCGCGCGCTATGCGGCTGCGGCCCTCGATCATTTGCGCAGCGGTACCGGCGTCGACACCGTGACGATCGAATTGCGCCGGGCCGCCGAAACCGACGCCGCCAACGCCGACGCCGCCTACCAACGGATGCTGGCCGAGCCGCGTCGACAGCGGGAAAGCACACGCGCCTATCTCGCCCTGGTGAGTTACAACGAACGCCTGACGCGCCACATCACCGACCTCGACGAATTCCTCGGTACCGGAGAGCACGCGCCGCTGCCGCCATACCTCGAGGACTGGATCGCGGCGGTACAGGACACGCTGGCGCGGGTCGCTCGCACGACGGCGGACGATGCCGCGCCGCTCGGCGATCTTGACGCGCTCGAAGCCTCTAACGCGCGCATGAGTCCGGCCATCGGTCGCTGGGATACGCTCGACCGGCAACATCCCTACCCGGTGCTGCGCCAGGCGTTGCTGGAAAAGATCGCCACCGACGTCTCCGCACTCTATGCGGCGGCGTGGCGTCTGCGCCATGGCGAAGGCCCGGATGCGCATGACAGGCTATAGTCACCCCTCGGGCAACCCCGACATGACCCCATCCCGCCACACGCGAGCATCCAGCACATGACCCTGACCGAGCTTCGCTATGTCGTCGCGCTGGCCCGCGAACGCCATTTCGGGCGCGCGGCCGCCACCTGCTACGTCAGTCAGCCGACGCTGAGCGTGGCCGTCAAGAAACTTGAGGACGAGCTCGGCACCGCACTGTTCGAACGGGGAGGCGCCGAGGTCACGCCCACACTGCTCGGCGAACAGGTGGTCGTCTACGCGCAGGCCATCCTCGAACAGGTCGAAGGCATCCGCAATCTCGCCCGAGGACATGCCGACCCCCTGCAGGGCGTGCTGAGGCTCGGCGCCATCTACACCGTCGGCCCTTATCTGCTGCCCCAGCTCATCCCCAATCTGCACGAAACCGCTCCGCAGATGCCGTTGATGATCGAAGAGGGCTTCACCGCGGACCTGCGCCGGCGACTCAAGCAGAACGACCTCGACGCCATCATTGTTTCCCTGCCCTTCGAGGAGCCCGGCGTGACGGTCCGGCCGCTGTACGAGGAACCCTTCGTCGCGCTGCTGCCTTCGGCACACCCGCTGAGCGGCCAGCCGGCACTGCCGCTGGAGTCGCTCGCGGGTGAGGATTTACTGCTGCTGGGGCCGGGGCATTGTCTGCGCGACCAGATCCTGCAGGCCTGCCCGGCCTGCGCCGCCGCCGAAGGCAGCGCCCAGGGCGCGGACGCGCCGCTTGCGGGCAGCTCGCTGGAAACCTTGCGCCACATGGTGGCCTCGGGCCTCGGCGTTACCATCCTCCCATGTACGGCGGCCGGCGCCGAACGCTATGCCGACCGGCTGATCGCCGTGCGCCGTCTGGCCGAGCCGGTGCCCCATCGCCGCGTGGCGCTGGCCTGGCGCAACGGCTTTCCGCGGCCCGAGGCCATCGAGGTGCTGGCGCGCGCGATCCTCGACGCCCCGATGAGCTGCGTGGAACCCTGCTGAAACAAGCGGCCGGACCGCATCGGTCCGGCCGCATCTTATGCCGCTTGCGCCCCGCGCGCCGCAATCCAGCCGGCTAACGCCTCGGAATCGCCGAGATACGCGCCGTTTACGAATATCTGCGGCACCGTGTCGCGGCCCGTGGCCGCACGCACGCCGCGAACGCCGATGCCCTCGCCTACCCGAATCTCCTCGTACGGCACACCGTACTCGGACAGCAAGCCTTTCGCGCGCAGGCAGTAGGGGCAGCCCGGTCGAGTGAACACCAGGACGTCGTCCGGCTTGCGCGCCGAAGGGTCGAGATAGGCGAGCAGCGTATCGGCATCCGAAACCTCGAAGGGATCGCCCTCGACCGCCGGTTCGACGAACATCTTTTCGATCAAGCCGTCGCGCACCAGCATCGAATACCGCCATGAGCGGCGACCGAAGCCGAGCGAACGCTTGTCGACCATCATGCCCATGGCCTCGGTGAATTCGCCGTTGCCGTCCGGCAAAAAGGTCAGCGCGTGCGCCGCCTGATCCTCGCGCCATTGATTCATGACGAAGGCATCGTTGACCGATATGCATACGATCTCGTCGATGCCGCAGGCGCGGAACACCGGTGCCAGCTCGTCATAGCGCGGCACATGGCTCGACGAGCACGTGGGCGTGAAGGCGCCCGGCAGCGAAAACACCACGACATCGCGGCCGGCGAAGATATCACGGCTGTTCACGTCCACCCATTCGTTGTCGCGTCGCGTCTTGAATACCACCTCGGGGACACGCTGCCCCTCTCGATTCTCGAACATATGACCTCCCTGAATCCGGTTTGGGGTCGGGGCGCATGCCCATGCATAGCCCACGACGACAGGATACGAAAGGCGGATAAATTAACAAAATGGATTGTTTTTATTTTAGTGATAGCGAATTACTATCAATGATCGTCCGACGAGAACAGGTCGAACTGGTCGCCCGCGCGCGCCGGTACTCGGAAGCGGCTGCAGTCCAATGGCGGCAGGCCTCGATCCAGGCCCTCGCGTCGAGCGGCCACGCGAAAACGCTGCGCCACCAGTTCGGCATAGGCCCCCCGCCCCCGCATGCGCACGCCGAAATCGGCGGCATACTCGCGTCCGCCGTGCATTTGTCGCAGCAGGCTGAATACGTGCGCCGCGCGCCCCGGCACGTGCGTCTCCAGCCATTCCGCAAACAGGGGCTTGACCTCGCCCGGCAGTCGCAGCATCACGTAGCCGGCAGCGCTGGCACCCGCCTCGCGGGCCCGCGCCAGCACACGTTCCAGCTCGTGATCGTTGAGCGCAGGGATCACCGGCGCGAACAACACCCCGCAGGGCACACCGGCCTCGCTCAACCGCGCCAGCGTCTCCAGGCGTCTGAGCGGCGTCGCGGCGCGCGGCTCCAGCGCACGCGCCAACGCAGGGTCGAGGGTGGTGATCGACAGAAATACCTGCGCGAGGCCCTCGGCCGCCATCGCCGACAGCAGGTCGAGATCGCGTTCGACGAGTGCGGACTTGGTGACGATCGACACCGGGTGGCGATATGCCCGAAGCACTTCGATGAGTCTGCGCGTCAGTCCGCTACGACGCTCCACCGGCTGGTAGGCATCGGTGTTGATGCCCAGGGCGATCGGCGCGCACGCATAGCGTGGCGCGCGCAGCTCCTCGGCAAGACGCGCCGGCGCATCCGGCTTGTGAAACAAACGGGTTTCGAAATCAAGGCCCGGCGACAGCCCCAGATAAGCGTGCGAAGGTCGCGCAAAGCAGTAGCTGCACCCATGCTCGCAGCCGCGGTAGGGATTGACCGAGCGATCGAAGGCCACGTCGGGAGAATCGTTGTAGGCGATCACGCTACGCGCCGTGTCGATACCCAGGGTGGTACGCAGCGGCGGCGGCACCTCGTCGTCGCCTGGCCAGTCGTCCGCGACCCGCTCGTGGCGATGGGACTCGTATCGACCATCGGGATTGGAAACGGCACCCCGGCCCTTGCGCGGTCCCGCCAGAATGTCGCAGTCTCGACGTTCGCTCATCGACAGCGTCCTGTCTCTCGCATAGGCACCCCGCAAAACCTGAATTGTTCGGCATGTGCGGCGTCTATACAAGCGACCGCCCACCCCGCCACAAGGAGGATCACATGACCCGTGACGCCGGCTATCGGCTCCACACCCTCGCCCTCGGCCCAATGGAAAATTTCATCTATCTGATTCATGACCAGGCCAGCGGCCGCGCCGCCGTGGTCGATCCCGCATGGGATGTGCCAGCCATACGGGCATGTGCCGAGGCCGAAGGCATGCGCATCACGGACATCCTGCTGACCCACAGCCATCACGATCACATCAACGGCGTCGATGAACTGCTGCGTGAACACGACGCCGAGATACACCTGCTCAAGCCGGAAGCCGCATTCTGGGGCCATCCCCTTGCCCGCCCGAACCTGCATCACGGCGGCGACAGCTTCCAACTCGGCGACACCCGTATCGAGGTGCTGCACACCCCCGGACACACGCCCGGCTCGGCCTGCTACCGCCTGGGCGAGGACCTGATCACCGGCGACACCCTGTTCGTGTTCGGCTGCGGACGCTGCGATATGAAGGGAGGCGACCCGGAAGCCATGTTTCACACCCTGCGCCACCTGCGCGAAGCGCTGCCGTCGAACACCCGCATCCGACCTGGCCACGACTATGCAGAGAAATCCACCACCACACTGGAGGAACAGGCACGCTGCAACCCCTTCATGCATTTCACCGACGTGGATCGCTTCGTCCACTACCGCCAACACGAGCACGACCGCATCCGCAGTACGCCTTACCCGCCGGAATGCCGCGATTGATGTCGACATATTGACACACGACAACTATGGTATGGATATCCACGTCAATCGACTGACAAACTTATTGCCGAAACACACAAAAACGCCACAAGCACATGATTTATATGGCAAGAGATCACGAACATCACTTATGGCACAGAATTCGCATAACTAATCGCAAACTCATGCGATCCCGAGACCATGGCGATATTCCGATTCCCAAGAGCACAAGGCCAGGCTGCGCACTCCACGGGAGGCGACACGCCCTCGCCCGGCGTTTTCGATGCCTTGCTACGGCTGCAGGCGACACTGGACATAGAGGAACTTCTGGCCCACTTCACCTCGCTGATCTCCGGCGAGCTGGCCATTGACGGATATAGCTACACGGGGCCGCAGGACTCGGCAATTCGTTGCCAGTCCGGACACACCAACCGGCACGCGCTTGCCTACCAGTTGGTCGTGGATGCGGAACAGCTCGGCGAACTGCTGGTCTACAGGGCCCGTCCTTTCACCGAGCACGAGAGCATGGGCCTCGAAGACATGCTTTGCCTGCTGGTCTACCCGCTGCGCAATGCGCTCCGCTACCAGGAAGCGCTGCGTACGTCGTTCACCGACCCGCTGACGGGGCTGGGCAACCGCTCCAACATGTATCCCCAGATCCAGCGCGAAATCAGCCTGAGCCATCGCGAATCCCGGCAGGCGAGCCTGCTGATGATCGATATCGACCACTTCAAGTGCATCAACGACAGCCACGGCCACCAGAGCGGCGATCAGGTCATCATCTGTATCGCGAACATCATCCGCAGCACCGTGCGCGACTTCGACCTGGTATTCCGCTATGGCGGCGAGGAATTCGCGGTCCTGCTGGTCAACACGGATGCCACGAGGGCAGGCCATGTGGCGGAACGGTTACGCCACAATGTGGATCAGCACAGCTGCCGCATGAGCGACGGGCGCGACATATCGCCTACGATCAGCATCGGTCTGAGCGCGCTGCACGACCACGACACCCCCCAGTCCCTCATCGAGAGGGCCGACCGTGCGCTGTATCGGGCCAAGGCAGACGGACGCAATTGCGTGAGGGAATACGTTTCGTGATGGCCGGACCCACCCGCCCATGATTTTCGGCTAAGATGGCGTGAACGCGTTTCCAGAATGCACACTTATGCGCACAGCCAAGCTCGAGCCTTCGTTGTTCGAAAATCACTACGAAATCATCACCCATCCGCCGCGCATCTCACGCCTGTTGCGGGAGATTCACGAGGATCGCGCGATGGTAACCCTCATACCCGACGAGGGTGAGCAGGCCTTCAGCACGGCCATACTCGAAGATAGCGAAGGCAGTGGCAGCGGCCTTTTCATGCTTGATGAATTTGTACCACGCGAAGGCAACGATAGTATCATGCCGAACACCAGGATCTGGCTGCTCGGGCAGCTCAAGGGCGTCAAGTTCGCCTTCGAATCCGAGATACTCGAATCCGGAAGCGAGAACGGCATCCCCTTCCATCGCGCGCGCCTGCCGAAAGCGATCCGCTACGAACAGCGCCGCACCAGCTATCGGGTGAATGTCGCGCTCGGCATCAAAGCCAGCGTGCGCCTCGGTTCGCCCGAAGCCGTCAACCCTCTGGCCGGGCAACTGCGCGACCTCTCGGTGGGCGGCGTATCCGCGATATTGCCGGCCCTCATCCGACAGGGCATTCAACCCGGCACGGTCGTGCCGCAATGCGAAGTCGAGCTGCCCGGCGAAGGCACTATCGTGGCCGACACCGAGATCCGCCACGTGCGCGCCTCTGCCGACAACAGTAATACCCAGGTGGGACTCGCGTTCCGCAACCTGACTGCGGACGCCCAGCGCCAAGTGCAACGCAGCGTCAGCTATCTTGAACGGGAGCAGTTGCGCAAGCAGTTCGACAATGACTGATCTCGACCGTATACGACGGCACAGGGGAAGCTGCGGACATGGCTGAGGAGAAGCTGGGGCAGGCCGAGTACGATACCTTCCGCAAATTCCTCTCGGACGCCTGCGGCATCGTCCTCGGCGACAACAAGCACTACCTCGTGGTCAGCCGTCTCAACCGCATGGCACGCGAGGCTGGCCTGCCTTCCATCAGCGCGTTGCTGGCACGGCTGCCGCATGACCGCGAGCTTGCCCGGCAAGCCGTCGAGGCCATGACGACGAACGAAACCTCCTGGTTTCGCGATCAGCACCCATACAACAGCCTGCGCGATCAGATTCTGCCGGAACTCGCGCGCAAGGGCAGCCCGATCCGCATCTGGTCGGCCGCCTGCTCCTCGGGGCAGGAACCCTATTCGCTAAGCATGACGGTCGACGAAAGCCTGCGCACGCACCCTGGCCTGCCATTGTCCAACGTCCAGATCATCGCAACGGACGTTTCCAAGCAGATACTCGATGAAGCGAAGGTCGGCAGCTACGACAGCTTCAGCATGATGCGGGGGTTGACGGACGACCAGCGACAACGTTACTTCGTGAACAAGGGCGAACGCTGGGAAATCGCCCCGAAGGTTCGCGCACGTGTCAGTTTCCGCGAATACAACCTGATGCAAAGCTACGCGACGCTGGGGCGATTCGACGTGATTTTCTGCCGCAATGTATTGATCTATTTCTCCGCGACCGCGAAGGAAGACATCCTGAGAAGACTGGGGCAAGCCCTGAACCCTGGCGGATACCTGTTCCTTGGCGCCGCAGAAACCGCGAGCAGTGCAAGCGACCTGCTTGAACTCGTGCGTTTCAGCCCGGGAAGCGCGTACCGGCGTCGCTGAGCGGCGCCGCGCCTCAAGCCTTGGCCAGCGGCTGGCCGCCACCAACCCCGGGATCGCCCTTTCGACCGTATGTCGGCGGCTCGACAGGCTCGCCGCGCAACACCCTGATCAGCCGCAACACTTGCCGCTGGCCGCTCTGATTGAGCGCGCCGTTGCGACGATTGAGGGATTCGCAGCGCCCCGTTTCCGCCACCAGCGCCTGCCAGGCCGTCGCAATGGGCGCGGGCGCATTCGCCATGAAAAGCTTCAGGCTTGGCGGATCGCTGGCGCAACCGATACGGACAAGCAACTCCGCACGTCGGGCGCCGAGCCGTTCCAGCGCCTGGACCAGCCCTGCCTTGGTTTCCACCATTTGCAGCAGTGCATCGGCTTGCAACCCCTGCAGCGCCTCGGCCTCGGCCTCAAGCAACGCGCGCAAGCGCTCCATCTCCGAGACTTCCTCGGAGAGCAGCGACAACAACATGGATTCGTCTTTGTTCACGGCACCGCCATCCGTTCGAGGCTGCCCGAGCCGTCACGCATGGATCAGGAGCGCTGCTTGGCCTGCCCTTCGAAACCCAGCAACTTGTCCGCCACCTGGCCCGGGTTGACATGGTACTGACCGCTTTGGATGGCTTGCCGCAGCTCGGCCACGCGTTGCTTGTCGACAACCGGCTGTTGCGCTAATCCAGCCTGCAGCTGCGCCAGCTGCTGGCCGCCACGCGTCAGACTGACCGAATCGCCGGAAGCGGCGGGGGCTCCCGAGGATTGAGCGGCTCCGGCCGACTCCCTCGGCGCGCCCTGCTGCACCGCCGTACGAGATGACGGGCCAGCCGTCTCTCCCGCACCCTTGGTACCGCCTTGCTGCGGGACGTTCTTGAGATCGATGTTCATGCAATCACCCGTTGCCTTTGCCAACACGCATGGCGTCAAACGCCTCGCGTGCGGCAATCGCCTCTGCCGATGCCAGTCTTATCGACCAAGCCTGACGAAACTTTAGCCCTATTCATCCGCCACGACCAGCATGGAAGCCGCTAGCCATCGATTCTGATGCGCCCGGGACCGCTGACCACGCCCTGCACGATCCGCTGCGATTCGCTGTTCCGCACCTTGACCAGCTGGCCACGCGAACCGGAAGCCAGCGCCACCCCCTGGGATGTCACCTCGATCCCGGCTGCGGCGGAGACGATGGTCACGGTCTGTCCTCGGTGCACCAACAGCGGCTGCGCCAGCATCCCCGGCTGTACCACCTGTCCCGCCGACACGCTGCGCGTCAGCATGCGCCCCACCGCCTGCGACTTGGCGGTCAAGTAGCCATAGGCCAGCCCGCTCAGATCGTGCTCCGCCAAGCCCAGCTCCGAGGCGCTCAGTTGAGCGCCTCTGCTCAACGGCCTTGTCGCCACCACCACCGCAAGTCGCGCCGAAATCCGGACAGGCACGTATAGCGTCCATGGATGTGGTCCGTCACAACGTATGCCGACCACGGCGTTGCCGATCATGCGCCCACCACTGGGCTTGAATGCATTGAGCCCCTGCACGCAGGCCGGCAAGGTCAGCCTGCTATCGATCGGCGAGGCCGATACCTGAATCTTGGCACCCGTCAGTGAAAGCTTAGCCTCAGCCAGCGCATAGGATTTGGCTGCCGCCAGTATGCGCGCATGCGGCTCGACCCTGCTCGCAGCCGAAACGGAAACCGCCAGCAGGGACAGCCCTGCACCCAACAGGAACCCGATAAATCGACAGCTTCCCGACACTCGCAGCCCCCTCCGATCCCCAATACGTCATGATTTTGACGAAATACCGCGCGCCCCTCGGACACCGGCACCGATCTGTATACTGTTTAGCAATATGCGGGCCATCGCCCGACAAGAGAGATTCAACGCCAGGTTGCTCATGAGCTTCTAAACTCCTATGGGTTGCTGCCGACAATATCGGTATAAGGACAACTAGCCGAATCAAGGGGCCGTATGACCGACATCCTCACCGCCGTAGACAAACGCACCCGACTCGCGGGACAGAACCGGCTCGAACTCCTGCTGTTCCGACTGGATCGGCAGCAGATATTCGCCATCAACGTCTTCAAGGTCAGGGAAATCATCCCGCTGCCAAAACTCAAGGGCGTGCCGCAGGCTCACCCTTACGTACTCGGGATCGCCAATATTCGTGGCCGCCCGACCTCGATCATCGAGGTCGCCCGCCCCCTGGGGCGACGCGGCGTGGCCGCGGGCGAGGAAAGCTTCGTCATCGTCACCGAGTTCAACCGCAGCGTTCAGGGTTTCCGTGTCGCCTCGGTGGAGCGCATCATCAACATCAGCTGGGAATCCGTGCTGCCGCCACCCAAGGGCAGCCGCTCGGGTCACTACATGACCGCCGTAACCCAATACGAAGACCAGTTGATCGAAATCCTGGACGTCGAGCGCATCCTGGCCGATGTACAGGGCGTCAACACCGACCTCTCGGATGATATCCGCGAAAAGGAAACGGGCAATGACGACACCGCGCCCTCTGTGCTGGTGGCCGACGATTCGTCGGTCGCCCGGCTTCAGGTACGGAGGACACTCGAGCAGCTCGGCATGCAGGTCACGCTCGCCAACGATGGTCGAGAGGCGCTGGACAAGCTTGAAGCCATCGCAGCGTCCGGCGGCACGGAACGCGGGTTCGACATGATCGTGTCCGATATCGAGATGCCGCGCATGGACGGCTACACCCTGTGCAGCCGCATCCGCGCCGACAAGCGGATGGCGGACATGCCCGTCATCCTGCACACATCCCTGAGCGGATCCTTCAATCAGGCCATGGTGGATCGTGTCGGCGCGACGGCCTTTCTGCCGAAATTCCAGCCCAATGAGTTCGCCGAGACCATCCTCAAGGTACTTCACGAACACACCACGCAGGGGAGATAATCACGGCCGGGGGCATATGGCCCCCGCCTGATCCCACACCCGCCACGAGCGCGCCGCCGATTAGCCAATCCATGCCCAATCCGGACGTATCCATCGAACAGCTCAGCCGCCTGGCGCCTCTCAGCCGGCTCAGCGAAGCCGCCCATCAAAACCTGCTGGCGGCGTCGCGCGTCGACACCCTCGACGCCGGCAAGCGCCTGCCTGCACGCAACCGCGAACGATGGGTCAGCTTCGTGCTCGAAGGCAGCATGCAACTGATCCGCGGCGACGATGTAATCGAGACCATCGACCCCGAAGTGGATGCCGCACGGCTGCAGCAGCCGTTGTTTGCCGATGGCGATGATGTGGACTATGCAACCACTCTCAAATCCACCCGACTGCTGAGCATCGCACGTAAGGCTGTGGAAGAGGCCGTCGCGGCCGAAGGCGACGGCGGCGCCTACGATGTCGGCGAGCAAAGCATTTCCACGGTCGAAAGCGATCTGCTCGAACGCTTCTACAAGGCACTTAGCGATGGGCGCATGCAACTGCCGAGCATGCCCGAAATCGCCATACGCATCCGCGAACTCGCCGCCGATGCGGAGACCAGTCTCAATGACCTTGCCAAGGTCATACAGGTCGACCCGTCGCTCACCGCCCGCCTGTTGCAGGCCGCCAACAGCGCTGCCTACCGTGGCACGCGCGCGGTCGGCTCGGTGCGCGAAGCCATCACTCGACTCGGTCTCAAGCGCACCGCCAGCCTGGCGATCAGCATCACAATGCACAATGTGTTCAAGGCCCGTTCGCCACAGACCGCCCGGCAAATGCAGATGTTGTGGGAAACCAGCGTGGAAGTCTCCGCAACCGCCTACATCGTCGCCCGCCATTCCCGCGTGCTAGACCCCGACCATGCCCTGCTCGCGGGCCTCATGCATCGCGTAGGCGCGGTACCCATCCTGCTGTTTTCGGAAAGCCTGGAAACCAGCGGTGACGAACTCAAGCTCGCCATCGCACGGCTTTCACCGATGGTCGGCGGCGTGCTGCTCAAGGAATGGGGATTCGAGCACGATGTGGTGATCGCCGTCGAAGAAGGCGAGCAATGGATGCGTAACCCCGACCTGCCGACCGACCTGTGCGACATCATCATCGCCGCCCGGCTGTACGCCGATCTGCGCAACGATCGGCCGCTGCCGGCATCCTCGCTGACCGAGATCCCGGCCTTCCGGAAACTGGGGCTCGCGGACCCCGAATCCGATCGCTCGCTGCAGGTACTGGAAGATGCCGCCGAGGAAATTGCCAGCATTCGCGAATTTCTGAGCTGAGGCCCTGACGGACCGGATCGCTCGCCGATGATGCGGGCATGACCGCTCCGCCCCCAAGGCTCGCCCACGCAGGGAGGCAGACAGCCTTGGAATTCGGCATACGCGTCGACAACCAGCAGCTCACCCAAAGCAGCGCCGCACCCCGGGCACAGCTTGCCGCATGGCGCGTGGGGCAGGTGCTGAGCGCGCTCGTGATCGAAGGCACGCCAGCACAGGCCGGCGGCGGGCCGGCACGTTTGCAGGTGGGCAACCTGCAGATCCCGGTCAGATCGCAAACCCCGTTGCAGACCGGCGAATCACTGCGCCTTAACGTTCAGCGCGCCGGCAAGGAAATCATCCTGACACGAGCGCCGACAACAAGCGCTCCCGTCACGGCGCCGACCACCACCGTCGCCCAAACCCTGAGGAATCTCCTGCCTGCTCAGCAGGCACTCGATGTCGCCTTGCGCGGCCTATCGAAGCTGCTGCCGCAATTGCCGACGACCGCCGCCGCGCCTGCACGGGAACTGCTCGGCAGCCTCCCCACGCCGGCACAACTCACCACCGGCAGCGGGCTCAAACAAGCCATCCTCAGCTCCGGAACGTTGCTCGAATCCCGTCTGGCAGCAGGAACGCCGCCAGCGCCCCAGGACATCAAGGCTGCGGCCGCACGTCTGCTCTCGGCCCTGCCCGTCCAAGGCAGTGCGGCCGGCGCACCGCGCCAGCTCGCCGAAGGCCTCATGGGCCGCATCGGACTCAATCAGCTGCAAAGCCAGTCGCCCAGCGGCAATACGGTGTACTGGTCGCTCGAACTACCCGTACGTACCCATGCCGACGGTTTCCATACCGTTCAGCTCGAGGTGGAAACCGAGGAAAAGGGCAGCACCGATGCCGAATCAGGGCCGAACTGGAACGTGCGTCTGCACCTGGATTTGCCGCGTACCGGCCCTTTGGATGCCTATGTCACCAGCCGGCACAATACGCTCTCCGCACATTTTTGGTCGACTGACGCCGCTACCGCGGCGCGCATCGCCAAAGCGCTGCCGGATCTTGCCAGGGCATGGTCGGCCCACGGACTCGCCACCGGCGTGCTGCAAAGCCATCGTGGCGAAGCGCCGCGAAGCGGTCACGGGAAAAGCCCTCTGAACGGCCTGGTGGATACGCGCGCATGACACGCAAGCCGCTGCCACCCACCACGCTGCATCGCCTGGCCGTCGCTCTTCGGTACGATGGCGAAGGCGCACCGAAAATCACCGCTAAAGGACGCGGCGAGATCGGCAAGCGCATCATCGAACTCGCGCAAGCCCACCAAGTGCCGTTACGCCAGGATGCGGAGTTGTGCCAGGTACTCGCGCAAGTACCGCTGGGCGAGGAAATTCCAGAAGCGCTTTATGTTGCGGTCGCCGAAGTACTGGCCTTTGCCTATCGTCTCAGCGGTCAGGATCTGCCGTTGCGGACAGAGACTGCCGAAGAGGATATGACTGGCGATCAGCCCGAATCGGGCGGTTGAGCGCGTCCGGCGCCGGCGGCATGCAGTGCCTGCAGCAGGTCCACCTCTCCACGCGACAGTCCGCACACCGTCATCAACTCGTCCGCGGACATACCTCGCTCGAGCAGCTTGAGCGCCTGCACATGCGCGCCGCCCGTCGCCTGCGCCCGCAGTTCCTGGCTGTCGACACGCTCGCGCAAGCGGCTGTAGAGCGTGTCGAAGCGTTCTTCAAGCTCGGTATCGCGTTGGCGCGTCTCCTGAATCGACTGACGCAGCGAGTCGAGTTCGGACTGAATGATCGCCAATCGCGTTCGCCCGGCCTCGCGCTCGCCGCGAAGCTTGAGCACCTGCCAGGCTGCCCAAATCGCCACGACCGGGAAATAAATCAAATCGAGCGCAACCAGCACGCTCAGCCAATCGATATGCATGCACCACGCTCAGACATATTCATCAATGTGACCCGGTTCCGGCGGCGGACGATTCTCCCTGGCGGGAGGGGACGGTGGCGAATGGCGCGGTTTGCGGCGGCGCTCCGGTGGCGTCGCCGGGCGCCTGCGGGTATCGGCAGGCACCGAGGGATGCAGGGGTTCGATTTCGTCCGCCACGCCATCATACCGCTTACATCGCGGCCAGCTCGGCCCATTCTTCCTCGTTGAGCAGCTTTTCCACATCGACCACGATGATCAACTCCTTGTCACGCGACGCGACGCCCTGGATGTAGCGGGCAGCCTCCTCGTTGCCGACGCTCGGGCTGGGGTCGATCTCGTCCTGGCGGATGCGCACGACCTCGGCCACGCCGTCGACCAGAATGCCCACATCCTGTCCGGCCGCCTCCAGCACGATGATCCGGCTGGACTCGCCCGGCTCGGTAAATTCCAGCCCCAAACGCTGACGCGCATCGATCACCGTCACCACGTTGCCGCGCAGATTGATGATCCCAAGCACATACTCCGGCGCGCCCGGTACCGGCGAAATCTCCCCGACGCGCAGCACTTCCTGCACGCGCATGACGTCAAGGGCATAAACCTCGCCGCTCAGGAAAAAGGTCACGCATTGCAACTCGTCCACCTTGTGGACCTCGTTTTTATCGGTCATCGTCCAATCCTCACCCGTCGTGCGTGTTTTCGCACCCCAATTCGTTATCCTTACCCGCCGCGGACAATATCGAGCGCCAGGGCCTCGATATCCAGCAGGGCGCACATCTGGCTGGTCACGGTACCCGCCAACCAGCGCCTGGCAGTCTTTTCCGTCCGCCAGTGCACCGAATCCGCCTGCAGCGACACCACCGTATCCACTCGGTCGCAGCACAGCCCCCAGCGCCCTTCTTCAACCATCAGAATACGACTATAGGCCTCATCCTCGCTGCCGTCCCGTATGCGCTGCTCCCGCTGCGACAGGCGATCGCGCGGAAACACCAGCTTGGCGGTATCGATAATGCCGGCCTGACGCCCGTCGAAGGGCATCAAACCCATGAACCAAGGCGGCCGCCCCGGAGTTTGCGTGACATGTTCGCCCCAGGGAATGATGCGCGTCAGTTTCACCAGGGGCACGGCGAGCTTGAGTCCGCCGACGAAGAACAGCAGGCATTCGAATCCGCCTTCCGCCCACTCGGGGATCGTACGTGTATCGGCGGCCGGCGTTGCCGGCGCCGCCTGGGCCTCGAAGGCGGGCACCAGCGCCATGCCGGGCTTGACGGCCGGTGCGGTCGGCAGCGGCGTTGCCGGAGACGACGGCAGCTGCACGACCTCCGCCACGGGCGCCGCAACAGCGGCCGGCGCGACTTCCGGCTCTGGCACCTTCAGCAATCCATCCAGGTAGGCGCTCAGGGCCAGCTCCTGATTGAACAGCGCCCCTTTCTGCGTCAATTTATCCACGGCTCGCCTCGCGCAGCGGTGCCGCCTTACCGCCAAGCGGCGTCTGCGCCAACAACCATTCCAACAGCTGCGCGTAGGCCTTGCTGCCCCGCGCCGACGGCTTCATCGTCGTCAACGGCTGACCGGCCCTGCTGGCCTCCCTGAATTGCGTGTCCACTGGGATTACGCCCGGCCAGATCTCATCAGGATGGTCTCCCCGCAGCTGCCGCAAGGTCTCGATCGATGCGCGGGTACGCCGGTCGAACAACGTGGGTACCAGCGTGACGTCCAAAGGACGCGTACGCGAACGCTGCACCATACCGACCGTGCGCAGCATCCTCTCCAGCCCCTTGAGCGCCAGAAATTCCGTCTGCACCGGCACCAGCAGATGCTGGCAGGCCGCCAGGGCATTCACCATCAACACGCCAAGCATCGGCGGGCAATCCATCAGCACCCATGAATAGCGGGACCGCAGCATGGCCAGGGATTCGGCAACGACCAGACCCATGCCCTCGCGACCACCCAACTGCCGATCCAAGGTCGCCATGGCGGTGCTGGCGCAGAGCAGCGACACACCCTCGACCGAGGTGTCGACGGCCAGCTCGGCGGGATTGAGCGCCTGCCCCTGTGCACGGCGCTGAAATAAGGTATACAGGCCGTTTTCCGAGCCCTCCGGGTTGTAACCGAAATAGCTGGTCAACGAGCCGTGCGGATCGAGGTCGAGCAGCAGCACGGGCTCGCCGGCCCTCGCGAGCAAGCCGCCCAGACTGACCGTGGTGGTCGTCTTGCCCACTCCGCCCTTCTGATTGGCCACTGCCACGATATTCATTTCGCATTTTCCTTCACGGCGCCGTTTTGCGCGCCACGGCCAGGTCTTTGGAAGAGCGCGGGAGATCCGGCAGCTCCCGCCTGCTCCAGTGTTTTGCCGGAAGCCAGCACCACCAGATCCACGCGGCGATTCTGACTGCGACCGGCGGCCGTCGCATTGCTTGCAACGGGTCGGTACTGCCCATAGCCCACCGCAGCCATTCGTTGCGGTGCGACGCCGAACTCCGCCATCAGACGCACCACCGACGCTGCGCGGGCGGCCGACAGTTCCCAGTTCGACGGAAACTCGAGGCTGTGTATAGGTATATCGTCCGTAAAACCCTCAACCTGAATACGATTCGGCAACGGCGCCAGCGCCCTCGCCACTTCCTTGATGATACTGGTCGCGGACGACGGCATCTGGATGCTGCCGCTGGAGAACAGGAAATCCGTGTTGATCTTGATGTCGATCCAGAGCCGGTGGATGTTCACCGACACGAGTTTCTGATCAATGAGATTGCCCAGACGCCGTTGGATTTCCTTACCCATGGCCCGTATCGCCGCCTCGGTATTCGCCAGCTGCTCGTCCGGCGCCTGCGCCGAACGCAAGGCGGCCGCCTGGCGTGGCGGCAACACCGGGGCCGGCATCATGGTCTGAGGCAAACCCTTCATTTCCATGGGCGCAGGAAAATTTTGCATCGGCGTGGTGGCCGGCGGTCCGGTGGCAGCCACCTTGCCGACCTGAATCGGATCCAACGAGTGAGGCACATTGTGGAACGCTGCCACCAAGGATTCCGACAGCACGCGGTACTTGCCCACATTCACCGATGAAATCGCGTACATGACCACGAAAAATGCGAACAGCAGCGTGATGAAATCCGCATAGGAAACAAGCCAGCGCTCCAGATTTTCGTGTTCCGCCGCTTTTTTGCGCGATCGCCTGGCCATCGCGCTATCCCTCGGCCATCCCACTCATTGCACATACCCCTGCAGTTTCGCCTCGATGGCTCGCGGATTTTCGCCCTCGGCGATGGCGGCGAGCCCTTCGATGGTCATTTCACGCACCTGGCTTTGTCGATGGATAATGGATTTGAGCTTGTTGGCTATCGGCAGCAAGAACAGATTGGCGGCCCCGACACCGTAGATCGTCGCCACGAAGGCGACGGCGATGCCCGCACCCAGCTTGGACGGGTCCGCGAGATTTTCCATCACGTGGATCAGGCCCATCACCGCACCCAGGATGCCGACCGTGGGCGCATATCCGCCAGCCGCCTCGTAGACCTTGGCCGCATGCATCAATTGCTCCTCCGCCGCATCGAGTTCGACTTCCAGCGCGCTGCGAATGGCCTCGGGCTCGCGTCCGTCGACCAGCATCTGCAGGCCCTTGCGCGCGAATGGCTCCTCCAGTTCATCCGAAACGCCTTCCAGCCCGAGCAGACCTTCGCGGCGCGCGACCTGGCACCATTCCACGATGGATTCGATCTGGCGCTCCGGCTCGATCGACGGTGGCTTGAAAACCCACAATCCCATGCGTACCGCGCGCCAGAAAACCGGCAGCGGACTCTGCAACAACACCGCGCCGAGGGTGCCCCCCACCACGATGATGAAAGCGGTCAACTGCAGGAGGGAGTCGATATGCCCTCCCTCGATAAAATTGCCGCCTATCACGGCACCCAGCGCAATCAGGATGCCCAGCAGGCTCAGTACGTCCATCAATCATCGACTCCATCGGAGCGAGTGCCGTGAGCCACGGCGGAAGCCCCACTCGGCGGCTCCCGCCCCCGCAACGGTACGTCCACGCCGGTACCGGCATGCACATCGCGGTGCGCCGCCTGGCCCTTCCCGGTCGTCAGAATGCGTCGACCAACGCTCTGCCGCATTCGTCCAGGCTCAGCACCCGATCCGTCAGACCGGCCTCGGCCACCGCGGCAGGCATGCCGTAGACGGTCGAACTGGCCTGGTCCTGGGACCATACGGTCGAACCGTTCTGTTTCATCAGCCGTGCACCTTCCCGTCCATCCGCCCCCATCCCCGTCAGAACGATGCCGAGATTACTGCCCGGGTTGGCGCGCTCGGCGGTGGAGAAGGTGACATCCACGCTGGGCCGGTAATGCAGCTCGGGAGGGCTCTGGCTGATACGCACACGCAACGCACCGGGGCTGCCTTCCACGCTCATCTGCAGGCCGCCCGGCGCCAGCAGCGCCACGCCTGGACGCAAGGCCGTCTGATCCTTGGCCTCGCGTACCTCTATCTTGCACAACCCGTTGAGACGTTCGGCGAATGCCGGCGTAAACGCGGCCGGCATATGCTGGATCAACAGCAGTGGCCGGCTGAAATCGGCCGGCAGGGCCGTGAGTACTTTCTGCAGCGCCACGGGGCCGCCGGTCGACGTGCCGATCAGCACCAGCCGGCATTGCGTCAGTTTGCCGATCCGGCCGTGCGGCGCCGGCGTTCGCACCGGCGCACGAACAGGCCGCGCGCCGGCCGTCCCGAGCGGGGGTGGCGCCGGCCGACGTCGCGCCAGCGTCTTGACGCGCTGGCAGAGCACGCGACCCACCTCCGTCCGATCCCGCGCGATTTCCTCGAACTGTTTGGGCAGGAAATCGGCCGCGCCGGCATCCAGCGCGTCCAGCGTCGCCTTCGCGCCTTCGTGCGTCAGCGAGGAAAACATCAGAATCGGCCGCGGATGACTGGCCATGATCTGTCGCGCGGCGGAAATGCCGTCCATCACAGGCATCTCGATATCCATGGTCACGATGTCGGGCTTGTGCTCGGCCACGCTGGCCACCGCCTCTCGGCCATTGGTGGCGACCGCGACCACTTCGATTTCCGGATCGGATTCCAACATGCCACGCACGGCGCGCCGGAAGAAGGCGGAGTCGTCGACCACCAAAACACGTACTTTCATTCTCAATCCTTGCAATCAGAGATGCCGATGCCGGGCATGGGGTTCAGGCCACCATTCCGCGTGAACGCATGAGTCCCGGCAAATCCAATATCAGGGCCAGATGGCCGTCGCCTGTAATCGTCGCGCCGGCGTATCCGGGTACGTT
The DNA here is from genome assembly GCF_000754095.2 of Acidihalobacter prosperus. Taxonomy (NCBI): domain Bacteria; kingdom Pseudomonadati; phylum Pseudomonadota; class Gammaproteobacteria; order Chromatiales; family Ectothiorhodospiraceae; genus Acidihalobacter; species Acidihalobacter prosperus. The sequence continues at coordinate 82,255 of NZ_JQSG02000002.1, forward strand.
GCGCAGCCCCGGCCCCAGCGGCTTGATGACGACCTCCTCCTGCCCCAGCAATTCGTCGACCACATAACCCACGCGTCGATTGTCGACATAGGCGACCACCACGTGCCCAAGCGGGTCGACGCCAGCGGCGCCCCGCCCGCCCTTGAGTCCCAGCCATTCGCCGAGGCGCACCAGCGGAAGCGCCTTGCCGCGCACCAGCACGACCTCGCGATTGTCGACGATCTTGGTCTGGGTAAGGTCCAGATCCAGAATTTCGCCGATCGAGCTGAGGGGAATGGCGAACGGACGCTGCCGGATCTTGACCATCAAGGTCGGCACGATCGCCAGCGTCAACGGCAGGCGAATGCGAATGAGCGTGCCTCTGCCTAGCACCGAATCGATTTCGATGGCGCCATTGAGTCCGGCAATCCGCGTCTTGACCACATCCATGCCGACCCCGCGCCCGGAAACGTCGGAGACCTGTTCCTTGGTGGAGAACCCGGGCCGGAAAATCAGATCGAAGGATTCAGTGTCGGTCATCCGCTGCGCGAGGGTTTCGTCTATGAGCCCTTTCTCGATCGCCTTGGCACGCAGGACCGACGCATCCATGCCCTTGCCGTCGTCTTCGATCACCAGGAGAATATGGTCGCCCTGCTGCGCGGCCGACAGCACCAGGCGCCCCTTGGGCGGCTTGCCCTGGGCACGGCGGTCTTCCGGCATTTCGATGCCATGGTCGACGGAATTCCGCACCAGGTGGACCAGTGGATCGGCCAACGCCTCCACGAGATTCTTGTCGAGCTCGGTCTCCTCGCCACGCAGTTCGAGATCCACTTCCTTCTTCAGGCTCTTGGCCAGGTCGCGCACCACGCGGGGGAAACGGCCAAACACCTTTTTGATCGGCTGCATGCGCGTGTGCATGACCGCCACCTGGAGATCCGTGGTTACCAGCTCGAGGCTGGAAATCGCACCGGCCACGGTTTCATCCTTGATTTGCGTACCCAGGGTCACCAGGCGGTTGCGCACCAGCACCAGCTCCCCGACCAGATTCATGATGTCGTCCAGTCGCTTGACATCAACACGCACGGTACTTTCCGCCGCAGGCGCCGCGGCTGCCGGTGCCGGGGCGCGGGCGGTTGGCGCGGGTGCGGCACCCTTGGCCGTTTGCCTGGACGCGTCTCCGGTCTCTTCCTTCGGCACCACCGTTGCGGCTGGAGCGGGTTCCGGCTCGGCCGCCACTTCGGGTTTCGCAGGCACCGTATCCTGCGACGCAATCACACCCGCCTTTTGACCCGGAGAAGCCCCTTTGCCATAAAGCTGATCGAGCAAGGCATCGAACTCGGCCTCGCTGATCTCGTCGTTATCGGCGGCCGCGGCGCCGGGTGCCGGGGTCGGCGTAGCGGGCGGCGGTGCACTCACGGCACCGGTATGCTTGCCCTGACCATGCAGTTGATCCAGCAGCGCCTCGAATTCGTCGTCGGAAATTTCGTCGCTGGCCGCTGCGCCGGACGCAGGCTCCGACGGCATCTCGCCCGTCGCATCGAGCATGGCCTCGAAGGCGGCATCCGCATCGTCGCCGGAGGCCGGCGGATCGACATCGGCCGGCGGCTCCGGGGGGGCAGCTTCCACACGCTGCGCGCCGCCGGCCGGCGAAACGCCCGCGACCAGATCCGCAAGACGACGCATGAGTTCGTCTTCGGCCGGCTCCGGCGCGACACCGCCACGCAGGTTGTCGAACATCACGTTCAACGCATCGAGCACGGCGAGGATGACGTCCATGAGGTCGCCGTCCACCGTGCGCTCACCCTGGCGCAATTGATTGAACACGTCCTCGGCGTGATGGCACACGTCAACCAGCGGCGTGAGTGCCAGAAAACCGGCGCCGCCCTTGATCGTATGGAAACCGCGAAAAATCGCGTTGAGCAGATCGGCATCCGCTGGATTCTGCTCAAGCTCGAGCAATTGCCCGCCGAGCCCGTCGAGGATCTCGCCGGCCTCGACCAGGAAATCCTGCAGCAGTTCGTCGTCAGCACCCATGCTCATGTCGTCTCCTGGGCCCTTTGGGGAATATGGTTATCATGCGTGCGGCCCGCGCACGACGTTCAGAAGCCCAGGCTGGAGAGCAGGTCATCGACTTCGTCCTGCCCGCTCACGATACCTGCCTTGTCCACGCCGGGAACGGCGGGGCCGAAACCCTTGCCGCTGGATTCGTCGGCTGGCGTTTCAGCAACCTGCTTGCCCTCCATCTTCAGAAGGCGCTCGCTCGCCACCTTGACGATACCGACCAGACCCTCCTCGACCTCCTGCACCAGTTCGATCACCCTGCGGATCACCTGACCGGTGAGATCCTGGAAGTCCTGAGCCATCATCACATCCGAAAGCTGAGTGGAAACGGCCGAAATTTGTTGTTTGACATCGGCCAGAAAGTCGTCCAGAGACCCGCCCAGCTCACGGAACTCCTCCACGCTCAACTCCCGCCGCTTAAACTTGGACCAGCCCTCGGAAAGGGACTCGGCACGCTGGCTCAGCTCCGTCAGGCGCGGCATGCTGTCTTCGATCGCGTTCAGTGTGCGATGCGCCGCCTGCTCTGTCAGCGTAACGACATAACTGAGCCTTTCTTTAGCGTTGGGGATTTCCTCATGCGTGATTTCGATCACCCGCGAGTCGAGCCGGAAATTGTTCAGTGCCTCGTGCAGATCGCGCGTGAGCCGCCCCAACTCGTTGAAAAGCGTTCGATCCTGTTGCACGCCCAGCGATGACAGCAAATCGCCGACCGGTCCTTCGTCGCCAGCTTCCAGGGCGGACACGAGCAGGCGCGCCAGCACCAGTCGGTCGTCGTTGCCCGGTCCACCCTGCTTGTCGTCCTCGTTCTTATCCACGGCTGCGTCTCTCCCGTATCCGCCTCAACCTTCGATTCGCTCAAAAATCTTGTCGATCTTTTCCTTGAGCGTCTCAGCGGAAAAGGGTTTGACCACATATCCGTTAACGCCGGCCTGCGCCGCCTCGACGATCTGATCGCGGCGTGCCTCGGCCGTCACCATCAGCACCGGCAGCTTGGCCAGCTTCGGATCGGCGCGCACGGCCTTGAGCAGCTCGATGCCTGGCATGATCGGCATGTTCCAGTCCGTCACCAGAAAATCGAATTTCCCCGATTGCAACATCGGCAGCGCCGTGCTGCCATCGTCGGCCTCGGCTGTATTATTGAAACCCAGCTCTCGCAGCAGGTTTTTGATGATGCGCCGCATCGTGGAAAAATCGTCCACGATGAGAATCTGCATGTTCTTATCCACGAAAACACTCCTTGAGATTCAACCTGCCTAACCCCGGCGGCACCATCAGGTCCGCCAGTCGACCATCCTCGCCCGCAACCGCATCAGTGCCTGGCTGTGGATCTGTGACACTCTCGATTCCGACACGCCCAGCACCTCCCCGATTTCGCGCAAGTTCAGTTCCTCGTCATAATACAGCGACAGCACCAGGGCCTCGCGTTCCGGCAACGAGCCGATCGTCCTGGCCAGCGCCTGCCGGAAACGCTCGCCCGAGAGCTGATCGAACGGCCCGGACATTCGCGCATCCCCGGTACGGGCGCCATCGTGCCCGTCCTCATCCTCACCGTCGCCGAAGGCCTCCTCGAAGCTGAAGACCTGATACCCCGTCGCTTCGCGCAGCAGCCGGTGGTATTCCTCCAGCGACACGCCCATCTCGCTGGCGACTTCAGTCGCGCGGGCGGCGCGCCCGAGCCGATTTTCGACCGTTCTGAGCGCAGACGATATTTCACGCGCCTTGCGATGCACGGAGCGCGGCGCCCAATCGTTTCGACGCACCTCGTCGAGCATGGCGCCGCGCACGCGGATACCCGCATAGGTTTCGAAGCTCGCACCCTGCCCGGCATTGTAATGCTTCGCCGCCTCGATCAAACCGACGATTCCCGTCTGCACCAGATCGTCCAGCTGCACGTTCGGCGGCAGGCGGTGAATCAGGTGGTAGGCGATCCGCTTGACCATGGGGGCATGCTCGGCCACCAGGCGGTCGACATCGGCGGCCTCGCGCACAGGGTACATATTCAATCCGCCCACTGCAGGTCGGCAGGCGCCGGCGCATGCACCAGACGCTCCACGAAAAACTCCAGATGCCCACGCGAACCCATCTGCCTGGGTAGATTATCGGCCTTGGCTGCCAGATTCTTGAATGCCCTGCCGGCCGGACCGCCAGGATAGAGCTCGACTACCGCCGCCTGGCGCTGCACCGCCTGCCGCAGCAGCGGGTCTTCGGGCACGGCGCCGAAATAATGCAGGGTCACATCGAGAAAACGGCTGCACACCGCCGCCATCTTGCGGTACAGGGCGCTGCCCTCCTGCTCGTCGCGAACGCGATTGGCCAGCACGTGGAAGCGCTCGATCTGATGTTCGCGGCTGAGCACCTTGATCAGTGCGTAGGCATCGGTCATCGAAGCAGGCTCGTCGCAGACGACCACGATCACGTCCTGAGCCGCGCGCGTGTAACTGACCACGTCCTCCGAAATACCCGCAGGCGTATCGACGATCAGCACGTCCAAGGGCAGGCTCAATTCGCTGAAGGCGCGAATCAGACCGGCATGTTCCGCCTGGGTGAGATCGGCCATGTGCGAAATGCCGGACGCCGCCGGCACCACGTGTATGCCGCGTGGGCCGCTGACCAGAATCTCGTCGAGCGTGCATTCACCGCTCATCACGTGGGAAAGATTGACCCTCGGCTGCAGGCCCAGCATGACGTCCACATTGGCAAGACCGAGATCGGCGTCCATGAGCATGACCTCGCGGCCGCGACCCGCCAGCGCCACTGCGAGATTGACGGATACGTTGGTCTTGCCGACGCCGCCCTTGCCGCTGGCCACCGCCATCACCCGCACCGGCCGCGACTCGCGCACGCGCTTCAAGCCTTCGGCCTGGTCCACCGCCTCACCCGACATAAGCATATCGATCGCTTCCCATGTGTTGTCCCCGCCTGCCGTTCGCCGACGGCTCTCTTTCCCGGCGTTTGACCAAGGCCAGCGCCTGGCTGACGATGCGCTGCACTCTGGCCGGCTCGAGATCTTCGGCCACCCGCTGCCCCGTACCCAGATAACTCAGCGGCAGACCGGCGCGTATCAATGCCGACAGCGACGGACCCAGGGCCTCGGCTTCGTCGAACTTGCTCAGGATCGCGCCGCTGAGCGGCACACGGCCGAAACGGCGCGCCGTCTCGCCGAGCACGTCGCGCGCGGCGTTGGCGGCCAGGACCAGATACAGACGCATCTCGGGGATCGCGGCCAGGGCCTGCAACTCCGCCGCCAGCCGCGCGTCGCGCGGCGCAATGCCGGGCGTGTCCACCAGAATCAGTCTTTTGTCGGTCTGTCCGGCGATGACCTTGGCCAGCGCATCGGCGTCGTCCGCCTGGTACACAGGTACGCCGAGCAGCTGACCCAGGGTGTTCAACTGGGCCTGCGCACCAATTCTATAGCCGTCGGTGCTGACCAGCGCCACCCGCCCTCGGCCATGACGAATGAGATGGCGCGCCGCCAGCTTGGCCAGCGTGGTGGTTTTGCCCACGCCCGTGGGGCCGACGAGCGCGACCACGCCGCCTTCCTGCACAATTTCGTCGTGGCCGACCGCCAGCCGACTTCCGAGTGCCTGGAGCCCCTGACGCCAGGCTTCGCGATCGTCGCTCGCCGCACTCGCCCTTGCGGACAGTTCCCGCGCCAGATCGGGATCGACGCCCATACGTTCGAACTGCCTGACCACCTCCGCGCGCCTGGGATGTTCGCGCGCGAACTCGCGCCAGGTCAGTTGCGAGAGCTGGTTTTCCAGCAACCCGCGCATCGAAGCCAATTCGCGCTGCAGTGCCGCCACGGTCCGAGCATCCGCCCGCCCGTCCGCAAGCCCGGCAGGCGATGCCTGCGCGGGCACCTGTACCGCCGCCTCGGCGTGCGGCCGCTCGACCGGGTCGGCCTCGGACGACGGCTCGCTTTCGGCATGCGGCGCCATATCGGGCGCGGTGATGGGCGCGATCTCGCGCGCCGCGCCATTGACCCATTCGGCATCGAAATCGACGGCCGCGACCAGTTCGATACCGCCCTCGACTCGCCGGCTCGACAGAATGACCGCATCCGCGCCCAATTCGTCGCGTACCAGACGGATCGCCTGACGCATCTCGCTGGCCACAAAGCGCTTGATTTTCATGCCGTCGCTTCCTCGTTGAATCGTCCATCAACGGGCTTCCCGCCCGCATTCGCCCCGCCCCTACCCAAGGGCCGCATCCCTTCGCCGCCGACCGTCGGCTTCAACGGTTGCCACCCAGGGTGGCAATGACGCGCAGGCGCTTGTTCTCCGGTATTTCCGTAAATGCCAGCACGTGCAGTCCGCGAACCGTCGGCCTCAACCATTTGGCCAGCCATGGCCTCAGATCCGGGGACACCACCAGCACCGCGGGCTCTCCCGCCAGTTCCTGCCGATGGGCCGCTTGCGCCACCGCCTGCCGGACCTGTTCGGCCAGACCGGGTTCCAATCCCAATCCGCCGCCCTGCAGTGACTTTTGCAATAATTGTTCCAGTGCAGGATCCAGGGTCATGAGCTTGAGTTCATCCGCGGCCCCGTAGATCTGCTGGACGATCGAACGACCCAGTGCGGCGCGCGCCGCCGCCGTCAAGGCGTCAGGGTCTTGACTCTTGGTGGCCTGCTCCGCCATGGATTCGGCGATCGAGCGCAGATCGCGGATAGGCACTTCCTCGGCCAACAGGTTCTGCAACACCTTGAGCACGATACCGAGCGGCAGCGGCTTGGGCGTCAGGTTCTCGACCAGCTTGGGCGCGCTTTGCGCCAGCTTGTCGAGCAGATGCTGGACTTCCTCGTGGCCGAGCAGTTCCTGCGCGTGCGACTGCAGGATCTGACTCAGGTGAGTCGCGATCACGGTGGCCGGATCGACCACGGTATACCCCAGGGTCTGCGCCTGATCACGATTGCCCGGATCGATCCACACCGCCTCGAGCCCAAAGCTCGGATCGCGCGTGGCAATACCCTCCACCGCGCCGAATACCTGCCCGGGATTGATCGCAAGCTCGCGTTCCGGATACACCTCAGCTTCACCCACGGGCACGCCCATCAGACTGATGCGGTAGGTGTTCGGGCCGAGATCGAGATTGTCGCGGATGTGCACGGGATGGACCAGGAATCCGAGTTCCTGGGAAAGCTTGCGCCGCACGCCCTTGATGCGCGCCATCAGCGCGCCGCCCTGAGCCTTGTCCACCAGCGGAATCAGGCGGTAACCAACCTCCAGGCCGATCATGTCGACCGCCGCCACGTCGTCCCAGGACAGCTCCTGCGCCTGCGGCTCGGCGGCCTCGGCCACGGCCTCGCGCTGCTCGGCCTGCTCCGCTTCCTGACGGCTGCGCGTGATCAGATACGCGCCGGCCACCAGCAGACCGGCAAGACCCAGAAAAACGAGGTTCGGCATGCCGGGCACCAGGCCAAGCAGCCCCAGCACGCCGGCGGTGATGTAAAGCGCGCGCGGATTGGCGAACAGCTGCGACATCACCTGCTCGCCCATGTCCTGGGCCGCCGATACGCGCGTGACGATGATCGCGGTCGCCGTCGACAGCAACAGCGAGGGTATTTGCGCCACCAGGCCGTCGCCGATGGTCAGCAGCACATAGTTGTGCGTTGCCGCCTGCAGGCTCATCCCGTGCTGCACCATGCCGATCACGAGGCCGCCGATGATGTTGACGAACAGAATGATGATGCCGGCGATGGCGTCGCCGCGGACGAATTTGCTGGCACCATCCATCGAGCCGTAGAAATCCGCTTCGCGCACCACTTCCTCGCGGCGGCTGCGCGCATCGTCCTGCGTGATCAGCCCGGCATTGAGATCGGCATCGATGGCCATCTGCTTGCCCGGCATCGCATCCAGGGTGAAACGCGCGCTGACTTCGGATACGCGCCCGGCACCCTTGGTCACCACCACGAAATTGATCACCACCAGGATGGTGAACACCACCAGGCCGACGGCATAGTTGCCGCCCACGACGAAATCGCCGAAGGCCTCGATCACATGGCCGGCGGCGGCCGTGCCGGTATAGCCGTTGAGCAGCACCACTCGCGTCGAAGCGACGTTGAGCGCAAGCCGCAGCAGCGTGGCGACCAGCAGCACCGTGGGGAACACCGCGAAGTCGAGCGGGCGGTTGGCGTAGACCGTCACCAGCACAACCACCATCGACAACGCGATATTGAAGGTGAATAGCACGTCGAGCGCGAAAGGCGGCATCGGCAGCGTGATCATCGCCAGCATGGCGAGCAGCACCACCGGCACGCCCAGGCCGAAACGGCTCAGCCCCCGCAGCGTCCCCAGCGTACCGCTACCGGCGTCGGCCATCAGTCAACCCTCCCGTCGGGCGCGACGGCCAGCTCGGCCGGCACCTCGATTTCAGGCGCCGCCTCGGCGGTGGCCGCGCCGGCCTTGAGCTGGTAGACGTAGGCGAGCAGCTGCGCCACGGCGATATACAGGGCCGCCGGCACCTCATCGTTGAGCCGCGTGTGGAAATAGATGGCGCGCGCGAGACCGGGGGCGGACTGCACCGTGACGCCGTGCTCTGCGGCCACTTCCCGTATCCGCGCGGCAACCTGATCCCGCCCCTTGGCGATCACGCGCGGCGCGCGCATCCGTTCATGGTCGTATCGCAGCGCCACCGCGTAATGCGTCGGGTTGGTCACCACGACGTCGGCCTTGGGCACTTCCTGCATCATCCGGCGCTGCGCGATTTCGCGCTGCAACTGACGCTGACGGCGCTTGACGTCCGGTTGCCCCTCGGTTTCCTTCGACTCGTCACGGATTTCCTGGCGCGTCATGCGCAACTGCTTGGCGTGCTGCCAGATCTGGAACGGCGCGTCGACCGCGGCGATCAGGATCATGCTCGCGGCGAAGGCCAGAAACGACCAGCCGACCATGCGTCCGGTCTCGATCAGTGCCGGGTGCAGCGAATAGCTGCCGAGCGCCAGCAATGGCGGACCCTCGAACCACAGCACGATGCCGGCGACCACCGCCACCACCAGGAATTTCACCAGGGCCTTGGCCAACTCCATCAGGCCGTTGACCGAAAAAACCCTGCCCAGCCCGGTCAGCGGGTCGAGCCGGTCCCAACGGAAACCGATGGCCTTGAAGCTGAAGCTGATGCCGCCCAGCACCACCGAAGCCAGCAGAGCTGCCAGTGCTAGCAGCAGCAGCAGCGGTGCGACCAGGCGCAAGGCCTGCGCCACGGCGCCGGTCAGCGCCGGGTACAGCGCCCCCGGATCCATGATCAGGGAACGGTCGAGCGTCAGGCTGCTGCGCATGGACTCCATCAACCCTTGCGTCAGCATCGGCCCCATCGCCAGCAGCCCTCCCGCAGCCGCGATCAGCACGGCGGCGGTGACCAGCTCGCGCGAGCGCGCGACCTGGCCGCGCTCGCGCGCCTCCTGCAGGCGCTTGGGTGTGGCCTGTTCCGTGCGTTCCTGGAAATCGTCGCGTGCCATCGGCTCAGCCTCCCAGCACGCGCGCAAGCAACATGAAGGTCTGCCCCATCAGATGCGAAAACTGCGGCACCAGCCCCGGCAAGGTGACCAGGATAAGCACGAAGCCGAGCATGATGGTCATCGGAAAACCGACGGCGAAGATGTTGAGCTGCGGCGCGGCGCGGGTGATGACCCCGAATGCGAGATTCACCAGCATCAGCGCCGCCACCGCGGGCAACGCCACCATCAGACCGAGCCCGAACATGTGCGTGCCCCAGGTGGCGACGCGCCAGAAGCCGTCGCGATCGATGCCGATGAGGCCGACGGGCAGCCAGTGGAAGCTGCGCACGAGCATGTCGATCAGCAGCAGGTGGCCGTTGAAGGCCAGAAACAGCAGTGTGCCCAGGATCACGTAGTACTGACTGACCACCGGTACCGTGACGCCGTTCTGCGGGTCGACCAGGGTGGCGAAGCCGAGCCCCATGCTCAGCGCGACGGACTGCCCGGCGATAACCAGCGTGGAGAACAGCATTTGCACGATCAGCCCCATGGCGACGCCGATCAACACCTGATAGGCGGTGACCAGCGCGCCCTCGAGGCTGACCGGATCGATCGCCGGCACCGGCGGGATGAAACCGTGGATCGCCCAGGCGAGCATCAGGGCCAATGCGAGACGCACCCGTACCGGTACCGTGTTGGCGCCGAACATCGGTGCCGCCAGCAACATGGCGCTGATACGGATGAAGGGCCAGATGATGCTGCCCACCCATGCCGCCACTTCGCCTGTCGTCACGGTCATCATCGCGCCTCAGCCGATCAGCCCCGGAATGCTCATGAACAACTGGCGGGTGTAATCGACCAGCAGGGTCAGCATCCAGTGTCCCGCGATCGCCAGCGCGAAGGCCGTGGCGATCAGCTTGGGAATGAAGCTCAGGGTCATCTCCTGGATCTGCGTGGCCGCCTGCAGCATGCCGATGAGCACGCCCACCACCAGCGCCGTGAGCAACAAAGGCGCCGACAACAGCATGGCCACCTTCATCGCCTCCTGGCCCACCGTCAAAATCGTGTCGGAAGTCATCTCTCCCCCCATCAGTGATAGAAGCTCGACGCGAGCGTGCCCATGATCAGCGTCCAGCCGTCGACGAGCACGAACAGCATCAGCTTGAAGGGCAGGGAAATGATCATTGGCGACAACATCACCATGCCCATGGACATCAGCGCGCTGGCGACCACCAGATCGATGATGAGGAATGGGATCAGGATCAGGAAACCGATCTGGAACGCCGTCTTGAGTTCGCTGGTGACGAAGGCCGGCACCAACAGGGAAAAAGGCACATCCGCCGGCTTCTCGAATTTGCCGTGACGGGCGATGCGCGCAAACATCGCCAAATCCGCTTCGCGCGTCTGCCGCAGCATGAAGGTGCGGAAGGGCTGCGCCGCCTTCTCGATCGCCGCCTGCGCCGGCAGTTCCCCTGCCATATACGGCTTGACCGCCTGCTGGTAGGCCGTCGTGAACACCGGCGACATGATGAAAAAGGTCAGGAACAGCGCCAGGCCGACGAGAATCTGGTTCGAGGGCGTCTGGCTGGTGCCGAGTCCCTGTCGCAACAGGGCCAGTACCACGATGATGCGCGTGAACGAGGTCATCATGATCAGCGCCGCCGGCAGGAAGCTCAGCGCCGTCATCACCGCAAGCACCTGGATGCTCACGGAATAGGTTTCCGCACCCTTACCGCCCGGAGTCACCGTCAGCAGCGGCAGCGAGCCCACCGGCGCGGCGTTGACCACGAAGGGCAGCAGCGCAAGCCCCAGCAAGGCAAGCAGGCGCAGTGCGGTCTTCATGTCGCCCTCCGGCCGGCCAGCGCGCTGGCAAGGCGGGCCTTGAAGCCGCCGGCATCGCTCTCGTCGGTCGGCGATGGTGACTGCAGCGGACGGGGCAATACATGCAGGCGGCTGACCCGGCCGGGTGCCACCCCCACCAGCACCTGCTCATCACCCACCTGCAACACGATCGCCCGCTCGCGCGTGCCCAAGGACACCGCCGCCACCACGCGCAACTGCCCCTGAACCGAGCCCTGCAACCGGTTGACGCGCTTGAGCAGCCACAACAGCGCCACGATGGCCGCCACCACCACCGCCAGCCCCAGAAACATCTGCACGAAATAGCCGGCGCCCACGGCAGGTACCGCGGCGCCCGGCACGGCCGTATCGCCGGCACTGGCCGATGCGGGCACGAGACCCGCGGCCAAGAGTATCCAGCGTGTCGCCATCTGCTTCACCGCAGTTTACGCACGCGCTCGGCGGGACTGATCACGTCGGTCAGGCGGATGCCGTATTTCTCGTTCACGACCACCACCTCGCCATGCGCGATCAGCGTGCCGTTGACCAGCACATCAAGCGGCTCTCCCGCCAGGCGGTCGAGCTCGACCACGGACCCCTGATTGAGCCGCAGCAGGTTGCGGATCGGCAGGCGCGTGCGGCCGATCTCCATCGACACACTCACCGGCACATCGAGGATCACGTCAAGATTCATGTCGCCGCCGAGCTCGACATCACGCGCACCCAGTTCGCCGGTCGCATCTTCGAGCTGGCCGAAGGCGGCCTTTTCGTAATCCGTTTCCGGCTGGGCGCCCTTGCCGCCCGCCGCATCCTCGGCCGACTTGTCGCCCTCGCCGCCCGAGGCCTGCGCCTGTTCGGCCAGCGCTTCGGCCCACGGATCGCCGCCGGCTTCGTCCTGCTCCGGCTCGTTGGTGTCTGCACTCATCTGCTTGCCCCCTGAGGCTAGTAGTCGCGTTTCACGTGTTCGGTCACTTGCACCGCGTTGTATCCCTGGTGCGTGCCGAAATGCCCGCGCAACACCGTCAGTCCTTCCGAACGCAGGGTGACGGTCTTGGGCATTTCAAAGGGAATGATGTCGCCGGGCTTCATGCGCAGGATTTCGCGCAGCGATAGCTCGGTCTCAGCCAGCAGACCGACCACCTCCACCGGCGCCTCCGCCACTTCGCTGCGTAGCGCGCGCAGCCAGCGATCATCGACCTCCGAGCGATCGCTCTGGATACCCGCATCGAGCACGTCTCGAATCGGCTCGACCATGGAATACGGCATGGTCACGTGCAGGTCGCCGCCACCGCCCTCGAGTTCGATGTGAAAGGTCGAGACCACCACCACTTCGGTCGGGCTGACGATATTGGCGAATTGCGGATTGACCTCGGAATTGAGGTATTCGAAGAACAGGGGCATGACCGGCGCCCAGGCTTCCTTCATGTCCTTGTAGCTGAGGTCCAGCATCATCTTGACCACCCGCATTTCGGTCGGCGTGAAGTCGCGGCCCTCGATCTTGGCCCGGAAGCGCCCATCGCCGCCGAAGAAGTTATCGACGGAGATGAACACCAGTTGCGGGTCGATCACGAACAAGGCCGTCCCGCGCAGCGGGCGTATGCGCGTCAAATTGAGGCTGGTCGGCACGAACAGGCCGCGCAGATACTCGGAAAACTTGAGGATGCGGATACTCTTGACGCTGATCTCCGGCGCGAATCGCAGCATGTTGAACAAACTGATGCGGAAGTGGCGCGCAAAACGCTCGTTGATCATCTCCAGGGTCGGCATGCGTCCGCGGACGATGCGTTCCTGGCTGGTCAGGTCGTACTCGCGCGCGCCCTCATCCGCTCCTCCGTCCGGAGTGGTGTCGACACCGCCATTGTCGACGCCATGCAGCAGGGCGTCGATTTCCTCCTGGGACAGAACGTCATTCGTGGCCATGGCCGAGTGTCACTGCATCACGAAATTGGTGAAGTAAACCTGCTCGATCAAATGCTTGTCGCCCGAATCCTTAAGCACCGCATTGATGCTCGCGAGTACCTGCTTGCGTAGGGCCTCCTTGCCTTCCGGGGTACTGACCACCGCATATTTCTGTCCGCTCAGCAGGCTGATCAGGCGATTGCGAACCGCTGGCATGTTTTCCTTGACCGCGTCGATCGCCTTCTGGTCGCGTGCCATGACGTCGATCCCCAACTGCAGGAAGCGCACCGGCTGGTCCGGACCCAGATTGACGACCATCGCGGGTTCGATGGACAGATAGATCGCGGGCTTCTTCGGCGCCGGCGCCTCCGCTTGTGCTGTTTCGCCCTTGTGTGCCTTGCTCGAGAAGGCGCCGGTGAAAAACAACGTCGCCCCGATGCCCAAGCCCAGCACCAGCACCACGACAACCGAAACGATCACGATGAGCTTGACCTTGGATCCGCTCTTCGCCGGCTGTGCTTCCTCTGCCATCTTCAAATCTCCTGGTTCGATTAGCCTTGAATGCCGCGCGTGATCATCGGGTTCGCGACGCCTGCGCACAAACACAAGCAAACTCCGAGCCACACCCAATAATAGATTTATTAATCAAATAGATAAAAACGCACCACAGAGCCGGACAACTCCGAGCGCCAAAATACCGGCGGCCTGGCCCGTGCGGCTTGCCTGACGCCGCGCGGGCCGGACTGCCGCTAAATGCGGAACTGACCGATCAGCGACTGCAGCTGGGCCGCAAGACGGGCCAGTTCCTCGCTGGCGCTCGCGGTCTGTTCGGAACCGGCCGATGTCTGCTGGGTCACCTGGCTGATATTGTTGACGTTGCGGTCGATCTCGCTCGCCACCGATGACTGCTCCTCGGCCGCACTCGCGATCAGGGCATTCATGTCGTTGATCCGGGCCACCGAGCGCGTAATCGCATCCAGCGACTGATCCGCCGCCCGTGCCTGCCCGACGCCGGCGTGGGCCCGGTCGCGGCCGCTGTCCATGACCGTGACCGCATTTCGGGCACCCACCTGCAGGCGCTCGATCATGCCACGGATTTCCTCCGTCGAATCCTGCGTGCGCCTGGCCAGCGTGCGCACCTCGTCCGCCACCACCGCGAATCCACGGCCCTGCTCGCCCGCGCGCGCCGCCTCGATCGCCGCGTTCAGCGCCAACAGGTTGGTCTGCTCCGAGATTCCGCTGATCACCTCCAGCACGCGACCGATCTGCTCGCTGTCGCTTTCGAGCGCCTGTATGACCTGCGCCGCCTGCTCGACTTCCGTGGCCAACGCGTCTATCGCCCCGACCGTCTGTCCGACCACCTGACGGCCTTGCCGCGCCTCTCCATCGGCGGCCCGGGCCGCCTGTGCCGCCTCATTGGCATGCCGGGCCACTTCCTGCACCGTCGCCGACATCTGGTTCATCGCCGCCGCCACCTGGTCCGTTTCGCTCTGCTGCCGGCGGACATGCCCGCGCGTCTCGTCGCTGGTCGCCGAGAGCTCCTCCGCCGCCGCCGCCAGCTGCGCCGTCGAGCCCGACACCTGCCGGATAAGCTGCTGGATACGATCCACGAAGCGATTGAAGGCGCGCGCCAGCGCACCCACTTCATCCTCGCGATGTTCGTCGAGTCGCTGCGTCAGATCGCCCTCGCCCGCCGCAATCTCGGCCAGCCGTTCGGTCACCAGCCCCAGCGGGCGCGTTACCGACCGCCCGAGCCAGGCCACGAGCAGGAGGCCGATGACGAGTGCCGCCAGGGCCACCAGCCCGTATTGCAGCATCTGCGCCTGGAAGGCCTGTTCGAGGTCGACCAGATAGAGCCCCGAGCCGATCACCCAGCCCCAGGCGGGCACTGCCGTCACGTAGGCCACCTTGTCCACCGGCTGCGTATGCCCGGGCAACGGCCAGACGTAATGGATGAAACCGCTTCCCTTGCGCTGCACCAGATCGACGATATCGTCGTAGACCGGCTTGCCGTTGGCGTCCTTGAACCCGCTCAGATCGCGGCCGTCCAAGGCGGGCTTGATCGGATGCATCACCATCTGCGGCTGCATGTCGTTGATCCAGAAATAGCCGTATCGGCCATAGCGAAGACTCGCCACCGCCTTCATCGCCTCCTGCTTGGCCTGTGCTTCGCTCATCTCGCCAGACTGCACACGGTTGACGAACCCCTGCACGAGACTGGCCGCCGTCTGAACCTCGCGCTGAACCTGCCCCTCGCGCTCCGCCAGCATGTGGCGATCGGCATCCCAGAGACTCAGCGCCGTGGTCGCGACCAGCAAAAGCATGAAGGCCACGCCCAAGAAATAAAGCCGTCCCTGAATGGTGTTCATCCGCGCCCACAATCCCGGTGAGCCGTACTGCTGATACGCTGACATGATTTCCTCGTGGTTGTGTGATCTTGTCGTAGAGAGGGCGTATGGAACAATCGTCCGCGCCAAAGCGCGCGCAGCCGCCGCCCCATGTGGGGCGGCGGCTGCGCGCGGGTGTCTTCTGGCGGTCGGTTTATAACATGGGGTAGCGTCTCATGCCGCGTGGATCTTGAACTGCGAGACCAGCGACTGCAGACCCGCCGACAGGCGCGCCAGCTCCTCGCTCGCCGTCGCCGTCTGCTGCGCACCCGACAGCGTCTGCTCCGTCACCTGGCTGATGTTGCTGATGTTGCGGTTGATCTCCTCCGCCACCGACGACTGCTCCTCCGCCGCGCTCGCGATCAGCGCGTTCATGTCGTTGATCCGCGCCACCGCCTCCGTGATCGTCTGCAGCGACATGTCCGCCTCCCGAGCCTTCTCCACGCTCTGGCTCGCTCGCTCGCGGCCCGCGTCCATCGCCGAGACCGCCGCCTTCGCGCCACCCTGCAGTTGCTCGATCATGCCTCGGATCTCTTCCGTCGAGTCCTGCGTGCGCTGCGCCAGCGTGCGCACCTCGTCCGCCACCACCGCAAAGCCACGACCCTGCTCGCCCGCGCGCGCCGCCTCGATCGCCGCGTTCAGCGCCAACAGATTGGTCTGCTCCGAGATTCCGCTGATCACCTCCAGCACGCGACCGATCTGCGCGCTGTCGCCCTCCAGCTTGTGCAGCGCCTGCGCCACTCGCTCCACTTCACCCGCCAGCGTGTCGATCGCCTTCACCGCTTCGCCCACCACCTGGCGGCCTTGACGGGCCTCGCCGTCCGCATGCTGCGCCGCCTGCGACGCATCGCTCGCGTTGCGCGCCACTTCCTGCACCGTCGTCGACATCTCGTGCATCGCCGTCGCCACCTGATCCGTCTCCGACTGCTGCCGGCGCACCTGCTCGCTGCTCTCCTCGCTCGTCGCCGACAGCTCCTCCGCCGCCGCCGCCAATTGCGCCGTCGAGCCCGATACCTGCGAGACCACCTGCTGGATCCGCTCCACAAAACGATTGAACGAACGCCCCAGATGATCCAGCTCGTCGCGCCCGTGATCCGGCATCCGACGCGTCAGATCACCCTCGCCCTGCGCTATGTCGTCCATCACACGAATCGCGCCGTTCAGACGCCTCACCATCGTGAATATCGCAAGCCCCGTCAGACCCCCGCCCAGCAACACCGCCAGTATCAGCAAACTCGTGCTCCAGATCGCGGATTGATGGAGTTGGCGCTGAACGTGATGGCGATCCGCCAGCTGAATCCGTTTGACCTCGTCGTCAAGCTGGTGCAGCAGCTTGTAGATATCGTGCCAGGTAGGCTGAGCGTGCTGGCTGAGCAGGTTCTGCGCCTCCGCGCTCTCCTCGCCCTTGAGCAACTTGACCATCTGCTCGCGCTGAGTCTTGTTCTTGCGCCACAGCACGTCGATTTTCTGCAACAGCGCTTCAAGATCGGGACGACCATCCGCCTTCTCGACCGCGATGCGGTATGCCGCATCGAAGCCCTTCAAGCCGTCCGCCACCTCCTTGTCCCAGGGTTCCATGATTGCGTCGCCCTGGATGATGCGGTCGCGGATGGCGATGCCGGATAGCAGGCCGTTGAGCACCATCTGCTCGACACTGCGCTTGAGCGGGACGTCGCGCACGCCGGCCAACCGGATGGAGGCGCTGATGCCTTGCTGAAAGTTCAGCGTCACCGCCACGGCGCCGATCACCAGCAAAATGGCCAGCCCGGCCGATGCCATGAGGCGGCCCTTGAGCGAAACGGGAATAACGGTCATTCAAATGCCCTCGAAATCTGTTCTGTGTTTAGGTGTCGTTCCAGTCGTTATGCATGAGGTCGGCATTCCTGCTCGTTTTGATATGATTTTCTTATCAAATGGGCGTTGGACAAGCGAAACCCGCCCCGCGCTGGGCGCGGGCGGGATTAAATCAGTGGTTGATTATATAGACTGCGGCGCGCGCGCGCAGGCCTGCTCAGACATAGGCGTCGATCAGCCCCCTGTTCAGCGATACCCACCCCTTGGGTGCTGCCGCCATGACTTCGCCATCGCTGTCGGTCTGCCCGAACGGCATCGCACCGCCGTACCCGGCACCCTGGTGGCCGCCATGAGCAAAGCCGCCAGCGGTGCCGTTGCCGTACGGCGACTGGCCGCCGCCAGGCGTCTGCTGCTGAACATTCACGCTGACTTGTTGCCCGTTCTGGCCGAGCAACTCGCGCAGCTGCGGCGTTGCGGCGTCAAGTGCGCTCTTGGTCAGCGCATGATGGGTCTGAAACAGAACCTGGGTCTGATCGCCGTGAATCTGCACGGATATCTGCAGCGGTCCCAACTGCGGCGGATTGATCTGCACGACCGCCGTCTGCTGTCCCTGGCCGACCATCCAGCCGACCTGTCCATTGAGCGCCTGCGCGAAGCCGGGCTGACCAGGCGCAAGCGTGGCGCCCGGCGGTACCGCGCCCGCGACTTGGGTGTTCGCGGCCACCAGCTGCATCGACGGCATGGCGGTTAGGCCACCGCCGCCGGCGACAGTGGCGGGAACACCCTTGATCGCGCTCAGCGCAGCGAACGCCGCAGACGATGTGCCGGCAGCCGCCGGGCCTTCGCCCGCGGTTTTCGCACTCAGCAGAGTGACATCGGTCAGCAGCTGCTGCCAACTGCCGCCGCTAGCCCGCGCATTGCCCGGTCCTTGCGGCCCCATGTCGGCACGGCCATGTGCGGCCACGTCCGAACCCCGGACTGACGCGCTTCCTCCACGTCCGCCGCCCAGGACCGCGTTCATCGCGGCATCGGCGCGCAGGGTATGCGGCAAAACAGGGATCATGGGCGGCAACGGATTGCCTGTCTGCCCCTGCCCGCCGGAAACCGTCGCGCCATCGGCCGAGGACGTCTGCTTACCGGATATCGGCTTGCCCTTGTCGGCCGTGAGCGGGGCGGCATCGGCGCTTTTGGACTGCGTCGGCGCCGACCGCCGGGCGTCGGCAGCCTGATGAGCATGTGATGCGTGGGCGGCATCCTGACCGGAAGGCTTTGCGTGATGGGAAACCCGCTGGGCGGCTGGCGACAAGGGCTGTGCGGGCTGGGCCGGCTGTGCGGACTTCGCGTCGAATGCAGCGGGCGTCTGCCGGGAAAGCTGTTGCAGGGTCTGCGCGAAACCGCTGGCGGAAGGTGCTGCAGACAACGCCGGCGCCGCCGCACCCGCCGGGGCGGATATCGCGGCAGGCGCGCTCGGCTGAGGAGCTGGCTGCGCAGCAACAGCGGAACCAGGGCCGTTCACGCGAAATCCGTGGCAAGTAGACGTTTCATGCCTGGAATCAAGCAAGGAAAATGCCAGAAAAAATCATTCGCCTCCATCACGGCGGCGCGCGCTGGACGAAGCGAACTCATCGGCATCGCGCTGCTCGCGGCGGGCGGCCTCCGTTTGCGCTTCCTGTTGATAACGCAGGACCACCTGGCTCAAGGCCTCCTGCCGAGCGCGCAGCTCAAGCCAGTTCGTCCGCCCGGACTGGAACGCCGATTCCGCCTCCTGGAGCACGCGCTGTTGTGCCTGACCGGCATCCGACAGCCGCTGCAGAAAGAGCCGATAGTCGAGCAGATCGCCCATGTTCATGGTGCCCTCCTGCATCCGTTGGGCGTATTCCTGCTCCCAATCGCGGAGCTCGCTCAACCGCACGCGCGCAGCCTCGACCGCACGCGACAGTTCGGCCAGCTGGATCGCGGCCGCTTCGGCATTGCGCGCCGCCTGTAGCTGTACCGGTTTGAGTCGATCGGCTCGACGTGTGCTCATGACAAGGCCTGGGTGTTGGTGTAATCGCTCAACTGCCGCAAGAGTTCGGCGGCTTCGCCATCGCCTTCGTCAGTGGTCTGGACGGGGGGCGGAGCGGGGAAGAAATCGGCCAGGGCGGCCCGACTACCCGCAAAATCAACGCCCTCGGCCATCGATTGTTGCAGGAAGCGCTCCATATCAGGATAGCGCGCGATCGACTCGTCGACGCCGGGATCGCTGCCGGTCTGGTAGGCGCCCACGCTGATCAGATCGCGGTGAGCGCTATAGGCGGCATAGAGTTGCTTGAAGCGCCGCGCCTGAGCCAGATGATCGGGCGGAATGACCTCATGCATCACGCGCGAAATCGAAGCCTCGACATCGATCGCGGGATAGCGCCCGCGCTCGGCGATCTGACGGGAGAGGATGATATGGCCGTCGAGTATCGCCCTGGCCGCATCGGCGATGGGATCGTTGGGATCGTCGCCTTCCGTCAGCACGGTGTAGAAGGCGGTGATCGAGCCTTCGCTGTCGCGACTGCCGTTGCCCGCGCGCTCGACCAGCTGCGGCAGCTTGGCGAATACCGAGGGGGTGTATCCCTTGGTCGCAGGCGGTTCACCGATCGCCAGCGCGATCTCGCGCTGGGCCTGGGCGAAACGCGTCAACGAATCGATCAACAGCAGCACCTTGAGCCCGCGAGAACGAAAATATTCGGCGATGGCGGTCGCATACCAGGCACCGTGCAGGCGCATCAATGGCGGATCGTCGGCCGGTGAGGCGATCACCACCGCGCGCGCGAGGCCCGCTTCGCCAAGGCTTTGCTGCACGAACTCCTTGACCTCCCGACCACGCTCGCCGATCAGGCCGACCACGGTAACGTCGGCCTCGGTATAGCGCGTCATCATGCCCAGCAGAACACTCTTGCCCACGCCGCTGCCGGCGAACAGGCCCATGCGCTGCCCGCGCCCCACGCTGATCAGGGCATTGATCGCCCGAATGCCGACGTTCAACGGCTCGCGAATCGGCCGACGTGACAGCGGATTGATCGGATGCCCGGTCAGGGCCACGCTGTCCGGGGTATGTACTGGCCCCTTGCCGTCGAGCGGGCGCCCAACCCCGTCGAGTACCCGGCCGAGCAACTCGGGGCCGACGGCGATATTGTGCGAACTGCCCAGCGGGATGACCCGCGCGTTGGGCGTCAAACCGCGGATATCGCCGACCGGCATCAGGAACACCTTCGCGCCCGAAAACCCAACCACCTCGGCCTCGACCCTGCGCCCCTGCGCAGTGGCGATCTCGCAGCGGCCACCGACCGGCATTTCGCAGCCGACCGCTTCCAGCGTCAGCCCGACCATGCGCGTCAAACGCCCTTCCGCGATCAGCGGGGCCGGCGCCTGCGCGCGCAGGCTGGCCTGCGCCAGGCGCTCGCGCCAGCCCGTCTGCAGATTTTCTCGCGGCCTCATGTCGCTTCGCCCTCGCTGCGACTGTCGCCCAGAACACGGGCCGCAATCTGATTCAGACGGTGCTCAACCGTTGCGTCGACACGGCTGACATCGGAGCGCACGCGGCAGCCGCCGCGCGCCAGGGCGGCATCCTCGACCACCCGCCATGCTCGTTCGCCCTCGCCTTCCGGCATGGCCTCGCGGATCAGCCGGGCGTCGTCCGGATGCAACTCAACGCGAACATCGCTCGCATATGACGGCAGTGCCTGCAGCGCCTCGCGCACCACCGCCACGATCTCGCCCGACGAGGTGGCCAGCTCGCGCCGCACGAGCTGGCGCGCGATAGCCACCGCCAGCGGCAACAGTTCGTCGCCGACCCGCTCCCCGGCCTCGTCGAGCGGTCGTGCCAGCGCCTGCATGATTTCGTCGAGCCGCTCCATGCGCACGCGCATTTCCTGCTCGGCCGCCGCCAACCCTTCGGCATGGCCCTGGCGGAAACCTTCCTCGCGCGCGGCAGTCTCGACCTGTTCGAGCTGGTCGGCGGTAAAGGGCTGCAGGTCCGGGATTTCCTCGCCGGCGTTGTCGTTCGGCGATGCCGGCGAGCGGAAATCCATGGCAGGTGCCTGCCAAGGGCTCGCCAGATCGCCCGCTTCGCTGGGAATGAGCTTAGACATACTCGTCGCCGCCCTTGCCGCCCAGCGCGATTTCGCCGGAATCGGCCATGCGCCTGGCCACCGCCAAAATTTCCTTTTGCGCAGCCTCGACCTCGCTCAGGCGCACCGGCCCCTTGGCTTCGAGGTCGTCGCGCAGCATCTCTGCCGCACGCTTGGAAATATTCTTGAATATCTTCTCGCGCAACGGTTCGTCGGCGCCCTTGAGGGCAACCACCAGGGTTTCCGACGCCACCTCGCGCAGCAGGCTCTGGATCGAGCGGTCGTCGAGCTCCGCAAGGTTGTCGAACACGAACATCAGCTCTTCGATCCGCTGCGCGATGTCCGCATCGTTCTCGGCCACGATTTCGATGATCGCGCTCTCAACGCTCGAATCCATGAAATTGAGGATGTTAGCCGCGCTCTTGAGTCCTCCGACCGCGGACGATTTGACGTTGGAGTTGCCGCTGAACTGGCGTTCCAGCACCTCGTCGAGCTCCTTGATCGCCGATGGCTGGACCACATCCAGCGTGGCGATGCGCATGATCACGTCGGCGCGCACCCGATCCTGCAGATGCACCAGCACCTCCGCCGCCTGATCCGGATCGAGGTGACTCAGCACGATCGCGATGATCTGCGGATGTTCCAGCCGCACCACTTCGGCAATGGCCCGCGCATCCATCCACTTGAGCTGGTCGAGGCCCCGCGAGTTGTGACCGGTCAGGATGCGGTCCATGATGCCGCCGGCCTTGTCCTCGCCCAACGCCTGTACCAGCACGTTGCGGATATAGTCGTCGTTGCCGATGCCGAGGGCCGTCTGGTCGCCGACGATATCGATGAAACGACCCAATACGTCGCTGACCACGGAACGCGAAATGCCGCTCAATTCGGCCATCGCGGCACCGATCTTCTGTACCTCGCGCGGCCCCATATGCTTGAGGACTTCGGCCGCCTCCTGCTCGCCGAGGGTCATGAGCAGGATCGCCGCCCGCTGCGCACCGTTGACGGGAGCCGCGCTACTCATCGCCGAGCCAGCCCTTGACGACCTGAGCTACCCGCTTGGGGTCCGACTGAGCCAGAGAACGAGCTGCCGCCAACTGCTGATCATAGGCGCTGCCGCCACCTTCGCCCGACAGAGTCACGCGATCCTCGCCCACGCCCTCCGTATCCCCGCCCACGGCCCCCGCTTCGACCGCGCCAGCGCCAGCCGCCGCCCCGGAGAGTGCCGCAGCGGGGGCGTGACTGAGGCTGCGCAGCACCGGGCGCAGCACGCCGAAAATGAGGAACAACACGGCCAGGCCGCCAGCCGCCTGCTTGAGCAGATTCCAGAACCAGGCCTGCTCCCAGATCGGTGGGCCTGCGGGTGCGACCGCCGCGGCCGGCGATGCGCGGAAAGGCGCGTTGATCACATTGACGGTATCGCCACGGCCGGCGTTGAAGCCCACGGCTTCCTTGACCAGATTGGTGATATTGGCCATTTCCTGCGCCGACAGCGGTTCCTCCGTCACCTTTCCGTCCTTGGCCTTCTTCTCCTGATAATTCACGACCACGGCTACGGACATCCGGTTGATCGCACCCGGCGCCTGCTGGATATGCTGGATCTTGCGATCGATCTCGAAGTTGCGCGTCGCCTGCTTGCGGGTTTCGAGAATCGGACCGAGAGGGCCCGCTTTGGTCGCCTCGGCCTGGCCGGTGGTCGACGTTCCGGCCCCCGCCGGATTGTTGGCCGACTGGTTCGCCGGCACGCCGGCCGGCGGCGGCTGGTTGGTCAAGGCACCCGGCACGCCGCCGCTTGGCGCCCCACGTTTGACCAGATCGTCGGTCTGTTCGCTGCGAATGACCTGGCTTTTGGGATCGTAGGTCTCGCTGGTGGTGTTGATCAGGGAGTAGTTGAGGTTCGTCGTAACCTGCGCCCGCACACCGTTGCTACCGACGATAGGCGCCAGAATTTCACGAATGCGCTTGGCATAGAGACGGTCCAGGCGCTGGGTCAGCGCGTACTGGGCAGCGCTGAGCGCTGAGCCCGCCGCCTCCGGCCCGTTCTGCCCGCTGCGCGTCAGCAGATCCCCATGCTGATTGACGACGGTGACATTCTCGGGCGACAGTCCCGGCACGCTCGACGCCACCAGATGCACCACGCCCGCCACCTGGGCCGAACTCAGATCCCGCCCCGGATACAGATTCAGCAGCACCGACGCGGAGGGCTTCGGGCTGTCCTGAATGAAAACCGACTGTTTCGGCAAGGCCAGATGCACGCGCGCGCTCTGCACGCTGTCGAGCGAAGCGATGGAGCGCTCCAGCTCCTGCTCCAGGGCCTGGTTGTAACGCACGGTTTCCATGAACTGGCTCGCGCCGAACGGCCCCTGGGCCTTATCGAACATGGCAAAACCGCTGGTCGTGCCTTTGGGCAGTCCCTCGGTCGCCAGCTTGATGCGGGCGCGGTAAACATCCGTGGCCGGCACCATGATCGCCCCGCTGGTGGGGCTGACGCGGTAATGGATACCCGCCTTGTCGAGTGCCTCGAGCACCTGCCCGGAATCCTTGGCGGAAAGATTGCCGTACAGCAGGCTGTAGGTCGGTTGCTGAGACCACAACACGATGGCAACGCCCAATGCCACGCTGGCCGCGAGTCCCACCATGAGCCCGACCTGGCGCAGCGCCGGCAACCGGGAAAAGTTGTCGAACTGGGTGCGAATCGCCTCGGGGTTGATCAATGCCATAACGCGTCAGGGCCGATTCAAATCTGCATGTTCATGATTTCCTGGTACGCCGACACCAGCTTGTTGCGTACCTGGGTCATCGCCTCGAAGGAAAGACTGGCCTTCTGCAAGGCAATCATCACCTGCCCGAGATCCGCCTGTGTGTTGCCCTGCTCGAAGCTGGTCGCCAGATTCCCGGCGTGCTTTTGTGCCTCGTTGACCTGATTGATGGAATCGGCCAGCAGTTTGCCGAAATCCACCTGGCCAGGCTGTGCCGCCGCAGGCGGCTTGTTGTTGCCGTCGGCAACCGCAGCCATGGCCCGCATTTGCGCCAGCACCTGATTGATTTCCGTACCGCTCATCACACCACTCCGTCAGCGTTTCGACGCCAGATACCCCTGTGAAGCAAAAATAGCGCCAACTCCCCGTCAACAGGGGATTGCAACGCCTGCATCCCTGAGCTTGGCCAGCTTGTATCTCAGGGTTCGCGGGCTGATGCCAAGGCGGGCCGCCACTTCCTTGCGGTTGCCGTTTACCGCGCGCAAGGTCTCCAGGATCAGTTCACCTTCCCGTCGCCGCAGGTCGGCATCGAGCACGCTGCTTTCGGCCGCGGCGTCCGACATGTCGACCTGAACCTGGATGCCGGTGCCGGTATCCAGGTTCTCGAAATGCAGATCGCATTGATCGATGCACGTACCGTTGCTGAGAATCAGCGCCCGCTGGATAACATTGTCGAGTTCGCGCACGTTGCCCGGCCAGTCGTGCGCGAGCAGACGATGTTCGGCCGCGGCAGTCAGCGTCAATGGGCCGCCGGCATGCCGCTGCAACAGACGGCGGGCGAGCGGCAGGATATCCTTGGGGCGTTCCCGCAGCGGGGGCAGGTGCAGCGGAAAGACGTTCAGGCGGTAAAACAAGTCCTCGCGGAAGCGGCCTGCCGCCACCTCCTCGCGCAGATTGCGGTTCGAGGTCGCCAGCACGCGCACATCGAGAGGTATCAGACGATTGCCGCCCAGCCGCTCGACCTCGCGCTCCTGCAGCACGCGCAGCAGCTTGGATTGCAGCATCAGATCCATTTCCGAAATTTCGTCGAGCAGCAGGGTGCCGCCGTTGGCCTGCTCGAATTTTCCAGCCCGCGCCTCGTGCGCGCCCGTATAGGCTCCCTTTTCATAGCCGAACAACATCGCCTCGAGCATGTTCTCGGGAATCGCTGCACAGTTGATCGCCACGAACGGCCCCTCGGCGCGCGCCGAAAGGCGATGAATTTCCCGAGCGAACACCTCCTTGCCGCTGCCGGAAGGTCCGGTGATCATAACCGTGGCTTCGGCGGCGGCGACCCGCCCTGCCAGTGCCAGCAGTTCCCGGGTACGCGGATCCTCGGCCACCGGCGCGCCCTCGCTGGCGGCCGTGTTCGGCATCAGGCGGCTGACCATCTCGACCAGCACGGAAGCCTCGAAAGGCTTGACCAGATAATCCGCTGCGCCATCGCGCATGGCATCGACCGCACGCTGGATCGTGCCATACGCGGTCATCAGGACGACCGGGATATCCGGCCTGAGCTGACGGATGCGTCTGAGCAGCGCATGGCCGTCCAGGCCGCTCATCTGCACATCGCTGACGACCATGCCCACTGGCTCGTCGGACAGGCGGGCCAGGGCTTCGCGGCCGTCGCCGGCGGCAATCACCCCGAAGCCCGCCAGCAGCAGAGTATCCACGACGGCCTCGCGCAGATTCAGATCGTCCTCGACCACAAGCACTTTGAGGGTGTCGGTCATGCCATCATGCTCCATTGTCGTTGTCAGTCGCGTCGCACGGGACCAGCGGCAAATGCAATGTGAACGCGCCGCCGGGCTGCCCGCTGCGATCGAGCGTCACTTCGCCGCCGTGCGCCTCCAGGATCGCGCGCACGACAGCCAGCCCCAATCCCGTCCCCTGATGATGCGTGGTATAAAAAGGCTCGAAGATGCGATCGGCGATGGCTTGCGGCACGCCGGGGCCGCTGTCGCGCATCGTCATGGCGACATGTTCGCCGCGTGGCTGCCAGATCCTGAGATCCAGATGCACGCCCCGATCAGCCGACTGCATTGCGTTCGAGGCGAGGTTCAGCAGCGCACCCACCAACCCTTCACGCTGCCCCATGCAGCAGCGGTCGGCGAGTCCGGCTTCCCAATCGATCGCCAGGGTACCGCCATGCTCCGCGAGCGGCAGATTCACCATCTCCCTGAACTCATCCACGATGGCGCCCAGCGTCAGCGGTGTCAGATTGTTGGCGCCGCCGCGTGCAAACTGGAGCATGTCGTTCACCATGCGCTCGAGATGCTGCACCTGCGCACGGATCTTTCCGACCACCCGCAGACGCTGTTCCTCCTCGATTCGCCGGGGCTCCAGGTGCGCCAAATACAACAGAACCGATGACAGCGGCGTACGTATCTGGTGCGCCAGACCCGCTACCATTTCCCCCATGGCCGCCAGGCGCCGGTGATGGTCCAGCTGCTCCTGTAGCGTACGGGTGTCGGTCACGTCCTGCAGAAGCAGTATGTCCCCCGGCTCGGAACCCAGCGAGCGCACCGAAACATTCAGGCGTCGGCCGTCGTCCAGTCGCACCTCGCCCGCGCCGGCGGGACCGGATACGAAACGCATGGCCACCTCCGGCCAGCGCTGTCCGATCAGGGGCTCGCCAAGGAACTCGTGTGCTGCGGGATTCGCCTCGCGCACCATGCCGTCCTCGCCCGTGACGATGACCGCACCCGGCAACAGCTCCAACAGTCGCCCCAGACGATTGGCGAGACGCTCCTTCTCGGCCAGTTGCACGAGACGCTCGGAGCGGGCCGCCGCCAACTCGCGGCTGAGCTGCTCCACGCGCTGTTCCAGCCCTCGATACGAAAAGGCAAGGTCTTCCGAGAGGCGGTTGAAGGCATCGAAGGCTTCGGCCAGCAGACGCTCGCGCTCCGATGCCTGAGCCGATGGCTCGCCATCGGTTGCCTGCCCTGAGATTGCTTGGTCCGTCGGGTTCATACCCTGACCTCAGCAGATTTCGTACCAGGTGTGGTTTATTTTATAAAATCAGATATTTACATAACAGCCGCCAGCATGGCCCGTCAACTTTCCGGCACATCTTCCTGTCGCTGGATACCGTATTTGCGCATTTTCTCGACCAAGGTGGTACGACGCATGCGCAGGGATTGCGCCGCGTGTGCCACGACACCGCCGGCATCTTCGAGCGCCTTGCGGATGAAGGACATCTCCAGCTGGCCAAGATATTCCCGCAGATCCACCCCCTCTTCGGGCAGACCGATCGAGGGCATGGCCTCGCCAGCGCCATCGTCCGCCGCCGTCGCGATGTCCACGTCCGCCATCTCAAGTATTTTCACCGGCAAATCCATCACTTCCACGACACCATCCGGCACCAGTATGGACAGCCGTTCGATCAGATTCGACAGCTCGCGCACATTACCCGGCCAATCGTACAGATTCATGGCCTTCAAAGCCCCGGCCGAGAGCCGCACACGCCCCCGGCCGCCGCGCTCGAGGCGGCCGGCGAAGTGCTCGACCAGCAGCGGGATGTCCTCCTTACGCTCGCGCAGCGGCGGCACCTCAAGCGGAAACACGTTCAGGCGATAATACAGATCCTCGCGGAAACGGCCTTCCCTTATCGAAGTCTCCAGATCCCGGTGAGTGGCGGCAATCACGCGCACGTCGGTGTTGATGCTGCGATTGCTGCCCACCCGCTCGAATGTTCGCTCCTGCAGTACGCGCAAAAGCTTAACCTGCATGGGCAAAGGCATGTCGCCGATTTCATCAAGAAACAGCGTGCCGCCCTGAGCCAGCTCGAAACGCCCCTGGCGAGCCGTCAGGGCACCGGTGAAAGCGCCTTTTTCGTGACCGAACAGCTCGCTTTCAAGTAGCTCGGCCGGAATAGCACCGCAGTTCACCGCCACGAACGGGCGCTCCCGCCGCGGCGAGCAGTAATGCACGGCGGAAGCCACCACTTCCTTGCCAGTGCCGGTTTCTCCCTGAATCAACACCGTGGTGTCCGTCTCGGCCACCCGCGCGATCAAGCGCCTGAGACGCTGCATCGAACGCCCCCGGCCGATCAACATCCGGTCCAGGATCGAAGGCATGTCGCCACTTTCGGCCGCCCGCGCGGCGGCGCCCGCGCTTGCGCGCGCGCGCTCAAGCGCCAGGATCGTCTGGCTGGCGTCCAACGGCCACGCCAGGTGTGCGGCCGCATCGTCGCAGGACGCCGGCACCTCGCCCACGATCACCAGCGGAGGCGCGCCCGCATTCTGCTTATGCCAATCCAGGACATCCTTCATTCGATCGGGTTGATCCAGCGTGCATACCATGAGCGCTACCGCTTCCTCTGCGGCTTGCGACGCATCGAAGTCGACCGGCGTGAAGCCAAGAAACTCCACGATGGCATGCAATTGATCCGCGACGCCGCCCGCCACGGCGGCAACCCAGACGACGGGTGCTGCGACATCGTCACCCTTGTGTTGACTGAACATCACGCTCGACATAGCCCCTAGATTCTTATGGATATTTATGATTTGCAGGCCACCTGTCGCCTCTTGACGACAGATCCATGTGAGAAAGATAGCAGGAGAAATGTCAAAAAACCAACACGACGCGAATAAGGTTATTTTTTATTTTAATAATCAAGCGCTTCTTTGGCTTGCGATCAATCGCCTGTGATGTCTGAAGATAAGCTTGCTCAATCCGTCGCGCATGTCCTCGGCCATCCCGCGGAATCGTGCCGCGATCTTGACGCCTCGTCCGCTGTGCTCGACGGATATCACTTCTCCCCAGCAGCGTAGCGGGCGCGGATAGCCGGTCTTCAGGTAGATGTCCATGCGTACGAGATCGCCCCTCGCGGGCGCCGTGGTCGGCTCGACGATCCAGCTAAGTCCCTGCTCGGACAGCGCCACCGGGAATGCCTTGGGCAAGGCCAGCTGATGCCGGAGTAGTTCGCCGACCAGTTCGAGCACAAGACCGATTTTGATATCCAGACGCGCGATGGCCTGCACGACCTCGGGTTCGCCGCCCTTGAATTCCGCAGGATGTTCGTCGAGTACGCCGAACATGGCCAGCAGAGCCACGTTGGTCTCATTGATCTGGGCCTGAACCTCTGCCGAGGGCATGGCCGGAACAGGCTTCCAGGCCAAGGGCAGGGTCGCACGGTATACGATGCCTTCGTCGAGCGGCGCGTTGGATTCGTCCATGTCTCAAGAATAACCCATCGCGCGGGCGGCGCTAGCCGACGGCACTCTGTCCATAGGCACGCGCTGCACGGCGTACCAATGCCTTGTGCTCCAGTGCCTGGAGGGCACGTCCACGGTATCCCTCGATCAGGGCGACGAGATCCGTGTTGATCGCCAGCAGTTCCTGCAGCGCGATCCGGACCGCCTCGACCTCTTCCGGCCCCACCGGATGGCGCATCAGAAACTCCAGGCGCCCGCGCAAACCGGCCTCTTCCTGCAACAGCTTCTGCCAGTCCGGGGACTGACTCGCGCGCGCATTCTCCAGCAGCTGCCGGCCACGTGCGACCAGTGCCATCAGGCCGGCCACCCGCCCCGTATGGGAGACATTGGCGGATGTCTCGACGCCGCCGTTCATGCCGGTGCCCGACCGTCCTTGACGGGGGCTATCGCGTCCCACCCGGATTTGACCTCCGCCAGCAATCCGGCCACCTCGTCGAGCAGCCGGGTGTCGTTGTTAGCGTTGGCTTCGACCAGACGGCGCGACATATAGTCGTAGAGCGCTTCGAGATTGCGCGCCAGTTCGCCGCCCTGTTCGTGGTCTAGATACACCCTGAGTCCATCGATGATCCGGATGCTGTCCACGATCAGCTGGGCCTTGACGCCCGCGTCCCCTCGATTCATTGCGCCTTTGGCGCGCGCGATATTGTCGAGTCCTCCCTGCATCAGGAGGCGAATCAGGGTGTGGGGATTGGCGTCCGCCACCGATCCCTCAAGCCCGACCTGTTGGTAATGCCGCAAAGCCTGGTTCATTTGTTTACCCTATCTGAGGTGAATGCGACAAAAGGCGCCGTTGCAGCTCAAATGCATGGATCCTGCCGTTGCCCCAGGTCACCCCCCTGGCGTCGTGCTGCTGCTGGCGGAGGGTAGGCTACCCAGCTGCGAGGTCAGGTAGCTGCTGGTGTTTTTGAGATTCGCCACCAGCGTATCCATGGCCGTGTACTGCTGCATCAGCGTGGTCTGCTCCTGCTGCATGCGCGTACTGAGATCGCTGAACTGCTTCTGGATATTGGTCAGCTGCTGGTTGATGCTGTTCGTGCGGGCCGTGATGATGCCGTTCGGCCCAACCATGCTGCCCACGGTCGAACCCAACTGCGTGCCGATGGTCTGCAGCGCGGTGACCACACCCGAATAGTCGCTGGTCATGGCCGCGCTGAGCTTGGATGTATCCAGGCTCAGCGTGCCATTGGTATTAGCCGTAATGCCCAGGGCCATCAAATTCTGATACTGCGCAGGCGCCCCGCTGATACGCTGGACCACGCCGTTCTGGAAGAGGTTGACCAGATTGCGCACGGTGGGATCGCCGAGCAATACGCCCGCGGTCTTGGTCTTCGAATCGTAGCTTGCGTACTTGGTGACGTCCTTGGCAAAGCTGTTGTAGGCGTTCACGAACGACTGCACCGCCTGGGTGACGGCTCCCGTGTTCGGGCCGACCGTCACGGCCACGGGCGAGCCGCTGGTGAGGCCCAGCAGATTCAGGGTCACGCCCGTCACCGCATTCGTGACCGTGTTGCTCTGCGAGCTGATGGCGACCCCGTTGAGCGACAGCTGCGCATTCTGCGCGGCGACGGTCTGGCTGAGCGTCGAGGCGCCGTTGGTCCCGCTATAGGTAAAGGCCCCGAGGCTTGACCCGCTGTCGGTAATATTGAGCTGATGATCCGTGCCGGCGCTCGAGGTCAACGAAAGCTGATAGCCGCTGCCGTTGTTGATGATGGTGGCCGAAACGCCGAAATTGGCTTGATTGATCGCGTCCGCCAGCCCCTGGAGCGTATTGTTCGAGCTGTCGATCGTGATGCTGGTCGGGCTGGTCGCGCTGTTGGCGGTGAACGTCGGCGGCGTCGTGGCATTGTTGTAGCTGCCGAACTGGAAGGTCAGCGTGCCTGTCCCGATCGATGCGGTGGCCGAACTGAACGTGCTGCTGGCGAGACTCTGCGCCTGAGCGAGCGCGGTGACGCTGACATTGTAACTGCCGGGCGTGGCGGTGCCGTCGGACGTCGCCGTCACCACGGCATTGTTGCTCGACGAGGCGTTGTAGCTCTGGGTCAAGCTGCCCAGCGCCTGCAGGGTGGAGTTGACCGAGGAAACGTCGCTGTTGATCGCGCCGAAGGCCGACAACTGGGCATTCAGACCATTCTGCTGATTGGTCAACAGCGTCTGCTGCGGCCCGAAATCCGCCTGCAGCAGCTGGCTGACGATCGATTTGACGTTCAGGCCCGAACCGACGCCTGGCGAGCTGATGATCCCGGACATGGCCCTGTTACCTCGCGTTTGCCAATCTCTTCAGGTTTTGACGGCGACGCCCGTCGTCTCCACGTGACGCATCTCTTGCAACCTTTGCGCCAGAGCCACCATAGACTCGGGCGGAATCTGCCGCAACACTTGGCCGTTCGACTGGTCGATCACCTTGATAATGGTCTGATGGGTCGATTGGTCGATACTGAACTGGAGCGTACGGCTTTGAGACTGCAGATAGTCGTTTACCTGAACCAGGGCCTGGTCCAACATCCCCGGCTGAACCTTTCCGCTGGGCGGGCTGCCGGGCGGCGCAGAATTGCCTCCCTGACCCGCGTTTGCCCCAACCACCTGGCCCCCGGCATTCGCCGAAACTGCTGTCCCCTGCGGCGAACCGGATGCCATCGGGATACCCGTCAACAGTGAAAGATCGTTTGTAATTTGGTTCATCCCCTTGAACCTCCACCGCGGGGTCATGAGTGGCGCGTCCCTGCAGACCTCATCTCCCCAACCGGGAAGGTCGGGACTTAACGCCCCGACCCGCCCTTATCGCGACTGCTCTCTTACTTGAGCAGCGTCAGCGCAACCTGCGGGTCCGTGTTGGCCTGGGCCACCATCGCCACACCCGCCTGCTGCAGGATCTGCGCCCGGCTCAGTGCCGCCGTCTGCGCCGCGAAGTTCGTATCCTGGATACGGGACCTCGCCGCCTGCGTGTTCGTCGAAGCCGACTGCAGGTTGGAGATGGTCGCCTGGAAGCGCGACTGCAGCGCACCGAGCAAACCGCCGTCGCGGCTGAGCTGATTGAGCGCGAAGTCCATCGCCTTGATCGCCGTCTTGGCGTTGTCGTAGGTGAGGACGTTGGTGCTGTTCAGGGTCAGCGTGCTCAGGCTGCTGAAGTTCACGCCGGTACCGCTCAGGCCGATGTTGCTCAGCGTGGTTGCGCTGCCGCTCACCGCGATCGCGCCGCCGACCTTGGTGTAGAGCTCGATGCCCGCGGAAATGTTGCCGCCGCTGGCGATCGCGACGCCGCCGCTGCCGGTCACGGTGATGGTCGCGCCGGTGGAGTCGGTCAGGGTCAGCGTGCCCGTACCCGTGGTGGCGGTGACGTTGGTCTGAGTGGTGTAGGCGTTGATCGCCGCCGCCACGTCGGACACCGTCGCGCCGCTCGCCACGTTGACGGTCACGCCGTCGATCGTGATCGTACCCGAGCCGGTGTTCGTGTAACCCACCGTGCCGGCGGTGGTATCGGCGCGCTGCGCGTAGACCTGGCTCTGGCTGCTGACGTTGTTGATGGCGGCCACCACGTCGGACACCGATCCGTTGTTGCCGCTCAGGTTGACCGCGACGTTGTTGATGGTGATGGTCCCCGTTGCGCTGCTCAGATTCGTCGTCGTATTGATGCTGAGGCCGTCGCCGTAGCTCGCGCCAAGGTTCTGGCCGCGCACGTCGAGCCCGTTGGTCGAAATGATCTGACCGGCATTGGCGCCCACCTGGAACACCAGGCTGCTGAGACTGCCGTTGAGGATGGACTGCCCGTTGAACTGGGTGTCCTGCGCCGTAGTGTTGACCTGCGCAATGGACTGCTGCACCTCGGCATTGAGCGCCTGGCGATCCTGCGCGGAGTTGGTCGAATTGGCCGCCTGCACCGACAGCGTGCGGATATTCTGTAGCGCGCCGTTGATCGTATTCAGGGCGCCGTTGGCCACCTGCGCGAAGGAAATGCCGTCGTTCGCGTTGCGCATGGCCTGATCGAAGCCGTTGATCTGGGCCGTCATGCGCTGAGCGATCGCGTACCCAGCCGGGTTGTCGGCCGGGCTGTTGATGCTCAGACCGGAGGACAGCTGTGCGATGGCGCTGTCCAACTGACTCTGCGAAGAGTTCAGGTTGTTCTGCGCGTTCAAGGACGCGATGTTGGTATTGATGACAAGGGCCATGTCTGTAACCTCCGTTACGTGCTACCCGATTTATTTGACTTAAAGCCTGCGCCGCCCGGCGGCTACTCTTGATAAGCGCGCCAAACAGGCCGCTCACGCCCAGAACTATCGGCCGGCCGTAGCGGAACTTTAGGGCTTTTTTTCGGGGGAGCACGGGCGCCGCGGACGGCGCCCGCCGGCAATCGTCGTCAGGGCATCCAGGCGTCGAGCCAAGCGTCTAGATTGTCTTCGAGCAGCCAATGCGAGCGGATATGCTGGCGCAGCCGGTCTCCGGCCTCGGCGGCGGCGTCGAGATCGGCGAGATGGGCGCGGATCGCTTCCACCCAGTCCTTGAAACGGTTGCGCACGCGTGTCACGGGGAAGTCACCCTGATAAGGGGTGAGATCGGTGCAGACCACGGGATAGCCCAGTATTCCGTATTCAAGCAGGCGCAGATGGCTCTTGGCGTGATTGAAGGGCACGTCCTCCAGCGGCGCAATCGCCAGATCGAGATTCAGACTGGCAAGCTTGGCGGGATACTCGTCGATCGGCACCGGCGCGTAGAATTCGGCCACATAGGGCCTGATACGCGGCGGGCACATGCCGAGGAACACCCACTCGACCTCGCCTCCGAGCGCCTCGACTACGTTCTCGATCAGCTCGAGATCGCCGGTATGACTGACCCCTCCGGCCCAACCGACACGCGGCTTGGCGCCAACACGCCGAGAAGGCGCGTAGCGCCCCCAGGTCGCCGCCTCGATGAAATTGGGCACCACCCGAATATCGTCCGACAGGTCGCGATACGCCTCGGCCAGCGGCTCGGTCGCCACCACCAACCGGTCGCAGGCCGCGACCGCGCGGCGCAAACGCTTGTACAAGTCCTTGGGCAAGTGCTGCCGGTGAGCGTTCTTGAGCGGCACATTGGTGACCAGGTCATCGATCTCGAAGACGCATAGGACGTCGGGATTGAATCGCTTATGGCGCTCGATCGCCTCGATCTGGAAGGGTTCCACCTGGCGCTGCACAACCAAAGTATCCGGCTTGATACGCGCAAGTTCCGGCGGCGTATAGATGCGGTCGGTTTCCTGCCCCTGGATACGCCCCGCCTCGATCAAGGCGCGCGTGGGCGCAATGATGCGGTATTCCCCGCATCCCATGCGGTCGGCCGGCTGGGTGATGATGCGCGGCACCGGTCGCCAGGCGGAATCCCAGCGCAGCGCGGGATCGGACTCGGCAACGAAATCGGTGCTGGCGAGACTCAGGTTGCGGTTGTAGGCCGGGTCATTGGCCATCTGCGGTAGCCAGTGCGCATACATGCAGGCCTGCTCGCGTTGGAAACGCGCGAGCTTGGCCGCATCCGGCGCCTGCTCGACCCCCGACTGCTGACTCTTCGAGCCCTCGTGCATCAAAATCGCGTGAGGTGTCCACACCACGCGCTTGCCGAGCGCCTGGATCTTCAGGCACAGATCGATGTCGCTGTAGGAGACGGCCAGCTCTGCGGCATCCAACCCTCCCACTTCGTCGTAAAGCGCCTTGCGCACCAGCAGACAGGCGCCGGTTACGGCGGAATAGTCCTGATCCACCTGCAGGCGGGCGTAATACCCCGGCGATTTGGGATCCTGGCCGATGAAGGGATGCTCGGCGGGCCCCTTCACACCCAACAGCACGCCCGCGTGCTGGATCTTGCCATCCGGAAACAGGAGCTTGGCGCCGACCACGCCGACATCATCGCGCTGGGCATGGGCCATCATCTCATCCAGCCATTCGGCATGCAGCACAGCGGTATCATTGTTGAGCAGCAGCAGATACTCGCCTTGAGCCACCGCCGCGGCACGATTGTTCATTGCCGAAAAATTGAAAGCCTCGGGATAGTCGACGATCCGCAGCCGCCCGGCCAGCTCGCCTTCCAGCGCGCGCAAACCATTGATGTATTCGACAGCATCCTCGTCGCTACTGCCATTGTCGACGATGAGAATTTCGTAATTCGGATACGCGGTCTGGCTGAGCAGCGATTCAAGGCAACGCTGCAACACCGGCTGCTGGTTGCGAGTCGGGATAATGATCGACACCATCGGTTGCGCCGCATGCCGGTAGCGTACACGGTAGGTCGTCGGCAGCGGACCGTTTTCGACCTCGGCATCGACGCTCAGGCGATCGAGATGCGCCGCCAACGCGCGACGGCCTTCCGCGAGCAGTTCATTCAGCGGTCTGGGCGCATAACTCGATTGCTGACGCCGCCCGTACAGCGCACCGGGCACATGGCCGATGGCTTCATCGCCGCCCAGCTCCCAGGCACGCAGCATCAGATCATATTCCTCCAACCCGGCAAGCGTCGGGTCGAAGCCACCGAGGCGCTCTAGAAACGATCGCCGCACCAGCATCAGGCCGCCCGTGTAGGGCATGCTGCGCAGATAATCCAGATTGAAATCGGGTTTGTAGTGCGGGTCGCCCGCCGGCTGCCCATCGGCATCCACCGGGTACTCGTCGGTATAGACCACCTGCCATTCGGGATGCTTGCCGATGGCGGTCGCCAGACGGAACAGGGCGTCGTCGGTCAGTATGTCGCCGGCATGCAGCAGCGCGACCCAATCGGCCGCCAGCGTCGTCAACACTCGATTCACGGAATCGAGCACGGTGCCGTCCATCATGCGGTGCCACAACTGCGACTGCACATGTGACGGCGCATCCGAGTCGCCCACCCATGCAACCGCCGCCGGCCGCAGCCATTGCGCCTCCAGCGCAGCGACCGTGCGCGGCAGC
The DNA here is from genome assembly GCF_000754095.2 of Acidihalobacter prosperus. Lineage (NCBI taxonomy): Bacteria > Pseudomonadati > Pseudomonadota > Gammaproteobacteria > Chromatiales > Ectothiorhodospiraceae > Acidihalobacter > Acidihalobacter prosperus. The sequence continues at coordinate 118,600 of NZ_JQSG02000002.1, forward strand.
TGGGCGTGATAAACCTCGGGCGCCAGCACCACCACGCCCAGCGACGGCAGACGGTCGGTCGCCATCGTTTCCACCGCCCATTCCCGTCTGTCGGGACCGGCTGCCATCACGGGCGTTTTCACGGCGACCGTTGGCGAAACACTCATGGCTTGCAGCGCCGCGGCCTTGCGTTGCCGGCGAGTCGGCAGCCGCGCGTGTTCCGTCTGCAATGCAGCCAGCCCCTCTAGCCACGAACAGCGGCGCGCCAGGGTTTGATAAGCCTGCATGCGGGCGCGGGCACGCTCGCCGATCCTGCGACGCAGATCGGCATCGCCGGTCAACGTCCGCACCCACTCGGCCGCCTCCGCCACATCAGGGTCGGCCCAACTGACCTGCGAACCGACGAAGCCGGATGAATACACCTCCATTTCGCCGTCGACCGGTATCAGCCGATAGCTCACCAGACAGGCGCTGTCCGGCGTCATGTAGCTCATATTGCCCGACCAGCCGGTCGCGATGACGGGCTTGCCCAGGGCCATGAATTCCATCGGCACCAGCCCTAACCCTTCGGCACGATGCAAGGAGATGAAGACATCACAGCACTGGTAAAGGCTCACTGTGTCCACGTAGCTGAGGCTTTCGGTAAACAGGTGCACGCGGGGGTGCCCGTCGATCAGATCGAGCAGGGATTGCAATCCGCCCCCCCCTTCCGGATTGTTCACCTTGATCAGCAGATGGGCGTGCGCCACGTCCCCGGCACCCTCGAGAAACGCCCGAACCGCGGCCAATGGATTCTTGCGCTGCTGATCGCTGACCGGCTCGAAGGCTGCTGCGAACAACACCGCGTCCTGCGGCAGGCCGAAGTCGGATCGCTGCCGCCGCTCGGGCACCGGCAGGCTGACCGGCACCGGCGCGTCCAGCGCCAGCGGGCCGTCGCAGGAAAATGCCACCGCGGCCTCCACGAAGCGGGAGCCGCCCAGCACCGCGTCCATCACACGCAGGGCTGGGCGCCAGGCCTCCGGCACCACCGGCAGTTCCCACATCGCCCACAGCACATTTACCCGATCCAACAGCCGCAGATGCGGACCGATCGAACCCAGCAGCCAGGGCATGGTTGCCGGAGGCAGTAGAAACAGGTTGATCTCGTAGGGCAATGCTGCGATATCGGCGACGTGCAGATCCGCAAAACGCAGATCGTGACGCCCTCGCCCCTGCCCTGGATCGATGTCGACGATGGCCACGGGCACACCGGCCGCCACCAGCGCCTCCACCACCTGACGGGCGAACACGCCGAGACCCAGATTGCCGCTGACGTGCCCGATCACATTCATGCCCTTCACGGGAGGAGACTGGCGGTGCTCGGCATCGCCTGATGAGGATGCCGACGCCGGCGGAACGGTCGCTTCTGCGGCGGCGGGAACCGCAGCGGCAACCTGCGCCGTATCGCCCGCCTCATCAGTCGTCTCGGCCCCGGCCTGCCGTTGCGCCAGCAGGGCGATGTCGCCGCCGCCGTTGAGGCGTTCGACATGACTGATTCTGAAGCCCTCGAACTCCGCCATGAAACCGATGAGTTCCACGGGCACCGGACGCAGATGCGTCGGATCCAGCCAGAACGTGCGCATCGCCACATCGGGCGTTTCGATGTTCGGCCATTCCAGAATCAACAAACCATCCGGCTTGAGCGCGCGCGCGGCCAGGCGGAAGAAATCCAGCTGCGCCTCCCAGGGCAGATGCTCGATAACGTGGAAGGCGCTGATGAGCGCCAGCGAAGCCGGTCGGGTGTCGCGAAGGCGATCCATCAAGTCGCCTTCCTCGACGGGCAAACCTGCGTCGCGCGCACGCTCGACCGCCACCCGATTGCTGTCGACACCGGTTATCGGGATGCCCGCATCCTGCAGCAGGGCCACCCACTCGCCACGTCCCGCACCCAGATCCAGCGCGGGCGCCTGCAGCGCCTGATGGATTTCCTTCGCAACCGGCAGATAATATTCAAGACGCTGCCGGATACTGTCGAAGCTCCCCCTGAAACGCTCCTCGAAGGCGCTGTAGAAGGCCTGCAGCCGATCCTCGTTTGCCCTTGTCATTGGTTCTGAATTTCCCTGGATGCGGACCTGGCGAGTGCCGGCAACGCCAGCCGGCCGAACGGCACGGCGCTGCGCCGATCAAACGCGACAGACTAAATGTACTTGAATAACGACAGACCCTGAACCTGCAGATAGGTTTTCTGCGAGGCCTGCAGGCCGGCAAGCTGCTGATTGAACAGGCTGATGGCGCTCGCGTAGTTAAGATCCTGGACTTGCGACTGGGTGGTCTGCAACTGCAGTTTCGCGTTGGATTGCAACTGCTGCTGGTCGGTGATGGCATTCAGGCGCGAGCCGACGCCTGCCTGCTTGTTGATGAGGGTGTTCATGGCCTGGTCGAGCGAGCTGAGCGCCTGATTCATGGTGTTGTGCAGGCGCGCCTGGCTGCCCGCATTGCCTCCACTGGGAATATTCAGCGCCGTGATCATGTCCTGCACGGTCTGGAACACGCTCTGCGGCTGGCTCGGCGCGATGGTGAACTGATCGCCGCTGGCGGGCGCCCCCGTGATCGACGTCTGGATGCCGGCGAAGCTGATGGTGGAACCGCTCTGGAAGGACTGGTTGCTGAGCACCGTCGTGCCGCTAGTGGTGTCGACCACGTTGAATTGCGTGGTGCTGGTGAACTGGATCTGGTAGGTGTCGCCGCTGTAGCCCGTGCTCGACGTCACCGAGCCGGGGTCGATGATACCGCTGCCGGTATTGGCGCTCCCCGGGGTCGCAGTGAAGCTGCCATTGCCGTTGGGGATCTGCATGAACACGCCCGACCCGGCGTCGTTGACCGCCACCTGGCGGTTGGCGTCGATCTGCAGATAGCGCTGGGCGCCATCGCCGAGATAGCTGAAGCTGCCGTTCGGGTTCTGGGTGAAGGGCTTGGTCTGGATCTGCGAACCGCTGAAAATGTAGGAACCGTTCGCATCCTGGGTGTTGCCGAGCGCCAGCAGCTGTTTGAGCGACTGGCTGAGCTGCGAGGCGATACTGGAACGGCTGGCATCGGTCTGGGTGCCGTTGTTGCCCTCCAGCGCCAGCGTCCTCACGCTTTGGAGCAGGTTGCCCGTGCTCTGCAGCGTACTCTGCTCGAGGTTGAGACGGGCGGTGGCGGCATCGCCGTTGGATTGGTATTGCGTGTTGGTGTCGATGGCGCTCTGCAGGTTGAGCGCCTGCGCCGCGCCGGCGGGATTGTCGGCTGGCGTCAGTATCTTGCGGCCGGTTGAAAGCTGCTGCTCGGTATGCGAAAGCTGGACCTGCTGGTTCAGCATGGAATCGATCGCCGCCTGACTGATCTGCTGGGTGGAGATGCGTATGCTCATGACGGAACCTCGTTACACCGCGTTCAACAGGCTCTGGAACAGCGTGTTGGCGGTCGTGATGACCTTGGCCGACGCCTGGTAGGCCTGCTGGTAGCGCACCAGATTGGCCGCCTCCTGATCGAGATTGACGCCGGAAATGGACTGCTGCAGCGAAGTGGACTGATTCAGCAGCGCCTGCTGGTTGGAGGCGTTCGACTTCGCTCCCTGGGTTTCATTGCCCACGTTGGCGACCAGCTGATTGTAGACATCACCGATGCTGGCGGTACTGCCGTTCATGAATTTGTTCTGCTGGATATTCGCCAGCGCCAGGGCATTGCCGTTGTCGCCGGGACCCGACGGCGTGACCGTGAACGTATCGCCCGCCTTCGCGGTTCCGCCGAGGGTCGCCTGCCAACCGTTGTAGCTCACCGTCGTACCGGCGGTATTGTAGGCCTGCGTCACCGAAGTGCCGGTGGTCGCGTCGGTCAGCGTATAGGTTGTCGGCGGGTTGTTGAAGGTGATGGTGACCGGATCGCGCAGATTGGGGTTGGTCACGCCCGTCGCCGACACCTGCGGCGCGGTGATGGTTGCGGTACCGGTATTGGTCTGATTGGCGGCGCTGACCACCGGAGCTGCGGCCGCGACCAGACGGGGATCGCTCATCGCCATGGAAATGTCGCGGGCGGCATAGCGCGTCGGTTCGATGGTATAGGCATCGCCGGCACTGACCGTTGTCGGCACCACGATACTCAAGCCGTCGGCCACATAGGGATTGGCCGACGTGCCGGCGCCGGTCATGGTGATCGGCTGGTTGCTGCCGGCGGCCTGCAAGGTCCAGGCAGTGCCGTTGTAGCTGAGTTGATAGTCCTTGGCGGTCAACTGCGAAACGTTGCTGACGGTCACCGCAGGCAGTCCGCTGCCGGCCGCGTTTGCGGCACCGGCATACACACTGGGGCCCGGCACGTTGAAGAAGTTCTGGCCGAGCGTGCCGGTGAGATCGACGCCCAGCTTCTGCTGCGCATTGAAGGCTTGGCCGACACTGATCGCCAGCTGCCCCAGGGCATTCTCCGCCGGCACCACCACCTGATTGCGCGCATCGAGCAGACCGCCGATATTGCCGCCGGGATTAACGTTGGCGACGGGAATGTCGCCATTGGCGGTCTTGAACACCAGGTTGAGCTGGTTGGGATCGCCACTGGTCGGCGCCAGCCCCAGCTGGGTGGTCGCCGTACCCACGACCAGAGCCTGCCCGGTACCGATCATCACGTTGACCGAACCGTCGCTCTGGGTCACGGTACTCACGTTCACCGACTTGGACAGCTGATTGAGCAGTGCGTCGCGCTGATCGAGCAGGTCGTTGGGCTGACCGACCGGGTTGCTGCTGTTCGAGGCCGCCACGATCTGCTTGTTGAGCTGCGCGATCTGGGTGGCCAGCTGGTTGACTGTGTTGACCTCGCTGGTCAACTGGCCGTTGATCTGGCCGTTGGCTTGATTGATCTGGCTGTACAGGCTGTTGAAGCGCGCGGTCAACTGGCCACCCTGCGAAATCAGGGTCTGACGGGCCGGGATCGAGGCCGGCGAGTTGGCCACGCCCTGCACCGCGTTGAAAAAGCTCTGCACCGCCGGCTGCAGACCCGCGCTGGCGTCGGCCAGCAGATTGTCGACCTGGGACGCGTACTGACTGTAGGTCTGATAACGCGCATTGGCGGCGGTCGCGTCGTTGACCTGGCTATTGACCACGCCGCTGAATATCCGCTGCACACCGGTGACCTGCACCCCGCGGCCGAGAAAATAGTTGCCCGCCGACTGAGGTAGCGTCGAACTGAGATCGATACGCTGGCGGCTATAGCCGGGCGTGTTGACATTGCTGATGTTCTGGCTGGTCGTCTGCAGCGCCTGCTGGAAGGCCAGCAGCGCCGAGGTGCCCACACCGAGGATGTCTGTCGCCATGCCGTACTCCCGGGACGCGACCTGCGCCCCATCCGATTCAGGTTAGCGGCCCGTTTGCGCCATTCTTGACCCCCGGATCCAGCGCCAGCAGCGGCTGACTGCCGAGAATCGATTTGATTTTGTCGGCATAGGCTGGATCCGTGGCGTAGCCCGCCTGCTGCAGACCGTCGAGATAGGCGGCGGGATTAGAGGCCTGGGTCATGGCCTCCTGGTAGCGAGGCTGCGTCGAGATGAGGTGCGCGTAGTCCGCGAAGCTCGCCGCGAGCGACGGATAGGCACGGAAGGACGCACGCTCGCGCTGTAGCGCGCCGTCTCGATACTCCATCGTCGGCACGCTCACCTGCGCGCCCTGCCAACTCCCGCCTGCCTTGATGCCGAACAGGTTGAAACTGCTGCGCCCGTCCGGCGTAGTCGGAATCTGCTTGCCCCAGCCGGTTTCCAGCGCCGCCTGCGCGACCAGCACCTCGGGCGCCACGCCGATCGAGACCGCGGCCTGACGTGCGTACGGCAGTACCGCACGCACGAATTCGCCCGGCGTCGCCGGCGGCCACGCCGCCGGACGGGCTGCCTCGCCCGCACCCGCGGTCGGATTCGGCGGCGGCGCGAGCGGCATCGAAACGGCCGGCGCGGCCGGGGGCTTGGCGGGACGACCGCCCAGCGAATGGTCGATCAGACCGCCGAGCTTGAGCGCGTCCCGGCCGGCCAGTTCGATCGCGAGCTGATGGTCGTACAATCCCTGGTACAGGCGCGTCTGCGAGTTGTCGAGCAGGCCATGTTGCGGCGTGGCCTCGCGCATGGCCTTGAGCATCATCTGAATGAACACGGCCTCGAACTGCTTGGCCGCCGCCCGCCGCGCGCCCGGGCTATTGGTCTGCGCCGCCGCCTTGAGCTGCGCCAAGCCCTGGAAATCGGTATAGGTCGAAGCCAGGGCACCGACGTTGCTGGCGAGAGCTCCGGCCATCAGATCACCACCAGCTGCGCGCGCAGCGCGCCGGCACGCTTGAGTGCCTCCAGGATCGCGATCAGGTCGTCGGGCGTGGCGCCCACCCGATTGATCGCCTTGACGATCGAGTTGAGCGTCACCCCGGGCTTGAACACGAAGGCATGCGCCTTGGCCTGCTTCGCGCTGACCTGGGTATTGGGCGTGACCACCGTATTGCCGCCGGATAGCGCATTCGGCTGACTGACCTGCGGGCTTTCCGAAATGGTCACGGTCAGATTGCCGTGGGCGACCGCGGAAGGCAGCACGCGCACGCTGCTGCCGATGATCACCGTACCCGTGCGAGCGTTGACCACCACGCGCGCCGGCGGTGCCGCGGGATCGATATTGATATTTTCCAGATAGGACACGAAGGCCACGCGCTGCCCTCGATCGAGCGGAGCGTTGACCTTCACCGACGCGGCATCCATGGCCTCGGCGGTGCCGGGACCCATGGCCTGGTTGATGGCGTGCGAGAGCCGGGTGGCCGTGGTGTAGCTCGGGTTGTTGAGGTCGAGGGTGATGCTGTTGCCGCGATCGAAGGCGGTGGGCACGTCGCGTTCGACGGTGGCCCCATTGGGCACCGTACCGACACTGAGGACATTGACCTGCACACTGGAACCGCCGCCGCCCGCGCCGTAGCCGCCCACCACCAGATTGCCCTGCGCCATCGCATAGACCTGGCCGTTGGCGCCACGCAGCGGCGTCATCACCAGCGTGCCGCCGCGCAGGCTTTTGGCATTGCCGATCGAGGATACGGTCACGTCGATGTTCTGACCGGGTTTGGCATAAGGCGGCAGACTGGCCGTCACCAGGACGGCGGCGACGTTCTTGAGCTGCGGATTCACATTGCCCGGCAGGGTGACGCCGAAACGCGTGAGCATGTTCTCGATGCTCTGGATGGTGAACGGCGCCTGGCTGGTCTGGTCGCCCGTGCCGTCGAGCCCCACGACGAGCCCGTAACCGACCAGCTGGTTGCTGCGCACCCCGGCCACCGTCGCGAGATCGCGCACCAGTTCGGCCTGTGCACCGCCAGCCAGACCGAGCAGCATGACCAGCACGGCCAGACCGCGGAACATCACAACATGTGGTTCGCGCATCGTCGCCCCCCTCACAGCGGCCACCAGGCGGCGTTGAAGAATTTCGCCAGCCAGCCCTCTCGATTGGCGTCGTTGAGCACGCCGCGGCCGCCATAGGCGATCTCGGCATTGGCGACCTGGGTCGACAGCACCGTGTCCTGCGGGGTGATGTCCGCCGAGCGCACGATGCCACGGAAGCGCACGTACTCGCGCCCCTGATTGAGCGCGATCCACTTCTCACCCTGCACGACCAGATTGCCGTTCGACAACACCTGCGCCACGGTCACCGAGATGGTGCCGCTGAGCTGGTTGCTCTGGGTGCTGCTGCCCTTGCCTGCAAAGGCATTCTTGCTGGCGAGACCAGTGCTGAGCAATGACTTGCCGTTATAAGTGACACCGGCCCCGAGCACCGTCGGCGCGGAGACGTCGACGCTGGTGTCGCGCGACGTGGAGGTGTCTGCCGACTTGTTGGCGTTGGTGTTTTCGTTGAGCACCACCGTCAGAATGTCGCCGACATGGCGCGCGCGCTGATCCGAGAACAACGGCACGCTGTCGGCGCTCTGATAGATCGCACCGTTGTTCTGCGAGGCCGGCTTGGGCGGCACCGGCATCACGGCGGTGAAATCGGGATTGCTGCCGCGGGTCGGTCCGGGCTGCAGGCTGGCGCAGCCGCCAAGCGCCGCCAGCGCCGCCAGCAGCGCGGCGAAGCGTATTCCCCCTGCCATCTTCTGTGCGTTCATATGGGTCCCAAGCCTCACAGGGTCTGGTTGACGTACTGCAGCATCTGGTCGGTGGTGGCGATGGCCTTCGAGTTGATCTCGTAGGCACGCTGGCATTCGATCATGTTCACTAACGACTCGACCGTGTTGACGTTCGAACTTTCCAGCGCGCCCTGCTGCAGCGAGCCCAGGCCATTGACGCCCGGCGTGCCCGATTGCGCGGTGCCGCTGGCCGCGGTTTCCAGATACAGGTTCTGCCCGACCGCCTGCAGACCCGCCGGATTGATGAAATCCGCCAACTGCACCGTGCCGATCTGCGTCGGTGTGGTGCTGCCGGCCACGGTCGCGGTCACGGTGCCGTCGGTGCCGATGGTGATCGACTGGGTATTCGGCGGCACCGTGATGCCAGGCTGCAGCGGATACCCGTTGGCGGTCACCACTTGGCCGTTGCTGTTGAGCTGAAACTCGCCGTCACGGGTGTAGGCCACGGTGCCATCGGGCATGGTGATCTGGAAAAAACCGCGTCCCTGGACGGCCAGATCGAGATTGTTGCCCGTCTGGATGATGTTGCCCTGGGTGAAGATTTTTTCGGTCGAATCGATACGCACGCCGGTGCCGATCATCAGGCCGGAGGGCAACTGGGTATTCTGCGACGACTGCGCACCCGGCTGGCGCACGTTCTGATACAGCAGATCCTCGAACGACGCACGCCCCTTCTTGAATCCAGTGGTGCTGACGTTGGCTAGATTGTTGGCGATCACGTCCATGCGCGTCTGCTGCGCATCGAGTCCGGTTTTCGCGATCCACAAGGCTGGATTCATGTTCTTATCTCCCGATCATCAGGCCAGGCGTATCAGCTGGGCGCTGGCCTGATCGTTGTTTTGTGCGGTCTTCATGAGCTTGACCTGCATCTCGAACTGGCGCGCCAGCGAAATCATTTTGACCATCGCATCGATCGTGTTGACGTTGCTGCCCTCCAGCGCCCCCGAGACCACCGATACGTCCGCGCTCGCAGGCAGTGGCTGGTTGTTGCGCGTGTGCATCAGGCCGTCCAGGCCTTTTTTCAGCTCGCTGTCCGGCGGATTCACCAGCTTGATCCGATCCACTACCGCCAAGGCGTTGGGCTGCTGTCCGGTCGGCAACACCGTGATCGTCCCATCATGGCCGATATCGACCTTTTCATGCGGCGGCACCGCGATCGGTCCGGAGTTGCCGAGCACCGGGTACCCCTGGCTGGTGGTCAGCAAGCCATTGCCGTTGAGTTTCAGCTCGCCGGCGCGCGTATAGGCTTCCTGGCCGTCTGGCCCCTGCACCGCAATCCAGCCGGGCCCGTTGATGGCCACATCCAGCGAACGGCCGGTGGTGATGAGCGGACCCTGCGTGAAATCCGTGCCCGTACCCTCGTCCTGCGTGTAGACCCGGCTGGCGTAGCCCGGCCCCTCGATGGGCACCGACTTGAAGGCCTCCAGGTCGCGCTTGAAGCCGACCGTGTTGGCATTGGCCAGATTGTTGGTCGTGTTCGCCTGCGCCAGGAGAGTTTCCTTGGCTCCGGACATGGCGATATAGAGCATGCGATCCATGGCGCGTCACCGAATCCCGATCAGGTCATGTTGATGATGGTCTGGGTCACCGTATTGGCCGTGGTGATCACCTTGGCATTGGCCTGGTAGTTGCGCTGCTCGGTAATCAGGTCGACGAGCTGCTTGGCTTCGTCGACATTGGAATTCTCCAGCGACCCGGCCTGTATCTGCCCAAGGCTGCCCGTGCCCGGCGCACCGAGGATTGGCGTGCCCGAGGCATAGGTCTGCCCCCAACCGGTATTTCCCACGGCCTGCAAGCCCTGCGGGTTGGTGAAGTTCGCCAATGCGATCTGCCCCAGCGCCTGCGACTGGCCGTTGGTGTAACGCGCCGAAATCACGCCGGAATTATCGATGTTCAGGCCGGCGAGCTGGCCCGAGGTATAACCGTTCTGGGTCAGACTGTTGACACTGCTGGTATTACCGAACATGGTCGAACCGGTCAGATTCAGCGTGACGTTCATGGCCGCCGCGCCATTGGTCGGCGAATAGGCGTCGTAGGGGATTTGGCCGTTTGCGGGCGTCACCAGGTTGCCGTTGGCGTCGAAGGTCAGCGTCGCCTGCGGGTTACCGCCGGTGGTCACCGTGGTGCCGTCGACCTGGGTCAGCACCTGCCAGGTCGTATTGCCGGGCGTGGTCGTGGTCGAGGGCGTGGTCGTGTCCTTGCGGAAGTAGAAAATCGCGGTATGCGGCGCGCCCAGCGAATCGTAGACCGTGGCTGGCGTGGAGTAGGTATACGACGCGGTATTGGTCGGATTGATCGTGCCAACGCCGAGGTCGGGCGCTGCCGCGTTGAGGTTGATCGAGGCGGCGATAGTGGAGGTCGCCTGCGGTGGGCCCGCGCTGGTGGAGAGCTGCAGGTTGGTCAGACTGCCCTGGTTGAAGGTCGGGTTGGTGGACTGCGGATTGATCGGCGCATAGACCTGCAGCTGCTGCCCCTGGGCATTGACCACGTAACCCTGCTGGTCGACCTGCATGGCGCCGGCGCGGCTGTAGACCTGCGTGCCGTTGTTGCTGAAGATGAAAAATCCCTGGCCGTTGATCGCGGCATCGAGGGTGTTGCCCGTATTGTGCAGCGTGCCCTGGCTGAACTGCTGGGTCACCGCCTGCAGCTGCACGCCCGAACCCACGGCCTTGTTGCTGATGCCGTTGTAGGCCGTGGCGTAGATGTCGCCGAACTCCGCGCGCGAGGATTTGAAACCCGTGGTGCCGGCGTTGGCGATGTTGTTGGCGGTCACGTTGAGCGCCTCGGACGCCGCGTTCAAACCGGTCAGTGCCGTTCCGAAAGACATTGTGCGTTCTCCTTATCTAATGCGCCTTAACTGCCGGATCGCTCTAACTGATCTGCCGTACCTGGGAAAGGTCGACGCTGCCCATGCCGTCGCCCAGAGAAAGGGTGATCGGCCCCCCGTTCTGCGCCAGCGTGACGCTCGATACCTGCGCAGGGGACAGCACGTTGAGCCCCTGGTTCTGACCGTTGACCTGACCGACCGCCTTGACCTCGTAGGTCCCGGCCGGCATCGGCGTGCCCTGCATGTTGGTGCCGTCCCAGCTGAAATTTGCCAGACCCTGCGCCTGTGTGCCGAGATCGATCTGCTTGACCAGCTGGCCGCTGCGGTCATAAATCCCCACCGAAACCTGCGAGGCCGGCGAGCTGATGTCGACCGAACCCTGCAGCGAGCCGGTCGCCGGCAGCACCGCCATCGAGGACGGCGCCAGCACGGTCCGACCGACCAGACTGGCCGCCTGCAATGCCTGATTGGTCGACAGCGACTTCGACAGCGTGGCGAACGATGAGGACATGTTCTGGATACCGGACACGGTACTGAACTGCGCCAACTGGGCCAGCATGTTCTGACCGCTCATCGGCTGCGTGGGATCCTGGTTCTTGAGTTCGGCCACCATCAGGTTCAGGAACGCCTGCTGCCCCAGCTGGCCGGTGGATGAAGCCGTACCACTGGTCGCGGTGGTCGGGGAACTCGTGCTGCCGGTAATACCGAGCTGCGCGAGAATGCTGGGGTCGAAACTCGAATTGACGGCGCTTGTGCTCATGCTTCCACCTCGAAGGATTACTTGCCGAGCTGCTGCACGGTGCTGAGCAGCAGCTGCTGGGTTGTGGACAGGACGTTGACGTTGTTCTGGTAGCTGCGCGAGGCCGAGATCATATTGGCCATCTGCTCGACCGTATTGACATTGGTCGTGTAAACGTAGCCCTGCTTGTCGGCGAGCGGATTGCCCGGCGAATATTCACGTCGGACGGGCGCCTGGCTCTCCTGGATATCGGTCACGCGCACGCCCACTGCCGAACCGCCGCCCTGGGCATGGAACAGCGCGGTGGCGAAGACCGGCTGACGGGCGCGATAGGCCGCCTGCTCGCTGGAGGCGACGTCGTCGGCATTGGCGAGGTTGCTGGCCACGGTATTCAGTCGCACGCTCTGCGCGGCGAGGCCTGAACCGGCGATATTGAAAATACTGTACAGACTCATGATCAGGTCCCCATGATCGCCTTGCTGAGCCCCGAGAGACGTCCGCTCAGAATGGTCAGCGTGGCCTGGTAACGCAGCGCGTTCTCGCCGAACGCCGCCTGGTTGTACTGCAGGTTGACCGTATTGCCGTCCAGCGACGGCTGCAGCGGCACCTGATACAGCACAGGCGCAGGCCCTCCGGCGGCGGACGGCTCCATGTGCTCGGGGTTGGTGCGCATCAGCGGCAGCGCGCCACCCTGTCCGCCCTGCGCCGCCAGCGCCGCCTTGAAATCGATATCGCGGGCCTTGTAGCCAGGCGTATCGGCATTGGCGATGTTCGACGCGAGCAGTTGCGCCCGTTGCGCCTCGAGTTGCAACGCCTGCGGGAACACACCCAGTGCCTGATCGATCGAAAACGGCATTGCCAGCATCCTAAAGTTTCCACACAGTGGGTCGATAGCAATATGGATGCCAATCCAGAAAGCCAGTACCCATGCGGCTTTGCGGCTGCGGCAGCCGCTCAGGCGGCAAGCTTTCGCCGCTGTCGCGGCAAGCGACGTCGCCGCAGGCCACCCCGCATATCAAGCCGATAAAGCGTTTTGATCCATGGCCTGACGGGGGTTAGCATGTGCGGCCCAAGCCGGAGCGAACGAACGCCCATGCCCCAGGAACCCATTGAACAATGGATGCAACGCGTCGCCGATGCGATCCATCCGCTTGCCGAACAGGCGCAGGCGCATCGCTGGCTGTTGAGACAGAGTCTGTTCACCCATTTCCAGCGGCTCGTCACCCTCACCAGCCTGGGCGGCATCCAGGGCCCCATCCTTGACGTGGGCGCCGGCACCGGCGCACTGACCCTGGACCTGGCCTGGCAGACGGACGGCCAGACCCGCATCACGGCCGTCGACAACGACGCCGAAGCGCTGGCGCTGCTGGCGGCTCTGGCGAAGCGGCTCGGCGTGTCCATCGAAATGCTGGCAGGCGAAGCCTCGGCGCTGCCGGCCGAAACCGCGAGCCAGGCGATGACCGTCGCGCGTTACGTGTTCCAACACCTGCCCTCGCCACAATACGCGCTGGCTGAAATGCGCCGCGTGACCCGCCCCGGGGGACGCATCATGATCATCGACGTCGACGATGGGGTCGCGCTGGGCGAGCCGCCGGAAACGCCTGCGCTGGCGACGCTTCGCGAGGCCATCGGCGCGCTGCAGATCCGTCGCGGTGGCGATCGCCGCATCGGCCGGCGCCTGTACGGTCTGATGCGCGCCGCTGGCCTTGAGGCCATACAGGTCATCCTCATGCCCCGCGTCCGCCTCGGGCTGCAGCATGGGCGCAACGCCGAAATGGAGCAGCATCAGATCGAGCGCCTGCAGAGCGAACGCGCCGCGCTGCTCGATGCGGGCTTGATCACCGCCGAAGCATTCGAGGCCGCCGTGGATGCGCTTCGGCAAGACTTCGCGCAGGACCGGTTCGAACTCGACGCCGACTTCATTGCTATCGGCCAGGTGCCCCAGAACCCGTAAATTCTCTTTGCAAAACGCTGATTTGCGGCTCACAATCTACGCATTGTCGAGGGAGACGATACGCATGCGAGCCGTCCTGACAAGGGTGCTCATCATACTGATGCTCGCCGCTTCCGGCATGGCCTCCCAGGCCGCATCGGCCGATTCAGCGGCACGGTTCAGGGCAGCGCTCGACGCCCTGGCCTCCAATCGTATCGACCGTTTCGAGACGCTCGCGCATGACCTGCGCGGCAATCTGCTTCATCCCTACCTGCGCTACGCCTATCTCGAGCATACGATCGAACAGGCGCAACGCCCGGCGATCGACGCCTTTCTCAAAGCCCATGCCAGCCTGCCGATCAGTACCACCCTGCGTCACGACTGGCTGCTCGAACTCGCCCGTCGCCAGGACTGGGCCACCTTCATCGCCGAAGACCGGGGCCATGGCGGCTCGCGCATCGCCTGCGCGCGCGCGCGGGCACTGGCGGCAACCGGACATGTCGATCAGGCCCTGTCACTGGCCAAACGGCTCTGGCTGGCTGGCTACTCGCGTCCGCAAAGCTGCGATCCCGTGTTCGCCTTGCTTTCCGGGCACGACAGGCTGACGCCGGCGCTGATTCGCGAACGCCTGTTGCTCGCACTTGGGTCGCACAACCTCGGCCTCGCGCGGTATCTGGCACGCATGCTGCCCACCGAAGAGCGTGCCGAAACCGATCAATGGCTGCAGGTCTACGAAAACCCGGCATCCCTGCGCCATCTCGATCTTGCGGCACTCGGACCGGCGGATGCGCGCGACCGCGTGCTGCTCGCCGCCTTCGACCGTCTCGCCCGCCGCGATCCCGCACTGGCCCGCCGCATCTGGGTGCAAACCGCCACGGCCCAGATCACCCTGCCGGCGAGCGTGCGCAACGAAATCCTCCGCGATATCGCCCTCAATGCCGCTTGGGACGGCCTGCCCGAGGCTCATGCCTGGCTCGACGCGCTACCCGCGACCGCGGTCGACCGCATGGTGCGTATCTGGCGCGTGCGCGTGGCTCTGCGTAACGGCAACTGGCTTGACACGCTCAAGGCCATCCGGGCGATGCCCGCGGGCGAACGCAGGAAAGCCGACTGGCAATATTGGGAGGCCCGCGCGTTGGCGGCGCTCGGGCAGCCGGAGGCGGCGGAAAAAATCGCCAGCCCGCTGTCGCGGCAATTCAGCTACTACGGCTTTCTCGCCGCCGATTTTCTCCAGCGCCCGTATGCCGCCGGCAAACCCTTGCCGCCCGCCGACCCTGCATTGCAGCGCCAGGTGGCGGCCCGTTATCTGGTGCGTGTCGCCTTCGCGCTGGAAACGGCCGGGCAGCATGCCGATGCCAAGGCCGCCTGGCGCGCCGCGCTGCGCCAGATGGGAGCGGCCGACCGCTTGGCCGCCGCCGAGTTGGCATATCGTCGGGGCTGGGCCTACGGCACCTACGCTGCCGCCGCGCGCGCCGGCATCCGCAACGCCTCAAGACTGATGTTCCCGTTCGACCAGATGCCCCACGTGCAGGCCGCGGCCGATCACAACGGACTCAAGCCCGGGCTACTGCTCGCCGTCATGCGTCAGGAAAGCGCCTTTCAGACCAGCGTCTGTTCGGACAAGGGAGCCTGCGGCCTACTGCAGCTCTTGCCCGACACCGCCTGCTGGATCGGACGCAAGACTGGCTTGGGCGATCTGACCTGCAGCCTGCAGGCGCTGTCCAGACCCTCGATCAATATCCGCGCCGGCGCCAACTATCTGGCCTATTTATTCGATCAGTTCGATCACGATGTAGTGCTCGCGCTGGCGGCCTACAATGCCGGCCCCACCACCGTAAACCGCTGGATCGCCGCGCGTACGGCCGCAAAACCGGGTTCGGCCCGCTGGCTGGCGACATTGCCCTATGGCGAGACCCGCAACTACGTCGAGGCCGTGCTGTTCAACCGTGTGATCTACGAACGCCGTCTGAATCCCGCTGGAACGGCCAAGGACAGCACCCGGTTTGCATCCGCCAGGCATGACCATCGCCTGGCGGATGCGTTGCTGCCCCGCAGTCTGGTCTACGGGGCGAGCCGCTGAATCGCTTCAGGGCTTGATGTAACGGAAGCCCGCGGCCTCAAGCTGCATGATGCGCACGATGCCGCCCGGCACCACTACCGCAGAATCGACCAGCTTGGGCAGATGCCCGGTCTTGCGCTTGAAGTTCATCATCGTGTTGTGGCAGGCGTCGAATTCAACACCCTCGGCGTTCAGACTCTGGATACGAGCCGCCATCTTGCTGTCCTTGAACAGCATTTTCAGACCGGGACCATAGGCCACGACCACCACCTGCGCCTTGTCAGGGCCGAAAAAATTGAGCACGTTGGCGGCGTTGTTGAGCACCAGGGTCCAGCGCTTGGGATTGGCCTGGCTCACCTGGATCACCACATGCTCCTTGGCGAACGGGTGGGAATGCACGAACTCCGGCTTGTCGTAGTTGTAGTGCTTCATCATCGACCAGTCCTCGGCCTGCGCCGGCTGGAAGGCGGCCAATGCGAACAGGGCCAGCACGGGTAAAGCCAAATGGATCTTGCGCTTCATCTCCTACTCCTTGGGTCTCATTAGAGTGATTCGAATACAGCCCAGACGGGGCGTGTCGATGGTATTTTCGATGTCGGTTACGACCCTCCAGGCAGGTGAAGGCCGGTCGACACACCATGAGACAACTTTGACGGCCGAACTATTCCATCATCTCCACGTCTGCTTGCATAAGCGGCAGCATGAGGAGCAAGAAATGCGTGTATGCGATGGCAGCTGCAGTCGGCTGGCGGTCCTGGAACGGTATTTGCGGTCGGCGCGGACCGAAGCGCTTGTCCTAAAACTCCGGCAGGAGGCATCCGTACTCGCGGCGGACGGCTACGCCTCGGCTGCCGAGACGATGATGATGGCCGCGGCGGTCCTGGACCGCCCGCCCCGCACTCGCGGCGTATCCGGCCAAGACCGCGGATGATCGCGTCGGGCGATCACGCTGTCGCCAGGCGCCATGGGGATGATACGATTCGCCCCCCTGACCGGATGCCTGCCGGCATCGCCGCACAATCCTGCTGACATGGCTGCCCAAACCGATCTCGAAGGACTCAATCCCGCCCAGCGCGAGGCGGTGAAACAGACCGGTCGCCCCCTGCTGGTGCTGGCCGGCGCGGGCAGCGGCAAGACCCGCGTGATCACTACCAAGATCGCCTATCTCGTCCGCGACTGCGGTATCCGGCCGCGCGGCATCGTCGCCGTGACCTTCACCAACAAGGCCGCGCGCGAGATGAAGGCCCGCGCCGCCGCCCAACTCGCACGCGACGAGACGCGCGGCCTGACGATCTCCACCTTTCATACCCTGGGGCTGAATTTCCTGCGTCAGGAAATGCGCCTCGCCGGCCTCAAGCCGGGCTTCACCATCTTCGACGCCCAGGACGGCGCCGCACTGATCAGGGAACTCACGCACAAGGACGGCGCCGGCGACGAGGAACAGATCCGCCACTGCATCTCGCGCTGGAAGAACGACCTGCTGCCGCCGGAAACGGCCCAGTCGCAGGCCGAAAACGAATTCGACCTGCGCGCGGCCAAGGTCTATCAGCGCTACCAGCGCTCGCTGGCCGCCTACAATGCGGTCGATTTCGACGATCTCATCCTGCGCCCGGTCCGCTTGCTGGGGGAGCACCCGGAAGCGCTGGAGCGTTGGCAAAACCGTGTGCGCCATCTGCTGGTGGACGAATACCAGGACACCAATGCCTGCCAGTACGCCTTCATGCGCCAGCTCGTCGGCGTCGACGGCGGACTTACCGTGGTCGGAGACGACGACCAGTCGATCTATGCCTGGCGCGGCGCCCGCCCGGAGAACCTGTCGCGGCTGCAGGCCGATTTCCCGCGCCTGCAGGTGGTCAAGCTGGAGCAGAACTACCGTTCCACCGGCAGGATTCTGGCCTCGGCCAACCACCTCATCGCCAACAACCCGCACACCTTCGAAAAACGCCTGTGGAGCGCCTTCGGCGCGGGCGAGCTGCTGCGCGTGCAACCGGCGAGCAGCGCCGAGGACGAAGCCGCGCGCGTGGTTTCGGAAATCATCCGGCGCCACTTCCAGGATCGCTGCGAATACCGCGATTTCGCCATCCTCTATCGCGGCAATCACCAGTCGCGCCCCTTCGAGCGCTGGCTGCGCGAACACAGCATTCCCTACCGCATTTCCGGCGGCACCGGCTTCTTCGAGCGCCAGGAGGTCAAGGACTTCATGGCCTACCTGCGCCTGCTGGTGAACCCCGACGACGACGCCGCCTTCCTGCGCGTGGTCAACACCCCGCGCCGCGGCATCGGCCCCTCCACCCTGGAAATCCTGGGCGACTATGCCGGCGGACGCGGCGTCGGCCTGCTCGCGGCCGCCGGCGAAATAGGCCTGGAGCAGCAACTGTCCGGGCGCGCCATCGCCGCGCTGCGGCGCTTCACCGACTGGGTCGGCGAGCGTGCGCGCGAGGCCGAGGACGCCGAGCCGGTCCCCTTCGTGCGCCGCGTGCTGGAAGAAATCGACTACGCCGCCTGGCTGGAGGAAAACCACGACGATCCGAAGGCCGCCGCGCGCCGGCTCGATTACGTCCACGAGCTGATCGACTGGATGCAGCGCCTGTGTCAGGACGAACCCGATCGACGCCTGCCCGACCTGGTCTCGCACATGTCGTTGATGGACATCCTCGAACGCAACGGCGAGGAGGAGAACACCAATGCGGTCAACTTGATGACCTTGCACGCCGCCAAGGGGCTGGAGTTTCCGCACGTATTCCTGGTCGGCATGGAGGAAGAACTGCTGCCGCACCGCACCAGCATCGAATCGGGCGATCTCGAAGAGGAACGGCGGCTCGCCTACGTCGGCATCACCCGAGCACGTCGCAGCCTGACGCTGACCTACGCGGAAAAACGCAAGCGCTACGGCGAGGAATACGACTGCGAGCCCAGCCGCTTTCTGGAAGAACTCCCGGCAGAACATCTGGAATGGCGCCGCGAGCCGCCGAGCGCCGAGGAAGCCCGCGACCTCGGCCGAGCGCATCTGGCCAACCTCAAGGCGATGCTGGACTGAAGCGCATGGACGTCTTGCCGGCGCATCGTCATCGTCTGCCTATCGGCGTCTTCGATTCCGGCGTCGGCGGACTCACCGTGCTGCGCGCGCTGCGCCAGCGGTTGCCCGCCGAAGACCTGCTTTATCTCGGCGACATGGCGCGCCTGCCCTACGGCACCAAGAGTCCTCAGACGGTGGCGCGCTACGCCTGCCAGGCCGCAGGCGTACTGGTCGGGCGCGGCATCAAACTGCTGGTCGTGGCCTGCAACACCGCCTCCGCCCTTGCCCTCGAGGCCCTGCGCGCGCACTTCCCAGAACTGCCGGTCATCGGCGTGCTCGAACCCGGCGCGGCGGCAGCCTGCGCCGCCACCCGCAGCGGGCGCATCGCCGTGATCGCCACCGAGGGCACCGTGCGCGGCGGCGCCTATGTGCGGGCGATCCGCGCCCTGCGCCCGGAGACTGAAGTCAGCGCCGCCGCCTGTCCGCTGTTCGTACCGCTCGCAGAGGAAGGCTGGCACTCCGGGCCGGTGGTGGAAAGCGTGGCGCGCCATTATCTGACGCCGCTGCTCGAAAACGCCGCGCCCGATGTACTGGTACTCGGCTGCACCCATTTTCCCGTGTTCGGCGACACGCTGCGCCTACTCGTCGGCCAGGACATCGAACTGGTGGATTCGGCCACCACCACGGCCGACGCGGTCGCCGAAGCATTGTCGCATGGCGGCCTCGCCGCGCCGACCGGACATGTGGGCGAAAGCCGTTACATGACGACTGATGCGCCGGAGCGTTTCGCCCGCGTCGCCGCCGCCTTTCTCGGCAACGGACAAACCCCGACACACGTCGAGCTGGTCGACCTGTGAGACGTCCCAGGTTCGTGGTATGTTGGCACATCGCGCCCGGGATCATCCATGGATAACGAAAACATCGCCGACCTGCAGGCCCGCATCGCCGCCTTGAAAGTCGAACACCGCGACCTCGATGCCGCCATCGTCGCGATGAGCCTCGCGCCCGGCGCCGACCAGCTGCAGCTAACCCGTCTCAAGCGCCGCAAACTGCAGCTCAAGGACAGCATTGCGCGTCTCGAAAGCCGGCTGATCCCGGATCTGGACGCCTGAGCTGCAGCAAACGCGCGCAGAGTGCCGATGAAAATCCTCGCGATCTCGGGCAGCCTGCGCCAGGCTTCGCTGAACAGCCTGCTGCTGCGCGCGGTCGCCCGCCTCGCGCCCGCTGGCATCGAGGTCACACTATACCGCGGCCTGGGCGAGCTGCCGCTATTCAACCCCGACCTCGAAGCCGACGTCTGCACGCCCGTGGCCGACCTGAGACGGCGGATTCTGCAGACGGACGCCCTGCTCATCGCCAGCCCCGAATACGCGCACGGCGTAACCGGCGCGATCAAGAACGGCCTCGACTGGATGGTCGGCAACGAGACCTTCGTCGACAAGCCGGTGGCCCTGCTGAACGCATCGCCACGGGCCGTACATGCGCAGGCCGCCCTGCGCGAAACGCTCTGCACCATGTCCGCCCGCATCATCGACGAGGCCTGCATCACCGTACCGCTCATGGGTGCGAGGGTCGACGAAGCGGACATCGCCGAACACCCGGAGATGGCGCCGCGCTGACCGGCATGCTCCTCGCTCTGGCGCGCGCCACCACCCGGACTGACGGCACATAGCCGCGAACCGGCACACGCGTCAATAATGCGGCGGCGGTGGCTCCTGTTCCGGCGACAGCGCCGCAGCCGGCGTCAGTTCGGCCAGCTGGCCCTTGAGGCGCTCGATGGCCATCCAGGCATCGCGCAGTTCACGCTCGCGCGCCAGCAGCGCATCGGTCAGCGCATCCATGCCGGCTTCGAGATGCGCCATGCGCTCCTCCAGCTCGATCAGACGCGGCTCGTGCGCATCCAGCCCGCTCATCGACCGTCCTCGCCGCCAGCGGCCGCCCCGGCGGGCAGATCGGCGATGCGCATGGCCGTCGCCACCATGCGCGAAAGGTCGCCGGTATCCGCGGGAATCACCACCGCGGTCCCCTCCTTGGCCAAGTGGCCCCACTGCACGATGTAGTCCTTGGCCACCTGCATGCGCATCGCCTGCTCACCGCCCGGCGTCTGCAGCGAGGCGGCGATCGCGCCGATCGCGTTGGCGGTGGCCTCGGCCACCAGCTGGATCGCCTTGCCCTGCCCCTGGGCCTCGAGGATACGCGCCTGGCGCTCGCCCTCGGCCAGATTGATCTGCTGCTGACGTTCGCCCTCGGAGATGTTGATCTGCTGCTGCTTCTCGCCCTCGGAGCGGGCGATCATGGCGCGTTTCTCGCGCTCGGCGGTGATCTGCAGCTCCATCGCGCGCAGCACCTCCTCCGGCGGGGAGATGTCGCGGATCTCGTAGCGCAGCACCTTCACACCCCAGTTGATTGCCGCCTCGTCGAGCGCGCTCACCACCTCGGTGTTGAGTTCCTGACGCGAGGACAGCACCTGATCGAGGTGCAGGCGGCCAACCGCCGAGCGCATGGTGGTCTGCGCGAGCTGCACCACGGCGGCCACCGGGTCCGAGGTACCGTAGGCCGCGGCACGCGCATCGGTGATCTGGAAATACAGCACGCCGTCGACGCTGACCTGCGTGTTGTCCAGCGTGATGCAGACCTGCTTAGGAATGTCGACCGGCGTCTCGCGCAGGTCGAAGCGATAGGGCACGGCATCCACGATGGGGATGATCACGTTCAGCCCCGGCTCGAGCACCCGGTTGAAGCGGCCCAGGCGCTCCACCACCCAGCCGCGCTGCTGCGGCACGATGCGGATGCCGCGGACGATGACGAAAGCGACGATCACGGCCAGCGCGATCAGAACGACGAGCAACGGATTCATCTGACAAACTCCTTGGCTGGGTATGGCGGCGCACCGGCGGCCGAATCAGCGCCGCAGGCTCGGTTCATCGGACGTGGCGGGACGGACGAGAATCAAGCGACTGCCTTCGCGGCGCAGGATGGTCAGCCGTTCGCCCGGCGCGACGTCACCGGGATCGGCCAGGCTGGCGGACCATTCGCTGCCGCGGTAGCGCACGCGCAGGCTATGCGACGACACCTGCAGCACCTCGACCTCGTGGCCGCTGTCGTCCTGCGCGGTACGTTCCGATGCGGCATTGCTCATGCGGCGACGCAGACGATGCGCGGCAATCAGGAACAGCAGCGACAGCAGGGTCGCCAGCCCCAGGTCGGCGGTCGCGCCGAGCTGCCACACCAGTTCGGCACCGCCCGCCAGCAGCAGGGCCAAGCCGAAGGCAAACAGATAAAAAGTACCGCTGACGATTTCGGCGGCGCACAGCGCCGCACCCAGCAGCACCAGCACCGTACCCAGACCGTTCATCACGGCACCCCCTGACCCGTTTAGAAGTTGGCGAACCGCCATCGGAGCGGTCAATTGTTGGGGTATCCTATACCGTGTCGACACCGAAACCCAGCCGAGGCATCGACCGCGACGCAACGCCGCGAGACATCCGCGGCCGGCCGTCCCGCCAGCGCGAATCTCCATCCATGTGGCCATTGAACCGACACACCGATCCCACCCCTCTCACGACCGCCGCATGGGCACGCGCGCGCGCCGGCCAGGGCGTGCTCCAGGGGCTGACGATGGCGGAACGGACGCGACTGTGGGCGCTTGCCCACGACTTCCTGCACAGTCGCAGCCTCCAGGCCGCCGGCGATCTCGCGCTGGACGACGCCGCGCGGCTCAGGATCGCGCTGCTGATCTGCCTGCCCATCCTCGGCCTCGATCTCGGCTGGTACCGCGGCCTGCACGAAATCGTCGTGTATCCCGACGCGTTCGCGCCCGAACGCAGCTGGACGGACGATTTCGGCATCGTGCACGACGGCCGCATGGCGCTCGCCGGCGAAGCCTGGGACGAAGGCCTGATGCTGCTTTCCTGGCGCGACATCGAAGATGCCGGTCCGCTCGACGGGCATCACGTGGTGCTGCACGAGTGCGCCCACTGGCTGGATCTGCAGAACGGCGCCGCCAACGGCCGCCCGCCGCTGCACCGCGACATGGACCCCGCCGACTGGACGCGCGGATTCGCCGCCGCCTACGAGGCATTTTGCGCCGCGCCGAATCGCTGCGCCGCGCTCGACCCCTATGCCGCCGAGGACCCCGCCGAATTCTTCGCCGTCTGCTGCGAACTGTTCTTCGAATGGCCGCAAGCCTTGCGAGCCTGCTGGCCGGATATCCATCGCCTGCTGACCGCGTTTTTCCGGCAAAGCCCCGAAGACCGTCAGCCACCCGACAAAGGACACACTCGATGACCCCCCGTGCGCGCCGCCGATCCATCCAGTTCGCCAACGCTCGCGGAGAACGCCTGGCCGGTGTACTGCACCTGCCTGCAGACGCGCCGCGCGCGGCGGTGCTCTACGCCGCCTGCTTCACCTGCGGCAAGGATATTCCGGTCGCCGTGCGTCTCGGCAACGCCCTGGCCGAAGCCGGTTTCGCCATGCTGCGCTTCGACCTTGCCGGACTCGGCGAAAGCGAGGGCGATTTCACCGCCGGGAGCTTCAGCGCGCAGGTCGACGACCTGCTGCATGCCGCGGACTGGATGACGCAGCAGGCGCTGCCCCCGCAGCTGCTGATCGGCCACAGCATCGGCGGCGGTGCCGTATTGACCGCGGCCCCCCGGCTGCCCACGGTACGCGCGGTCGCAACCCTTGCGGCCCCCGCCGATCTCGAGCATCTGGTCGGCCTGCTGCGGGCGGCGGCCGGCGACTCGCTGGACGGGCGTGCCACCCTGGAACTCGGCGGGCGCCGTTTCGAGTTTTCACGCGGTTTTCTTGAGGATCTGGCCGCCCAGACGCCCTTCACCGAAACGGCCGCACAGCTGCAGCGCCCACTGCTGGTGCTGCACGCGCCGGACGACGACACCGTGCCCTACGCGCATGGCCTCGCGCTGTTCGAGGCGGCCGCCGAACCGCGCGGCTTTGTCAGCCTGGACGGCGCCGACCACCTGCTACGGCGCCAGGCCGACGTGGATTACGCTGCGGCGTTGATCGCGGGATGGGCAGGGCGCCACCTGACGCCGCGAGCCGGCTCGAAGGCCCAGCGGCTGCCGACCGTCGGCGACAGCGAGGTGGTGGTCCGCAGCCGCCCCGGACAGCGTTTCGCGCAGGACATCCATACCCGTGACCACCACTGGGTGGCCGACGAGCCGCTCGCGCTCGAAGGCGACAACCTGGGTCCGGCGCCCTACCCGCTGCTGCTCAGCGCGCTGGGCGCATGCACGGCGATGACACTGCAGGGCTACGCGGCGCGCAAGGGCTGGCCGCTGAGCGCGGTCACGGTGCGCCTCGAGCATCGCCAAGTCGCGGGCCAGGGTGCAGGCAGCCTGGCCATCGAACGCAATATCGAGGTCGAGGGCACGCTCGACCCCGCCCAGCGCGCGCGCCTGCTTGAAATCGCCAACCGCTGCCCGGTGCATCGCAGCCTGAGCAGCACGCCCATCGCGATCCGCACCGAGCTCAAGGCGATCGCGTCGGAAAACGGCGGCTAGGGCGTCTCGCGATAGGCGGAAATCAGCACTTCGTGCTGCTCCAGCCGCCCTTCGCCACGAAACGCCTCCTTAGGCAGCGGGTTGCGATGCGCTTCCTTGAAATCCTCGCTCCCGATCCAGTTGCGGAAGGCCTCCTCGCTCTCCCAGCGCGTCAGCACCACCCAGGGCGCGTCCGCCGACTTGGGCCGCATCACCTCCATACTGACGAAGCCCGGCTGATGCTCCACCTGACCGCTGCGGCGCCGAAAGCGCGTTTCGAACTCCTCTTCCCAGCCCTCGGCCACGGGCACGCGGTTGGCCACTACATACATCATCGGATCGTCTCCTGCGGGTTGGTGGTGCTGCTGGATCAAGAGGCTACCGGGCGCACGCGCGAAGCCGCTTCCGCCGCGCGCGCGCGCGCCTCGTCGACATCCTGCCCGCGCGCCAGCGCGACGCCCATGCGCCGCCGCTCGAAGGCCTCGGGCTTGCCGAACAGGCGCAGCTCGGTCCCGGGCACGGTCAGCGCCTCGGCGACGCCCTCGAAGGCGATACCGCGCGCATTCATTCCGCCGTAGACCACCGCACTGGCACCGGGGTTCAGCATTTCGGTCGACACCGGCAGACCGAGGATGGCGCGCGCGTGCAGGGCGAACTCGCTCTGCGCCTGGGTGATCAGGGTCACCAGGCCGGTATCGTGCGGGCGCGGGCTCACCTCGCTGAACCAGACCTCGTCGCCGCGCACGAACAGCTCGACGCCGAAGATGCCGCGCCCGCCGAGGGCATCGGTGACCTTGGCGGCGATCTCCCGCGCACGCGCCAGCGCGGCCTCGCTCATCGGCTGGGGCTGCCAGCTTTCCACGTAGTCGCCGCTGACCTGGCGATGCCCGACGGGCTCGCAGAACTGCGTGCCGATCTCGCCGTCGGCGCCGCGCGCGCGCACCGTCAGCAGCGTGATCTCGAATTCGAAGTCGATCATTTCCTCGACGATCACCCGATCGCGGCGCACACGACCGCCGCTCTGCGCATACGCCCAGGCGGCCTCGACGTCGTCCTCGCCACGCAGCAGGGACTGCCCCTTGCCGGAAGACGACATCACCGGCTTGACCAGGCAGGGAAAACCGATCCCCGCGCAGGCCGCGCGCAGTTCGTCCAGCGAATCGGCGAAGGCGTAGCGCGAGGTGGGCAGACCCAGCGTCTCCGCCGCCAGCCGGCGGATACCCTCGCGGTTCATGGTGAGCTGCGCCGCGCGCGCGGTGGGGATGACCTCGGCCAACCCTTCGGCCTCGATCTCGGCCAGGGTATCGGTGGCGATGGCTTCGATCTCCGGCACGATGAGCTGCGGCCGCTCGGACTCGATCAATGCACGCAGGGCGGCGCCGTCGCTCATGTCGATGACCCGCGCATGATGGGCCACCTGATGGCCGGGCGCGTCGGCGTAGCGGTCCACGGCGATCACCTCGACGCCCAGCCGCTGCAGGGCGATGATCACCTCCTTGCCCAGCTCGCCTGCCCCCAGCAGCATCACCCGTGTGGCATTCGGCGTGAACGGCGTCCCCAATCGCATGTCTGAATCCCTCGATGGCAAAGGCGCCATTATAGCCATGCCCGGCCGGACGGACCGGCGCCGACATGCGCCTGTCGTCGGTCCGGTGCTAGGATATGCCCCCTCCACGTACCAATCGCCACCGAGCAGGTGCCCATGAGCAGCCAGATCGATTCCCTGCGACAAGACATCATGCGCCGCGCCCAGGGCGCGGTGAGCCTGAACATCGCCTACATCGGCATCGCCAACGGCCTGTTTGCCGCCGTCGACCGGCTGACGCATGCCAGCGTGCCCGAACTCGCACAGGACACCAGCATGGATTCCGGCTATGTGGACCGTTGGTGCGACGCCGCCTACGCCTTCGAGTATCTCGAAGAGATCGAACCGGGCGTGTTTCGCCTCAGCGAGACCGGCCGGGCATTCATCCCCGACGGCCCCGGCACCCTGATGCCCTTCGCGGTGATGTCGGTGCTGTCCGCGCACATGGCCGAGCGCGCCGCCGGCCTGATGCGCACCGGCGAACGCCCCGGCGAATCCGTGCTTGCCGAACGCGAGACCATCCTGCCCTGGTTCGGTCCCATGCTCGAATACCAGTTCGGCCCGCTGCTCGACAAACAGGTGCTCGAACAGGTACCGGTTTTCCGCGACGTGGACGCACGCGGCGGTCTGGCGGTCGACCTCGGCTGCGGCAACGGCTGGTATCTGCGCCGACTGGCCCGCCGCTACCCGCGCCTGCGCGGCATCGGCATGGACGGCTTCGAGGAAAACGTCAATCAGGCGACCCGCCTGGCCGAGGCCGAAGGCCTGGGCGACCGGCTCAAGTTCGCCGTCGGCGACCTCAACCGCTTTCACATCGAGGAACCGGTCGACCTGATCGCCATGAACCGCGCCCTGCACCATGTCTGGGACCAGAAGGAAAACGTCTTCCGTATCCTTCGCGAGCACCTCAAGCCCGGTGGCGCCGCCGTCATCTGGGAGCCCAACTGGCCAGCCAGCCGCAGTGAACTGCGCAGCCCCGAACGGCGCGCCATGGCCTTCCAGAATCTGGGCGAGCACATCCAGGGCAACCACTTCCTGCGCCCGGAGGAGATCGCCGAGCAATTCCGCGCGGTCGGCCTCAAGCCTGAAGTCTATTTCGTTGCCGACGGCCGCGATGCGGTGGTCACCGGCACCCTCGCGGAGTAAGCGCGTGGCCCATACCGAAAGCGGGCAGACGCCCGACGCCGCCATCGAAAAGCGCATCAGCCTGAAAACGCGCGGCGGCGAGCGCGTCAGTCTCGACGTCACCCTGGCGGACGCGAACGGGCGTCAGAGCGCGCTCGAATACCTGGAACATCTCGACGAAACCATCCGTCGCAAACTGGGCGACACGCCGGTGTTCGCCGGCTTTACCGCGCCCAATCCCTACGACCATGCGCGCATCGAGGCGATGATCGTCAACATCGCCTCGTTTCACGATGCCACCTTCGGTACTTTCAACCAGCGCACCACCTTGCCCGAGGACGAGCGCAACGAGTTCGTCGAGATATTCCTGCTCGCCTGCGCCAGCGTGGTCGAGGGTCGGCAGATCGTGATCGATCTTTCCAGGGGGCGCGTCGACCGCGACCGCAGTCTCGATTGAACGCCGTGACCGACGCCCCGCCGCAAACCGCGCTGGCCGCGAGCGGCCTGGAAAAACGCTACGGCAAGGTACATGCCGTACGCGGCATCGACTTGGCCGTGCCGGCCGGGCGCTGCCTGGGCCTGCTCGGCCCGAACGGCGCCGGCAAGACCTCGACCCTGGAAATGCTCGAAGGCCTGAGCGAGCCATCAGCCGGCGAGATCCGCTACCGCGGCGAGCCGCTCGGCGCGCGCTTTCGCAACGAGGCCGGGATCATGTTCCAGCACACCGCCCTGCCCGAGCACATCAGCGTGCGCGAGACCCTGCGCATGTTCTCGCGCCTGTATCCGCGCACCCGGTCGGTCGAGGAGCTGATCGCCCGTTGCACGCTGGAGGAATTTCTCGACCGCGACAGCCGCCGCCTGTCCGGCGGCCAGCGCCAGCGCCTGCTGCTCGCCATCGCCCTGATCAACGACCCGGACATCCTCTTCCTGGACGAGCCCACCACCGGCCTCGACCCCCAGGCGCGGCGCAATTTCTGGCACCTGATCGAGGACATCAAGGCCGAGGGCAAGACCGTTCTCCTGAGCACGCACTACATGGAGGAGGCCTACACCCTGTGCGACGAGATCGCGATCATGGACCATGGCCAGGTGATCGCCCTCGGCACCCCCGACGAACTGCTCGCCCGCCACTTCAGCGACGTAATCCTGCAGTTGCCCATCGATGCGGTAGCCGATCCCGAACGCCTGCCCTTCGAGATCCGCCGCAAGCACGATCACCTCGAAATCGAGACCGGCGACGTCAACGGCACGCTGGCCCAGCTGCTCGCCGCGCAAGTCCCCCTCGGGGGTCTTCGCATCCGCGGCCGCACGCTGGAAGACCTCTTCCTCGAACTCACCGGCGAGGCCCTGAGGGGCTAGGAGAACCCAGTGTTCGCACGCATTTTCGCCGTCATCCAGGCCCGCAATCTCGAATTCCTGCGCGACCGCGCCGCGCTTGCCTGGAACTTCGCGCTGCCGCTGTTCGTGGTGCTCGGCTTCGCCTTCGCCTACAGCGGCAATACGCTGAGCACCTACAAGGTCGGTGTCTACGGGCCGCATGCGGACAGCGGCTTCTTTGCCACCCGCTACATCCGCTTCGTACCCGTCCACACGCTGGACCAGGGCATCGCCTGGGTCGGCCACCAGAAGCTCGACATGTTCGTCGACCCCGGCGACAAGCGCTACTGGATCAACGACAGCTCGCCCAAGGGCTATCTGCTCGCACGCATCCTCGCCGGCAGCGAGGCCCAGGCCGGCGAGTATCGCCAGGCCACCGTCAAGGGCCGCCAGATCGGCTACGTCGACTGGCTGATCCCCGGCGTGCTCGGCATGAACATGATGTTCTCCGCCCTGTTCGGCGTCGGTTACGTGATCGTGCGCTATCGCCGCAACGGCGTGCTCAAGCGCCTCAAGGCGACGCCGCTCGCCGCCTTCGAATTTCTCGCCGCCCAGGTACTCTCGCGTCTGTGGCTGATGCTCATCGTCACCGCCATCATCTTCTTCGGACTCAAGCTGATGCTCGGCTTCCCGGTGATGGGTTCCTATCTCGATCTGCTGTTGGTATTCCTGCTCGGTTCGGCCTGCCTGATCAGCCTCGGCATGCTGGTGGCGGCCCGCATCCGCAGCGAGGAACTGGCCGGCGGCCTGCTCAACGCCATCACCTGGCCGATGATGTTTCTCTCCGGGGTCTGGTTCTCGCTCGCCGGACTCAATCCCTGGATGCAGAAATTCGCGCTGATCTTTCCGCTCACCCACATCATCGACGCCGCCCGCGCGATCATGCTCGACGGCGACGGCCTCGCCGCCATTGCCCCCCACCTGATCACCCTGGCGGTGATGACCGCGGTTTTCCTCGCCATCGGCGCCCGCAGCTTCCGCTGGGAGTAAGCCGCACAGCGTAACCGCGGCCCCATGCGTGCCGCCGCGCCGCGCGCTGCCCGGACCAAGCTCGCAGGGTATGATTCACCCATGCACGCCGCCGTGATACCGCCTCCTCCCAAGCTGCCCCCCGTCCCCCGGACACGTCGCGGGCGCATGATTCGCGGCATGGCGATCCTGATGCTGACCATCGCCGGCGCGCTACCGCTCGCACCGGCGCGGGCGGCCGATGCCACGATCGCCATCGAGGGCATTACCGGTTCGCTGCTCGACAATGCCCACGCACATCTTGCCGCGATCACGCTCGCGTGCGACGCCCCGCCCTGGCGGGCCGATTCGGCCCTGGCACAGGCGCGCCGTGCCGTGGGCAAGGCGCTGGCGGCCCTGGGCTACTACCGCCCTGAGATCGCGTCCCAGCTGAATCGCGACAAGTCATGCTGGCGAATCAGGCTCGATGTGAAGGCCGGCAAACCGGTGCGCATCACCGCACTGAAGCTCGATCTTGCCGGTCCGGGCCGACACGATGCCGGCCTGCGCGCCATCATCGACGACAGCGGCCTGGCAACCGGGCAGGTGCTCGATCAGGGCCGCTACAGCGCGCTCAAGCAGCGACTGGAGGCCTACGCCCACGAGCACGGCTATTTCGATGCGCGCTTTGCCGAGCACCGCATCCTGGTCGACCCGACGACCCACGGCGCCAGCATCGCACTCGCCCTGGACACCGGGCCGCGTTACGCCTTCGGCCGCACGCAGCTCGACATACACGCGCTCGACCCTGCGCTGGTAAGCGGTTTTCTGACCTACCGCCCCGGCGAGCCCTATAACGCCAACGCGGTCATCGAGAGCCAGAGCGCGCTGGTCGCGAGCGGGTATTTCGACAGCGTGCGCCTGCAGACCCTCTCTCGCGAGCGCGCGCACGGCGAAGTGCCGATGCGCCTGACAACCACGCCCGCACGGCGCTATCAGCTACTTACCGGCGCCGGCTATTCGACCGATACCGGTCCCACGCTGAAGCTCGATTTCCGCAACCGCCGGGTCAACCGCGCCGGGCACCGCTATGCCCTCAATCTGCAACTGGCACGCATACAGTCGCAGGCCACCGCACGCTACGAGATCCCGCTGGCCAACCCTCGCACCGACTGGCTGACGCTGGAGGCCGGCTACCAATATCAGAACACCCTCACCGCCCAGAACCGCACCTGGAAGCTCGCCGCCACCCGCACGCATCTGCTGTCGGACGGTTGGCTGCGCCGCCTCTCGCTCGAATACCTCAATGAGAATTCCACCATCGCCGGCGAAACGCTGTCCGGCCATTTCCTCATCCCCGGCATCGGCTTCAGTCGCACGGTGGCCGACGCCCCCGTCTACCCACAACGCGGCTGGTCGGCCGACGCGCGGCTGAGCGGCGCGGCGCGAGGCGTCGTGGCCACGGAGAGCTTCGTCCAGACCCGGCTTTCCGTACACACCATCACGCCGCTGCTTGGCGGCCGGGTATTCGCGCGCGCCGCGCTGGGCGCGACCGCGGTCCAGGATATCAATGCCTTGCCGGCCACCCTGCGCTTCTTCGCCGGCGGCGCACGCAGCGTGCGCGGCTATGCGTACCAAAGCCTTGGCCCGACGGACTCTCAGGGCGTGGTGGTGGGCGGTCGCTATCTGGCCGTGGGCAGCCTCGAATTCGATCACCATCTGGCCGGCCAGTTCTACTGGGCCATGTTCTACGATGCCGGCAACGCCTTCGACAATTGGCCCTTCACCCTGCGCCGCGGCGCAGGCGTCGGGCTGCGCTGGCACTCTCCGCTCGGCCCCATCCGTCTGGACATCGCGACGCCGCTCAATCCTCCGCCCGGCGCCAGCCGTTTCGTCATCCAGGTCAGCATGGGGCCCGAGCTGTGAGACGGCTGCTGATTCGGCTGTTTTATGCCGGCCTGCTGGCATTCGTCATGCTCAGCGCCCTGCTCTATGTCCTGATCGGCACGGCCGCAGGCAGCCGCTGGCTCCTGTTATCCGCCGCCCATTTCACGCACGACCGTTTCACCTTCGCCGCCAGCTCGGGCAATCTGCTCGACGGGCTGCGCGTCGACGGTCTGCGGTGGCGCTCACCCGAACTCGACATCGACATCCGGCACGCCCTGCTGCGCTGGCGCGCACTGGACCTGCTTGCCGGCAGGCTGCAGATCGAAACCCTGGCCGCCGAACAGGTGCGCATCGTCCGCCACCCCGGCCCCGCCCAGGCCTCGTCAACCGGACCGCCAGTGCTGCCGGTCGCCGTCCGCGTCGCCGACCTGAGGATCGACGACCTGGTGTTCGTCGACGGCCAGCAGCGCTTCCGCCTCTCGCGCATGCGCGCCGGGCTGACGCTTGCGGGCAGCCGACTGAGCCTCGCCCGGCTGCGCCTCGAAAGTCCGCAGGGCAGCCTCGCCATAGTCGGCGACATGCATCTGGCGGCGCCTTACATGCTCGATCTGCGTACGGCCTGGCAGGTCGAACCCGAAGCGGACACGCGGTTCGTCGGCCACGGCTCGATTCGCGGACCCTTGCAGGCGCTACACATCCGCCAGCAGCTCACCGCACCCTTCACGGTCTCGCTCGACGGCCAGACCGATGCCTTGCGCCAAACCGGCAGCGTCGAATTGAGCTGGAAGCACGCGCGCTGGCCGCTCAGCGGCCCGGCGGCAATCCAAAGCGCCGCCGGGCGGCTGCAGGCCACGGGCGGCCTTGCCGCCTACCGCCTGCACCTTGACACCGCACTGAAGGCCCGGCAGCTCGACGTCTCTCGCCTGCAGGCCGACATCGAAGGCGATCGCACCGGCCTGCGTATCGACCGCCTTACCGCGTCGCTGCTCGGCGGCACGCTGCAGGCCCATGGCAAACTCGCCTGGCAGGCGAAACCTGCCTGGCAACTCGCGGTCAACGTCCACGACATCGATCCGGGGCTGTTCGATGCCGCCTGGCCGGGCAGACTGACGGGCAAGGCCTTTCTGCATGGCGACGACCGGCAAATCGCCTTCGCGGTCGACCCTGTCACCGGACGGCTGCGGGGGCTG
This sequence comes from Acidihalobacter prosperus, assembly GCF_000754095.2. Classification (NCBI taxonomy): domain Bacteria; kingdom Pseudomonadati; phylum Pseudomonadota; class Gammaproteobacteria; order Chromatiales; family Ectothiorhodospiraceae; genus Acidihalobacter; species Acidihalobacter prosperus. The sequence continues at coordinate 150,902 of NZ_JQSG02000002.1, forward strand.
CCGGCAAACCTGCGCATGCAGGGCGTGCTCGAACTCGCCAGGCGCGAGCTCAAACTCGACGGCGCGCGGCTCGATGTGCTCGGTGCCCAGGCGGACCTGAACGGACGCGCCACCGAGAGCGGCGCCGATCTGCATTTCGTGCTGGAGGTGCCCAAGCTGAAGGCCTTCGACGCGCAGGCCGGCGGCAGCCTGCGCGTCAGCGGACAGATCAGCGGCCCCTGGCGCTGGCCGCGCGTGGATGCCCGTGCAGAAGGCCGCCAGCTGCATCTGCGCGAGCTGTCCGTCGCCCGCCTGGAGGCCACCATCAAGCCCGCCGCGCAAGATAACCTGCAGGCCCGAGTGATCGTGCAGGGTCTCGATCGCGGAGGACTGCGCATCGAACGTCTCGCCCTCTCGGCCGACGGCAAACCCGCGCGCATGCGACTGGCGCTGCACGCTCAGGCACCGCAGGGCCGGCTCGATGCCGCCCTCACCGGCGGCCTGTCCAGCAGGAAAACCGGATGGGACGGCCGCCTGGAACGCCTGGAACTGCTGCCCCGCAAGGGCAGCGCCTGGCGGCTGAGCCGCCCGGCCGGACTTCGTATCGCCCCCGGCCGGATCGATCTCGCACTCGCATGCCTACGCCCCGTGAGCGATGCGACGGCCCATCTTTGCCTGCAGATGGCCTCCTCGCCCAAGGGCATCGCGCTGCAGACCGAATGGCAAAAACTGCCGCTGGCGATGCTCGATCCCTGGCTGCCGCCTTCACTGCGCGCGGGTGGCCATCTCAGCGGGCAAGGTCGGCTGCAAGGTCCTCTGGATGCGTTACAGGGACAGCTGACCGCCAGCGCCCCCGACGGCCACATCGAATTGACGCGCAGCACGGGCAAGCGCCGTTATGCCCTTCCGCTCACCCAACTCACCCTCGGATTGCATCGCGAGCAACTGACGCTGAGCGTGAACGGCGGCCTGCCCGAAGGCGGGCAACTGGCAGCCCGCCTCGATACCGGGCTCGCGGCCCAGGCGGCATTGAGCGGCCACATCGACTTGAAGCTGCCTCATCTGCGCTTCCTCGACGGCCTGATACCCGACACGCAGGGCATCGAGGGCGCGCTCACGGCCAATCTCACGCTTTCGGGTACGCGCGCCGCGCCCTCGATCGAGACCCGAGCATCGCTAGAACGAGGCGCGATGACCCTCAATCGGGCGGCCATCCGGATGCAGGACGTGCAGGCCAGTCTGCAAGGCTCCGGCCAAACCCTGGACATCGCGCTGCAGGCTCGCTCAGGCCCGGGCCGGATCGATGCCAAGGGACGGGTTAACGGCCTATTCACCCCACAACCGGTGCTGCAGCTTGACGTGAAGGGCGAACGCTTCGAAGCGGTGCATTTACCCCAGGTCAGCGCCCTGATCAGCCCTGCGCTGACCGTCACGGCCGACCCCCGAAAAATCCGGATCCGCGGGCGGGTCGAAGTGCCGCAGGCGACCATCAAGGTGAAGCGGGTACCGCCGGGTGCCGTGGACGTCTCTGCCGACACGCGCATCGTCGGCGCGGCGGCACCCTCGCCGATGCATGGCCCGCAACTCGACGCCGCCATCGAGCTCTCGCTGGGACAGGCGGTCAAGCTCGATGCCTTCGGCCTGGCCGGCCAGCTGACCGGCGACATGTTGATCAGCCAGCGAGCGGATGCCCCGACGGTTGCCGACGGCAGCCTGCGCATCGTCGACGGCACCTATTCGGCCTACGGCCTCAACCTTGCGCTGAGTCGCGGCGTACTGAACTTCGCCGGCCCGGTGGACAACCCCGGGCTGGACGTGGTGGCTCAACGCCAGACCGGCGACGTCACCGCACAGCTGACGGTCACCGGCACGCTCAAGTCGCCGCGCTCGCAGGTCAGCGCCACGCCGCCGATGTCCGAATCCGAAGCCCTGTCCTGGCTGATCACCGGGCACGGTCTGGCCGGCTCGTCGAAAAGCGATGCCGCCCTGTTGCTCAAGGCGCTCGCCAGCATGCACGCGGGCGACGGCGGCAACGGCGGCCTGCTCTCATCGCTCAAGGCGCGCACCGGCCTCAGCGACATCGGCGTGCAGGGCGGCAGCAGTCTGCAGCAGAGCTCGCTGCTGCTCGGCAAATACCTCACGCCGGATCTTTACGTGCGCTACGCGGCCGGCCTGTTCGACCACAGCAACACGGTCTCTCTGAACTACCGTCTTTCTCAGCACTTCAGCGTGGAAGCCAAATCGGGCAGCGCGCAGGGCATCGATCTGCTCTACCAGATCGTCTTCGGCCCGCGCTGAAGCAGTCAGGCTCGGCGGATCAGCTCGACGATCTCGGGAAAGCCGCCCACGCGCTCGGCCGCATCGAGCTTGATCGCCTCCTTGGGCATGCCGAACACCACGCAGCTCGCCTCGTCCTGCGCCATGGTCGTCGCCCCCGCCTCGCGCATCAGCCTCAGGCCGCGCGCGCCGTCCCCGCCCATGCCGGTCATGATGATGCCGACGGCATTGCGGCCGGCCACCTGCGCAGCCGAGCGGAACAGCACGTCGACCGAAGGCTTGTGGCGATTGACCAGCGGCCCGTCGAACACCTCGGCATAGTATTGCGCACCCTGGCGGGCGATCTTCAGGTGCTGCCCACCTGGCGCGATCAGGGCCAGCCCGGGGATCAGACGATCGCCCGATTTGGCCTCGCGAACCTCGATCTGGCACAAGCCGTTGAGGCGTTCCGCGAAGGCGGCGGTAAACATCGCCGGCATATGCTGGACGATGGCGATGGGTGCGCACACCCTCGGCAAGTCGGTCAGCACGGTTTCAAGCGCCTGCGTGCCGCCGGTCGAGGTGCCGATGGCCACGATGCGCTCGGTGGTGCGCAGCATCGCCTCGCCGCCAGCGGGGGCTGGCGTTGCCGTCGCCGGCCCGGCGGGTGCCGGCGCGCGCCTTTGCAGGTTGCCGGGATTCACGCGCGCGGCCGCCTTGACCGCGGCGATCAGGTCGTTGGCGCTGTCGAGCAGAAAATCGCGGATGCCCACCGTCGGCTTGGTGACCACGTGCACCGCGCCGGCGGCCAGCGCCTGCAGTGTGGTGGCGGCGCCCTTTTCGGTCAGCGTCGAGCAGATGATGACCGGCGTGGGCCGCTCGCGCATCAACTGCCCCAGAAAGGTGATGCCGTCCATCCTCGGCATCTCGACGTCGAGCACGATCACGTCGGGCCACTGCCGCTTCATCCTTTCCTTGGCGAACAACGGGTCGGCGGCGGCGCCGATCACTTCGATCGAGGGATCCGAGGACAAGGCCGACTGCAGGACCTGCCTGACCACGGCCGAATCGTCGACGACCAACACCTTGATCTTGCCGCCTGCGTCGGATTGCGTCACGGTCCGCCCCTCGTTTTCATCATGATTTCATGGATTTATACCAGAGATAGACCAGGCCGTCGTCAAGGTCCAGCACCAGGCTGCGATGCCCGTCGCCACCCAGATGCTCGGCGGCGACCTTGAACCCGTAAGCCGCCATCAACACCCGCGCGGCCTCCACATTGCGTGCCGACACGCCCTCCCGTGCGGGACGCGATTTCAGCGCCGGAAACATATTGCCGCCGCCGAAGAGCTTGACCTCGTAATCCCTGGGATGCGTGCGCGAGCTGCGTATCCTGGCCATGAACAGATGCATCATCTCGTCGGCATATTTGCCGTCCCATTCGCCGGCAGCCTGGGGCGCGCGACGCTGGCCGCGGCACGGCAGCATGAAATGCCCCATGCCGCCGCATCGCAGCTCGGGATGCCAGAGCGTCACCGCGACGCAGGAACCGAGTATGGTCTTGATCCGTGTGCCGGCCTTGCCGAAATAGAAACCGCCCGGCGTCAGATACACATCGTATCGCTGCCAGTCCCTGCGGTTCACGGACGCCGGTAGATCGAGGGCGCCTCGACGATCAATTCCGATGTCACGCCGTTGAGGCTCTCGGAATGGCCGACGAAGAGATAGCCGCCCGGGCGCAAACGGGCGATCAGGCGGGCAATCAGCGCCTGCTTGGTCGGCAGATCGAAATAAATCATCACGTTGCGCAGGAAAATGACATCAAAAAGACCCAAGCCCTCCGGCAACTCGGCATTCAGATTGAGGGTCCGGAATTCCACGCGTTCGCGCAGCTTGCGGGCGACGGCGAACAGGCCTTCCTTGGAACCGGTGCCGCGCAGGCAATAGGCGCGCAGATAGGATCGCGGGATGCGCTCGGCCCGATCGAGCGGGTAGATGCCGGCCCGCGCCCGCTCCAGCACGCGCTGGCTCAGGTCCGTGGCCAGCACCGACCAGGGTCTCGCGCCGGCGTGCTCGGCCAGGGTCATGGCGATGCTGTAGGGTTCCTCGCCACTCGAACAGGCCGCACTCCAGATGCGCAACCCCTGCGGCGCGCGGGTCAAGGTCGGCAGCACATGCTCGACAAGGTAGTCGAAATGTTTCTGCTCACGGAAAAAATAGGTTTCGTTGGTGGTCAGCAGATCGATCGCCCGTTGCGCCTCGGAACCCGGGCGCGGGTCGCCGTCCAGCAGTGCGAGATATTCGCGATAGCCCGCACAGCCGAGTTCGCGCAGCCGTTTTTCGAGACGCCCGGCGACCAGTGCGCGCTTGGCCGTACTCAGGTGTATGCCGGCGCGACGGTAGATGAATTCGCGGATGGCCTGAAACTCGCGATCGCCCAAAGGCACACCGCGGCCGGTGCCGTTCGCCGCCGCCCCCTTTTGCGGCCTGTCCGCCGTCGCGCTGGCCATTGACGTTCAGGACGGCCGCGGCGCGGTCGACATGGCCTCTGCGAGTGCGGACATTTCCGTCACCGACAGGGCCTGGTCGATGTCCAACACGACGATGAAGCGACCATCGACCTTGCCGATGCCTTCGATGAAATCGTTGCGCAGCCCGGCACCGAACGCGGGCGGCCGCTCCTGGCTGCTGGGCTCGATCTCGACCACCTCATTCACAGAATCGACCAGAATGCCCAGATCCTGATGGGTCTGCTGCTTGCTCAGCTCGATGATGACGATGCAGGTTCGACGGCGGATTTCGGTTGGCGGGCGGCCAAAGCGGACCGCGAGATCGATCACCGGCACCACGCGTCCGCGCAGATTGATCACGCCGCGCAGGAAGGCCGGCATCATCGGTACTGTGGTCACGGCCTCGTATTCGATGATTTCGCGAATGTGCGTGATATTGACCGCGAAGGTTTCCTCGCCCAGCGTAAAGCTCAGGTACTGCCCGGCCTGATCGGATGCCTCGCCCGTGACCGGCTCGCGCTCCGCGTCCGAAATCTCCAGTTGATTGGCCATCGAAGCCTCCTTCAGAACCGCACGAATTCGCCTTCATCCGGCAGCTCACTCTCCTTGCGGCTGTCCGGCGCGGCCCGCTTGAACTCCTGCGGCGTTCTGTCGACCTTGAGGCGATGCTTGGCCTGGGTGGCTGACCCAGCCTGCTGGAACGAGCGCTGCGCACGCAGCTTGAACACCGACATGATCTGCTGGAGCTGCTCCGCCTGGCTGTTGAGTTCTTCCGCCGTCGCAGCCAGCTCCTCGGAGGCCGAGGCATTCTGCTGCGTCGCCTGGCTGAGCTGGTTCATCGCCACGTTGATCTGGCCGACGCCACTGCTCTGCTCGTCCGACGCGGCGGCGATTTCCTGCACCAGATCGGAAGTCTTGCGCACACCCGGCACGATCTCTCCCAGCAGCTGCCCTGCGCGCTCGGCCAGACCCACGCTGCTGCTGGCAAGCTGGCCGATCTCCTGCGCCGCCACCTGGCTGCGCTCGGCCAGCTTGCGCACTTCGGCCGCGACCACCGCAAAACCCTTGCCGTGTTCGCCGGCACGCGCGGCTTCGATGGCCGCATTGAGCGCCAGCAGATTGGTCTGGTAGGCGATGTCGTCGACGATGCCGATCTTGTCCGCGATGTCCTTCATGGCGCGCACGGTCTGCTCGACGGCCTGCCCGCCTTCGGTCGCCTTGCTGGCGGCCTCGCCGGCCATGCCGTCGGTAATCTTCGCGTTCTCGGCGTTCTGGGTGACCGACGCGCCCATTTCCTCCATGGAAGCGGTGGTTTCCTCGACGCTCGCCGCCTGCTCCGTCGATGCCTGGGAAACCGACTGCGCGGTCGCACTGACCTCTTCCGAAGCGCTGGACAGCGAATCGGCGGCGCTGCGCACCTCCGCGATCACACCCGCCAGGTTTTCCGCCATGGTGCGCATCGCCGCCAGCAGGCGCCCGGTTTCGTCGCGCGATACCGCATCGATGGTCACGCTCAGGTCGTTGTTCGCCAGACTGTTCGCGACGTCCACCGCCTCGGCGATCGGGCGGGTGATGCTGCGCGTGGTCAGCCACGCGAAACCGACGCCCAGCAGCAAGCCAACGACAATGACGCTGATGGCCAGCGTGCGCGATTCGCTATAAACCGCATTGGCCTGCGCGTAGGAATTATCGAGATGCTGCTGCTGCAACGCAGTCAACTGATTGAGGCTGACGCGCAGTGTGTCGACCACGGGCAGCCCTCGTGCCGAAAAACTGGCAGCGGCCTGGGCCGCATTTCCCGCCTTCAGCTGCTGATGGGCTTCGTCCTTGATGCCCTTGAGCTTGTCGAGCGCCTGACTGATTTCACCCAGCCCGGCACGGCCCTGAGAGGAGGTCAGCAAGCCGTTCAGCTGTTCCAGGCGCTTGCCGATCTGGGTTTCGTGGTCATGGATGCGCGAGGCCAGCTGCTCGCGCTGGGCGGCATTGCTGGTCAGCATCATGCCCTGGAAATCGGCTTCGTCCTCCAGGATTTCGTCCTTGATCTGCATCACCAGCTTGGCCTTGACCCAATCGCGCTGGACGATCCGGTCCGTGCCCTGCTTGATCATCGACATCTCGTGCACGCCCATGCCCGCCACGATCACGAGCAAGGCCAGCAAGACGCCGAACCCGATGCCCAGACGGACACCTATTTTCAAATTTCTGAAAGACATAGTCCCCTCACTCGCATGTCGTCATATGCATGGTTGTTCGCATGGTTATCCCGTTTCGTCGCTCGCGCGTCCCGCTCAGCCGCCTGCAGGTTCGCCCTCCGTTGCCGATACGCGCGGCAGACCCGGCGCCCCCTCACGCAGGGCCGCAAGCTGGCTCAGACCCACCGCGTCGAAAATCAGCGCCAGCTCGCCGCTGCCGAGAATCGTCGAACCGCTGATGCCCTTGAGATGTGCGAAGAGGTCGCCGAGCGGCTTGATGACCGTCTGCAGCTCGCCGAGGAGATCGTCCACCACCAGCCCGAAGCGCCGCCCGCCGGCCTGCACCACGACCAGGCTCTCGCGCCCCTGTGCGCGCGACGTCAAGCCGAAGAAATCGGCTATGCGCAGATAGGGAATCACCTCGTCACGGACTTGCACGTAGGCACCGTGCGCGGACCGCTGCTCGACGCGGTCGAAGTCGATGCATTCAACCACCATGTCCAGCGGCAGCACGAATTTCGATTCGCCGACGCCCAGCAAAAACCCGTCGATGATGGCGAGCGTCAGCGGCAGGCGCAGGCGCACGGAGGTGCCACGCCCCGGCATGCTGTCGATGTCGATGCTTCCGCGCAGCCCTTCGATGGTCTTCTTGACCACATCCATGCCGACGCCGCGCCCGGACAGGTTGCTGACCTGTTCCGCCGTGGAAAAGCCCGGCTCGAAGATCAGTTGATACAGGGCATGCGTGGATAACTGATCCTCTTCGCCGATCAGGCCGCGACCGATCGCCTTGTTGCGGATGCGCTCGGGGTCAAGCCCGGCACCGTCGTCGCCAACCTCGATCACCACGCTGCCCGAATCGTGGAAGGCCGCCAGCCGGATCGTCCCCTTGCCGCTCTTGCCTCGCGCCATCCGCACGTCCGGCATTTCGATGCCATGGTCGATGGCATTGCGCACCATGTGGGTCAGGGGATCGGCGAGTTTCTCCACCATCGTGCGGTCGAGCTCGGTCTCGCCACCCTCAACTTGCAGGGTCACCTCCTTACCGAGTTCGCGCGCGGTGTCGCGCACGATGCGGTGGAAGCGCGCGAAGGTCTCGCCGATCTCGACCATGCGCAGCCGCAAGGTGCCTTCGCGGATCAGCTCGACGAGCCGTCCGACCTCGATCGACGCCTCCTGCTGCGGCGCATCGGGATTGGCCGCGCCCAGGGTGCGCATCGCGGAACTCGCGATCACCAGCTCTCCGACCAGGTCGATGAGGGCATCCAGCTTGTCGGCCTGCACCCTGACCGACTGCGTGTCACGCGCCTTCACTTCCTTGATCTTGTTCTGCTTTTCAAGAGCGGCCTTGACGATCGGGGACTGGACCGCGCCTTGCTCCACCAGGATGTGACCCAGGGGCTCGGGATTTTCGGCCTTCGCCTGCGCGGCCAGGGCCTCGGTGAGTTCGCGCTGCGTGACCGTGCCGACCTTCACCAGGATCTCGCCAAGCCGGAGATCGTCCTCCGGCAGGGACTGGATCAGCGCCAGAAACTCTTCCGCCTTGCTGGCCATCGGCAGGATGCGGAGTTCGCAGTCCTCCCTGACGAACTCGAACACATCCTCCAGGGTCTGCTTGCTGACGTCGCCGCGAAAATGGATCTCGAAACCCATGTAGCAGCACTCGGGATCGTAATCGACCTCCGGTATCCGCTCGGGCAGCAGTTCGACGCCCACCAGCTGCCCCAGCGACTTCAGATAGCGCACGAAGGACAGCGGGTCCATGCCGTTGCGGAAGGTGTCTTCGCCGAAACGCAGGGACAAATGCCAGCCTTCCGCCTCGGGTGGCCGGGTCCACGATTGAATCGCCGACTCGACCGCATCCCCGGCCGAAATCAGCTTCTGCCCGTTGGACGAGCCTTGCGGCTCGGGCTTGTCGGCAGCGGGCCGGTCTGCCGGAGCGGGCGGCCTGCCGGCAACGGCATCCACCGACTCGCCGCCTCGCAGGGCGACGATCAGCGCCCGCCCCTGCGCCTGCTGCGCGTCGTCGAGCGGGCGCGACTCCGCGGCACAGTCCACGAGCGTGCCGAGGTGATCGGTACACTGGATCAGCAGGCTGACCCACGGTGGCGCGAGTTCGAGCGCACCGTCCCGTGCGCGATCGAGCACGCTTTCCATTTCGTGGCCGAAGGCGACGACGTCGTCGAGCCCAAACAGACCGGCAGAGCCCTTGACCGTGTGCGCCGCGCGAAACAGGGCATTGACGTCCTCGGGGTCCGCTTCGGCCTCCTCCAGCCGCAGCAGGATCGACTCCATCTGCAGCAGCAGTTCGTGCGCCTCCTCGAGAAAGGTGCCCAACGCGCCGCTCATGTCGAACCCGTCGCTCATCGCTTGCCCCCCTTCGGGCGAATCACCAGCGGATCGCCGAAGAAACGTTCGAGCTGGCAGAGCTCGAGTGCCTCGATGACGCACGCACTGTGCTGCGCCAGGTGTAGAGCCTTGCCGTCATGCGCCGCCGCGCGCTTGCCCGCCATCAGCAACTGCAGCCCGGCGCCGTCGATGTTGTCCACGCCGGACAGATCCAGCACCAAACTGGCGCTCTGTTGCAGCGCCTCCGCGACACGCGCATGCACCTCGGCAACCGAGTAAATGTCCAGATCGCCGCCCAGCGCCAGCTGCAAGCCTTCTCCGGTTTCGCTTTCGACGATATCCATGCCACCACCTCCCGGGGGTGCGGATGCTCAGGGTCCGACCAGCTTGGACACCGCGGCCAGCATCTGCGCGGGCTGGAAGGGCTTGACCATCCAGGCCTTGGCGCCGGCCGCACGTCCCTCCTCCTTTTTCGAATCCTGGCCTTCGGTGGTCAGCATGATCACCGGTACGAAGCGGTATTCGGGCCTTTGTTTGAGCTGTTTGACGAAGGTGATGCCGTCCATTCGCGGCATGTTCACGTCGCTGATGACCAGCTGCACCTTCTTGCCCTCCAGCCGGGTCAGCGCTTCCTGCCCGTCGCCCGCCTCCATCACCTCGTATCCGGCCCCCGTCAGCGCCATTTTCACGACCTGACGCAAGGAGGCGGAGTCGTCCACAATCATCACCGTCTTAGGCATCCCATCGCTCCCGATCCATATCCAACGATTGAAATTCGACCCACGCGGCCACGCGCCTCAGAAAAAGGTCACGTCGCCCGTATTCGACTGCGAACCCTGCTCGCCGCGGTGATTGCGGCGCTGCTCGTCGGTGGTGTAGCTGCGCTCCACCTCGGACAACCATTGTTCGATCACCTCGCGCACGTCGACAGCGCCCGCGCCATGATGCCGATCGAGCAGTTCACCCAGGCTGTTCAGGCTCGATTCGGCGTGATCGAGTATCTGGCTCACGCGATCCTGGAACTGCAGCGAGACCAGCATCTGCGCGACGTCCATGCGGATACCGTCGTTTTCGCGGTGGACCACTTCGGCGGACGTTCGCGTGTTTTCGGCGAAACGGCGGAAACGGTCGAGCACCGCATTGACCGCGGCGTCCGCGGCTTCCATCGCCTGGCGGTCGGCCTCGCCCGAGGTGCTGGCCGAGCTGCCGATTTGCCCGAGCGAGTCGGTGATGCTTTGAATCTTCTCGGCCATCCGGCGCACGGTATCGGTCGACAGGCCGGACAGTTTGCGCACCTCCTCGGCGACGACGGCGAAACCGCGCCCCTGCTCGCCGGCACGCGCCGCCTCGATGGCCGCGTTCAATGCCAGCAGATTGGTACGCGAGGCGATGACCTCCACCTCGCCGGTCATGCTGCGCAACGCCTCCGCATAGGCATCCAGCCCCTCCAGTGCCTGCGCCAGCGTGCGCCGGCGCCGCCCGGTCTCGTCGAGCGTGCTCAGCACCGACTTGAGATCGGATTCGTTACGCGCGAAATCGTCGGACGCGTCCGCACCCGAGCCGTTCGATTCCGCGCCAACGATCGAAGCGGCGGTCTGCACCGCCTGATCCAGGCGTTCCTGCAGGCTGTCGAATTGCCCGACCAGGGCATTGATGCCCTCCTCGGTCTGGAGCTTCGCCGTGTCGATTTGACGGGCCAGTATCTGCAGCGCCTGTGCGATGGCCAGAGTATCGGACTCCTGGCCGCTGACGAGATGTTCGCCGCCTGCGGAGGTCGCTGCGGCCGGCGTCGTCGGCATCGATGCCGGAACCTCGGCGCGCGCACGCCAGATCCAGGCCAACACCAGCAAGGCTGCCAACGTCAGTGCCAGCGCGCGGGGCTGTCCCCAAATCGACAGCGCCACGATCGAGACACTCCACGGTATGGCCGCGCCCGCGGCCCACATCCGACCAGCCAGTGTATTGCTCGTCATGCGGGTATCGCCCTTCCCTTTCGTCTGTCGCCGGCAACTGACCGGGGCTTGTTATCAGTATTGTGATAGGCCCAAAACAGCGGACACGGTCCGAGGACCGCATCCCCATACAAGGCTTCTATGGATATATCGTCATCTGTCGGGAATAGTTGAATGCCCGTGGACAGATAGAGCTTAGCCAATCCCCAGCCGATTCCCATCTTGCCGGCCCAGGGCAGCGATCAACACACACGGATTGCGACAAGCAAAACTTATTAAAGGTTCAGAATTTTCACATTTTCGTCACAATCAGCCGTGGGCGGAGACGAAAAAAATGGCGGGATGCGCGCGCGGGCAACCCGCGAGGCTGCGGCCTAGGCGACCGGGAGACAGTCGATCAGACGCACGCCGCCGAGCCATGCGGCGGCCAGGATGACCAGCGGCATGGCGGCGGTCTGCACGGTCGCCAGGTCGTCCGCGCGGCGAATGGCGACGTATTCGACCTTGAAGCCGACCCGTTCTAGGGCCTCGGTCGCGGCGCGCTCGATGGTTTCGATCGCGCCGCCGCGGCGCAGCAGCGCCTCGGCCCGCACGAGTCCCTGATGCAGCAGCGCGGCGCGGACGCGATCCGCATCGCTCAAGCGCGCATTGCGCGAGCTGAGCGCGAGGCCGTCCTCGGCCCTCACCACCGGCACGCCGTGTATGCGCACGGGAATGTCGAGGTCGGCGGCCATGCGCCGCACCAGCAGCAGCTGTTGGTAGTCCTTCTCGCCGAACACGGCCTCGTCGGGCTGCACCAGGTTGAACAGCTTGCAGACCACCGTGGCGACGCCAGTGAAATGTCCCGGCCTGCGCTCGCCCTCCAGCAGATCGCCCAGCCCCGGCACGCTGACCCGCGTGGCGACGTCCAGCCCGCCCGGATAGAGCGTTTCGGCGTCCGGCGCGAACAGCAGATCGACCCCGTCGCGCACCAGCACGGCGCGGTCGGCATCCAGCGTGCGCGGGTAGCTGCTCAGGTCTTCCGGGCGATCGAACTGCAGCGGGTTGACGAATATGCTGACCACCACGCGATCCGCGCGCTGACGCGCCTCGCGGATCAGCGCGCGGTGGCCGTCATGCAGATTGCCCATCGTGGGCACCAGCGCCACGCGCTCGCCCTGCAGCCGCCAGCCTCTGACGATGCTGCGCAGTTCCAGCGGTCTCCCCGTTTCGCGCATGGGTCAGAAACCGTGTTCGGGCGCCGGGAAACGCCCCCCGCGGACCGCCTCGACATAGGCGCGCAAGGCGTCGCCCACGCGCTCGTGTCCAGGCATGAAGTTGCGTGCGAACCGCGGCGGCTTGCCCGGCGTGATGCCGAGCACGTCATGCAGTACCAGGATCTGTCCATCGCAGGCGGCACCGGCGCCGATGCCGATCACCGGGATGCCGGCAGCCTCGGTGATCTCGGCCGCAAGGCTGACCGGTACACATTCCAGCAGCAGCATTTCGGCGCCTGCCGCCTCCAGCGCGCGGGCATCCTCGCAAAGGGCCTGGGCGCTCGCCGCGTCGCGCCCCTGCACCCGGTAACCGCCGATTTTGTGCACGAATTGCGGGCGCAGCCCGAGATGCGCGCACACCGGCACGCCGTGCACGCTCAATTGTTCGACCACGGCCATCTGCCCGGCGCCGCCTTCTAGCTTGACCATCTCGGCACCGCCCTCCTGCATCAGCCGCGCGGCATTGCGCAAGGCCATGGCGGGATCCGTGAAGCTCATGAACGGCATGTCGGCCATCAGCAGCGCATGCCGCCGGCCGGCGGCCGCCAGGCGGGTGTGATAGACCATTTCGTCGACGGTTACGGAGACCGTCGTCTCGTGTCCCTGCACCACCATGCCGAGCGAATCGCCGACCAGGATCACGTCGGTGCCGGCCTCGTCGACCAAGCGTGCGAAGGCCGCATCGTAAGCGGTCAGACAGGCGATCTTGCGGCCCTCGCGGCGCGCACGGCGGAGGTCGGCGACCGTCACGCGTTTCTGTTCGTTATGTACGCTCATGGAATCACATCGTGAAAGGCAGAGGATTGAAATAGCGGCGCCCACTGGGCGGTGTGCGGATTTCCTCGACCAGCGCCTGATAGTCGCGCTCGTTGCGCACGATATCGATCTCGCTGGCATTGACGATCAGCAGCGGCGCCGCGTCGTAATGGTAGAAAAAATCGGTGTAACGCGCGCACAGCCGAGTGAGGTAGGCCGGGTCGAGCTGGCGTTCGTACTTGCGGGCGCGCTGTTCGATCCGCCGTAGCAATACGTCGACCGGCGCCTGCAGATAGACCACCAGATCCGGCTGCGGCGCCTCCAGCGTCAGCTGCGCATAGACCTGCTCGTAGAGCGCCAGCTCGTCGTCGTCCAGCGTCACCTCGGCAAACAGCCGGTCCTTCTCCAGCAGAAAGTCGGCCACCCGGGTCGAGGCAAACAGATCGCTCTGGCGCAGGCCGCTCATCTGGCGTACCCGCGTGAGCAGGAAGCTGAGCTGCGCAGGCAGGGCGGCGCGCGCGGGGTCTTCGTAGAAACGTTCCAGGAAGGGGTTGTCCTCGGGCGTCTCAAGCAACAGGGAGGCGCCAAAATCCTCCGACAGCCGTCGCGCCAGCGTCGTCTTGCCGACCCCGATCGGGCCCTCGATGGCGATATAGGCAGGCAGTTCACTCATCCGCACGATCCACAGGTTTGAGTCCCCTCGCGGGACAGCGCGCAACCAGGGTGTCCAGCGCACCCAGCCCCGGAATCGTCAGGCCCGGAGCGATTTCGGCGAGAGGATACAGGACAAAGTCGCGTTCATGCATACCCGGATGCGGCAGCGTCAGGCGCGGCGAGTCCATCCGGCAATCGCCATGCAGCAACAGATCGAGGTCCAGGGTACGCGGCCCCCAGCGCTCGCCGCCGCGCACCCTGCCCTGTTGCTGCTCGATGGCCTGCAGGGCGTCTAGCAGCTCAAACGGCGACAGGTGCGTGTCGAGGCACGCCACCGCATTGACATAATCGGGCTGGTCACCCGGCCCCATCGGCGGCGTGAAATAAAGACGCGAACAACGGCGCAGAGCGCTTTCCGGCAGCGCATCCAACGCCACCATCGCGCGCTCGACCTGTCGGCGCGGATCGTTCAGATTGCTGCCCAGGGCCACATAGGCCGGACAGATTTCAGGCATCGCTCGGCTTGGCCTTGCGGGCGCGGCTGCGACGACGCCGCTTGCGGCGCGCGCCCTCCGGCCGCCCGGCCGACTCCAGCAACTGCTGCTGGCCCGCCTCATCGGTCTCCTGCAGCCGAGTCCACCATTCGCACAGCTCGGCATCGATCTCGCCCACCTGCGCCCGCAGACACAGGAAGTCGTAGGCGGCGCGGAAGCGGGGGTGCGCCATCAGACGCATCGGGCGCTTGCCCTGGCGTTGCGAGAAGCGCGGCTGCTGGGTCCAGATCTCGCGCATCGGCAGACTGAAGCGCTTGGGCAAGCTGATGCGGCGCGTCTGCTCCGACGCCACCTCCGCCGCCGCGATCTGCAGCGCAGGGAGCTCACCCAGCTCGTCGTTGGCGAGATCGCGCACGCGCAGGCGTACCGGCTCCCACAGCAACGCGGCGAACAGGAAGGCCGGCGTGACCGGCTTGCCCTCGTTCACGCGGCGATCCGTGTTTTCGAGCGCCCGCAGCAGGAAGGTCAGCGGGAATCCATCGACTTCGCGGGCCAGCGCCGCCTCGGTGGCCGGAAACAGAACCCCGAACAGACCGTAATGCCGCAACAGCTCGAACGACTGCACCGCCGCGCCGCCCTGAAACAGCTTGAGCACCTCGTCGAACAGCCGCGCGGGCGCCACATCCGCAAGCAAGGGCGCCAGCTCGAACAGCGGCGCCTCGCTGGCCGCCTCGATACGAAAGCCCAGCTTGGCGGCAAAACGTACCGCGCGCAGCATCCGCACCGGATCCTCGCGATAGCGCACCTCGGGATCGCCGATCAGGCGCAGCACACCCTCGCGGATATCGCCCACCCCACCGGTGTGATCGACAACCGAGAAATCGCGGATGTCGTAATACAGGGCGTTGATCGTGAAATCCCGCCGCCAGGCGTCCTGCTCGAAGGTGCCGTAAACGTTATCGCGCAGGATACGGCCTTCCTCGCTCAGCGCCGCGTCGCCTTCGTCCTCGGCGATATCGTGCGGCGCGCGAAAGGTCGCGACCTCGATGATCTCCCGCCCGAAACGCACATGCGCCAGACGGAAGCGGCGGCCGATCAGCCGACAGTTGCGAAACAGCGTCTGCAGCTCCTCCGGCCGCGCGCTGGTCGCAATGTCGAAATCCTTCGGCTCGCGCCCCAGAAGCAGATCGCGCACGCCGCCGCCCACGAGGTAGGCCTCATACCCCGCATCCTTGAGGCGATACAGCACCTTCAGCGCGTTCGGACTGATCCGGGCGCGGGAGATGTCATGCTCGGCACGGGGGATGATGCGAGGGCTGGCGGGAACGGGTGGCGAATTCAAGCTGTATGCAGGCTCACGGTATGAATAAGGGCAATGCGTCTTGTGAAAACTGAACCGGCCGGTATAATACCAGCCTTTCCGCACTACTGCAGTCTACCTGCTCCCATCGTCTAGCGGTCTAGGACGTCGCCCTCTCACGGCGAAAACCGGGGTTCGAGTCCCCGTGGGAGCGCCAAACCCCAAACGGGCGGCACTGCATCCACTGTTCTTCTGGGATCAAACCGGCACTCCAGCCTCCAGGCCCCGGGACAGTCGCTACCCCCCCATACCGCCCGCACGCTCTATTAGCTGGCAAGCCCGCCTGCCTTCTTCGGAAACCCGCACGCTGTTCTTCTGATCTATCGGGGATTGCTGGTAGGTCGGTTCATCTTCGCCCAATAGCAGCGTTCGCATGACGGCACCCGCGGCGCCAATCCCGCCTCGGGTGCCGGTTGCCGCTTAACGCGGCTTGGCGCCCATGGCGATCGGCTTGCCCTGGGACAATGAGGTCAGATAGGCGACCATGTCGGCCATGGCCTTGCTGCCGCCGGCCGGCGGCTTGCCGCCGAGGCCGCGCGCCACGCAGCCGCGAATCTGGTCCTCGAGGGTGATGACCTTGTGCGCGCGGGGGTTGTAGCGCGGGAAGATGGCGGCGGCGTTGGCGAGGCTCGGGAAGTGACGCCCGTGCACGACCGTCGGCCCCATGCCGGCTGCCCTGTGGCACGATTCGCAGGTCATGCCGCGCCCGCCGAACGTGTCATGAATGAACATATGCTTACCGTCGGCAATGGCCTGGGCCAACGGCCCTGCGGCGGCATGCGCGCTGCTCGTCGCGCCGAGACCGGCGACGACGGCGATCGCCATGACCGCGCCCAGACGCGCGAAGCGCCCTCTTCTTGCTGCAGACACTCGGGACATTCCACTCTCTCCTTGGATGGATTGAATAACGGATCCGTTAACGGATCTTCTTGAACCAAGGAGTTGGGACCGCGATCCCGCGCAAATGTTCCCCGGCAACGCCGGGACGGCTCAGTCCAGGCCACGCAGGGCGCGGATTCGCCGGCGGGAACGCTTGTCCGGACGATGCGCCGGCGCGGCGGCGCCCGCGCGTTCCAGGCGACGGGTTTCCGCCTGATGCGCACGAACCTCACGGGAGGTTTCCGATTCGCGATAAAGCGCTTGCGCCTGCGCGGCGGGACCGCGCCGTTCGCCGAGCTGCAAGACCTCGACATCGAAACGCGCCTCGTCGCGCACGATCTCGAGGCGGTCGCCCGCCCGCAGGTTCCGCGACGGCTTTACGCGTACTCCGTTGAGATGTACCTTGCCACCGTTGACGGCGGCCGCGGCCAGGCTGCGCGTCTTGAAGAAACGCGCAGCCCAAAGCCACTTGTCGATTCTTACCCCCTCCGACGGCGACGACGGCATCATCGGCCGCCACCCCGACACCCCCACGCGATCGCGGAGTTGCCCATGTCCCTCGAATTGATCAGCTTCAAGCTTTGTCCCTTCGTGCAGCGCAGCGTGGTCACGCTGCTGTACAAACAGGTGCCCTTCGAGATCACCTACATCGATCTGGCGTCGCCGCCGGAGTGGTTCCTCGCCATTTCGCCCTTCGGCAAGGTGCCGGCCCTGCGGCTGGATGACGGCAGTGCGCTGTTCGAGTCGGCCATCATCAACGAGTATATCGACGACATCACGCCGCCCCAGCTCAATCCCGCCGACCCGCTCAAGCGCGCGCGCAACCGCAGCTGGATCCAGTTTGGCGAACAGTGCATCGTGGATCAATACCAGTTGACCGTGGCCAAGAACGAAGACGATTTCGAGGCGGTGCACACGCGTGCGCGGAACAATCTGGACAAGGTCGAGGCCATCCTCGGCGAGGGCCCCTGGTTCAACGGTCGGGATTTCTCGCTGGTCGACGCCGCCTATGCGCCGATTTTCATGCGTTATGCACTGATCAAGCCGATGGACGACGTCATGTCGGCATCGCGCTATCCGCGGCTCAATGCGTGGGCGACGGCGCTGCTCGACCTACCCGCGGTGCGACGCTCGGTGGTCGAGGATTTCGATCGACTGTTCGCGGAATACGTACGCAAGAGCAGCCCCTATGCTGCAGACCGGCTGCTCACCGCCTCGGCCGCCTGAACCGCAACCGGCTGCGCCGGGCGACCGCGACGCCGCTCAGCGCAGCCACTCGACGATATGGGCCTCCAGATCGGAGACCACACGCTCGCTGACGCAGCGGCCGCGCACCGAAATCCCCGCGCGATGCACCGCCTCGCGGTCGCCGCATACCAGATAATGCCATTCGGGTAATCCCCGCCCCTCCGCCAGGCGACGATAGGCGCAGCTTTGCGGCAGCCAGTCGAAACTCGCCAGATCCTCGAAGGTCAGCTGGATGCAGTCGGGCACGATCGCGCGCCGATGCGCGTAGTCGCGGCATCTGCAATCCCCGGGGTCGAGCAGATGGCAGGCCACGTCGGTGAAATATAGCTCGTTGGTATCCTCGTCCTGCAGTTTGTGCAGGCAGCAGCGGCCGCAACCGTCGCATACCGCCTCCCACTCCTCCCGACTCATCTCGGCCAGCGGGGTGTCGCGCCAGAAACCGGGCCGCAGGGCCATCGTCACGCCCTCCCGGCCATGCGTTCGATGCGTGCGCGTACGGCAGCAAAGGCGGACGGCGTCACATAGTGCAGTACCGCGCGCCCGTCTTCGGCGCGCAACAGCGCCAGCCCGCGCCGCGGATACAGCCAGTAGACCTGCCGCTTGCCGACATCGATCCGTGCGGCCGGCGCGCCGAACGACTTGAGCACCAGATCCTTCTCGTAACGCACCTTGGGTGCGTAGGTGATGCCCGCGATAGGCAATCCAAGCGCCTTGCCGGTGTCGGATTCCGTCAGTTGAAGACGCCAGGCGCCGGTCGCGGTGGGCTGACGCCCGACGGCGCGCGCCGCCAACCGCGCCAGCAAGCCGCCGGACGCTGCCAGACTGACGTCGACGCGCGCCTCGAACATGCCCAGCGACACATTGCCGTAATAAGCCTCCAGACTCATGCGCCCGGCCGGGGTCACAAACAGCGCGACCTGGGGAATCTTGCGCAGGCGGGCGTTGAGCGCGCGCGCGGTGGTCTTGCCCAGGGTGATGCCGAACACGCGCGAGGCGCCGTCGGGCAGGACGTCCACCTGCCAGGGCAGATTCGTCGCCCGCTCGCCACCACCGCGCGCAAACCAGCTTGCAAGGCCGAGCGCGGCCACCAGCAGCAACGACACCAGCAGCAAACTGTTACGCAGCATGTCCCCCCCCAAAGCCTCTGCGGCATTGTAGCACCCGCCCGGCGACCGACCGGCTGATATACTGCGGCCCACCCGAGCCTGTGGAGATGCCCCGACATGCTGCCCGATTATCAGCCGGACACCACCTTGTGCGAGCGGTTCGCCGACTTTCGCGAACGCGACCACTGGGTCTTCTACGCGCCCAACACCAGCGAGGGCGAGGAGGCCAGAGCCTATGGCGTGCTCTTCGACATCCTGCGCAAGCAGACCGCGATCATGATGATTTCGCCCGCCGACCCCGCACGCTACGAGCCGGTTTATTACGACGCGCTCAAGTACAGCCTGCCCACGATCCGCCACAGCCGGCTGTTCACCTCCAAGGTGCCCCGCAACAGCCGCGTCTACTTCATCGAAGAGCCCGAGCCGGTCGCCGACTTCTACGCCTGCGCCGACGTGGTGCTGCTCGGCGGCACGCTCACCGATGAGGCGACCTCCATCCCCGACCTGACCACCCCGATCCTGGCCGGCAAGCCGGTGATCGCCGGCCCTGGACAAAGCCGCCCGGAAGTCGCCGCCGCGGTCGCCGCCGGCGCGATCCTCAGTGCCGGGGCGGTCGAGGACATGGCCGAGGCAATCCGCACGCTCAAGGCCGACGCCGAAGCGGCGAAGGCGCTGACCGAACGGGCGCGCGAGTGGCTGCAGATACGCGAGGGCGACGCATCGTGAACGGGCGCGCGGACGAGGCGCCGCGCGCGGCGCTGGACGCCTTGTATGCGGGCTGCCGCTCGCTGATTCTCGCCACGCTGGACGACGACGGCGTGCCGCACGCCAGCCCCGCGCCCTTCGTCCGCGACGACGCGCACGGCGATTATTACGTCTACGTCAGCGGCCTTTCCGCACATACCCGGCACCTCGCGACCGGACGCCCGGCCTCGGTCCTGCTGATCGAGGACGAGGCCGCCACGGCGCAGATTTTCGCCCGTGTCCGCCTCAGCCAGACATGCGCCGTGGACGAGATCGCCCAGGCGTCGCCGGCATGGGGGCATCGGCTCGAAGCCTTCTCGGAACGATTCGGCCAGGTGATCGAGGTGCTGCGCTCGCTGCCCGATTTTCGCCTGTTCCGCCTGCGGCCACGGGATGGCGGGCGCTTCGTGACCGGCTTCGGCCGCGCTTTCGATCTGCGCGGCGACGAGCTCGTTGCCGTCGGCCCGCCCGCCGCGCCGCCCGAGGGCTGACGGCGCCGCGCCGCTCAGCCCTTGCGCGCGCGGAAGTCCCGCAGCCAGGCCTGGGCGGCCTCGCCGGCGCGCAGCCGATCCGCGGCCGACAGCTCCCGCGCGACGCGTTCGCGATAGCGCGCCGCATTGGCCACACCCAGTTCGGCGGCGATGAAAAACCACTTGTAGGCGTCGACGTCGCTGCGCGGCACACCCTCGCCCATGGCGAAGCAGCGCCCGAGATTGCTGGCGGCATGCGCCTCGCCCGCCTCGGCCGCGCGGTAATACCACTGCGCCGCCTGTTCGGCATCCTGCGGCAGCCCTTCGCCCGTGTCGTATTTGAGGCCCAGCCGAAACTGCGCCTGCGGGTTGCCGGCCTCCGCGGCCACCCAGTACCAGCGCGCCGCCTCGTTGACATCGGCCGGGATGCCGTCGCCATCATCGAGCATCAGCGCCAGATTGAAGGCCGCCTCGGCATATCCCTGCTCGGCCGCGGCACGGTAGTAGGCGGCGGCGCGTGGCTTGTCTTCGGGCATGCCGTCGCCCTGGTCGTGAATCACGCCCAGATTGAACTGCGAACGCGCATCGCCCTGCTCGGCCAGCAGACGCCACAAATGCAGCGCGCCGACACGGTCGCCATGCAGGTAGAGGTCGAGTGCGGTGTTGAAATCCGTCATACTGTCGATTCGATTGCCGTGATTGATGGGTCGTGAGTGATTAGAAGCCAAACCCGGACGCCTGCCATGCATCTGTCCGACATCACCATGTTCTACGCGCCGGAAAGCGGAGGCGTGCGCCGTTATCTCGACGCCAAGCGGCAATGGCTCGCGCATAATACCGTGTGCCGCCACAGCCTGCTGGCGCCCGGCACGCGCGACACCCAGGACACGCCGGGCGTCTTCACCCTGCCCGCGCCGCCGCTGCCATTCTCCAACGGCTATCGCTTCCCGCTGCGCCGTCGCCCCTGGACGCGCAAGCTGATCGAACTCGCGCCCGACCTGATCGAGGCCGGCGACCCCTATCGGCTGGCGGGCGCCGCGCTGGCGGCCGGGCGGGCACTGGATGTGCCCGTGATCGGATTCTACCATTCCGACCTGCCCAGACTGATCGCCAAACGGCTGGGCGATCGCTCGCTACCCATCGTCCAGGCCTACGTCCGCCGCCTCTATCGCGCGTTTGATCAGGTGCTCACACCAAGCCGGACCATGTGCGAACACCTGCTGGAGCTGGGCGTGGAACGCGTGGCCGTGCAACCCCTCGGCGTCGACGCCGAAGGCTTCCACCCGCGCAACCGCGACCCGCACCTGCGCCGGCAATTGGGCATCGGCCCGCAGACCCATCTGCTGATCTTCGCGGGCCGCTATGCGCGCGAGAAGAATCTGGAGCAGTTGGTACAGGCCTTCACGCGCCTCGGCCCACGCTATCACCTGCTGCTCGTCGGCCCCGACATGCCCTTCGCGTCGACCGGCAACGTGAGCTGCTTTTCGCATTTCTTTTCCGCACCGGAACTGGCGCGCATGCTCGCCTCCGCCGACGCGCTCGCGCACGCCGGCGACAACGAAACCTTCGGCCTCATCGTGCTTGAGGCCATGGCCAGCGGCATCCCCGTGGTCGGCGTCGAGGCCGGCGCAATCCCCGAGCTGGTGAATCCGGCCGTCGGGGCTTTGGCGCGCAGCAGCGCCCCGCATCATCTGGCCGAGGCCGTCGAGGCCCTGTTCACGCGCGACGTGGCCGCCATGGGCCGCGAGGCTCGCCGGCAGGTCGAGGCGCACTGGACCTGGGACCGCGCCTTCAGCCAGCTTTTCCAAACCTATTGCCGGCTGATCGACCCGCATCAGCCCGGCCACGAGACCTCGCGACGTGTCAGTGCCTGAACCCGTCCACCCTCGCGCCGTCAGCGTCGTGCTTCACGACGTCGCCCCCGCCACCTGGCCCGCCTGCGAAGCCCTGCTGCGCATGATCGACGGCTGCGGCCAGGTGCCCGTCACCCTGTTGGTCGTGCCCGACTACCACCATCGCGGCGGCATCGAGGCGGATGCGCGGTTCCGCCGCGCGATCGAGGCCCGGCTGGCACGCGGCGACGAGCTCGCCCTGCACGGCTTCCACCACATCGATGATACGGCAGCCGCACCGCGCGGGCCGCTGCAGTGGCTGACACGTCGCGTGTACACCGCCTCCGAGGGCGAGTTCGCGGCGCTGGAAGAAAACGCTGCCGAAGCCCTGCTCGGCCGCGGGCTGGCGATTTTCGATGCGCTGGGCTGGCCGGTCGCGGGTTTCGTGGCGCCGGCCTGGCTGATGAGCGACGGCACCCGTGCCGCACTGACACGCTCGGGTCTGCAATACACCTCGACGCGGACCGCCCTCTACCGCCTGCCCGACTGGCGCCAGACCGGGCATCCGAGCCTGGTGTGGAGCGTGCGCTCGGCCTGGCGCCGCGCGGCCTCGCGCGTGGTCAACGACATCCAGCACCGGCGGCTGCGCCACGCCCCGCTGCTGCGTCTGGGCCTGCACCCGGCCGACGCGCCGCACCCGGCGGCCGTGGTCTACTGGCAGCGCACGCTGCAACAGGCCCTCGTGGACCGCCGGCCCATGACCAAATCCGCCTGGCTGGCGGCGGGCGCATGAAACGCGCCCTGCTGATCGGACTTGCCACCCTATTGTTGAGTCTCGCCATCCCGCTGAGCTACGGCGGTTTCGGCGTTCTGGCGCAACTGCCAGAGGTGGCCCACTGGCTGATCCCCACCACCCTCGGCATGGTGCTGCTCGGCTGGCTGTTCAACGCGGCGCGGCTGCGGCTGCTGGTCGGAGGCGTCGAGGGCCGCGTCGACCGCAGGCAGGCACTGGCCACCGTGGTATCGACGGAATTTGCCGGAGCCGCCTCCCCGGCCGGAGTGGGCGGCCCGCTCACCTACGTCTACCTGTTGCGTCAGCACGGCGTCAAAACCGGCCACGCCGCTGCCCTGTATGCGGTCGACCACATCATGGATCTGGCCTTTTTCGCCACGGCGCTACCGCTGGCGCTGGCCGTGTTTACCTTCGACCGCGAACTCGACCACCCGGTTTGGCTGCTCGGCCTGCTGCTCGGCCTGCTGGCCGCTGGCCTCGGCTTCATGTGGCTGATGCTGCACCGCTATCGCACGGTCCTGCGCCTGTTCGGACGCCTGCTCCGGCGCCTGCGCGTGAGCGCGCTGCGCAGACGCCGGCTGGCGCGCTGGGTCATCCAGTTCCGCCATGCCGTCAAGCTGCTGCTCGGCATGCCCCGACATCGGCTGGTGCTGCTGTACATCTATTGCATGAGTCATTGGCTGCTGCGCTACAGCATCCTGCCGGTCGTGCTCTACGGCCTGCACCATCCCGTCCCCTGGTCCTATCTTTTCATCGTCCAGGGCATGCTCCTGTTCGCCGGGCAGCTTAGCTTCCTGCCCGGCGGCACCGGCAGCGTGGAACTCGGGTTCTCCGCGCTGCTCGCGGCCTGGCTGTCTTCCGACACACTGGCGCTGGCACTGATCCTGTGGCGTTTCGCAACCTTCTACTGGTACCTGCTCGCCGGCGCGCCGGTATTCGCGGCCACCGCCGGAGCGGCGACCGGACGCTTGCTGACGGCACGACGGGAACGCGAGTCGGCGGGCTGAGGCGGGCGCCGAAGGACCGGACGTCGGCTACAGGCGATCAACCCAGGCCTCCAGCCGGGCCACCTCCCGTTCGAGAAAGTCCGGATCGGCGTAAACACTGCCAAGCAGCGTCACGCCCTGACTCACCGCGAGCAGATGCATGGCCATGCCGGCCGGATCGGACACGCCGAGCAGCCCCATCTGGGTTTCGATCCACTCGCGAAGCACCTCGAACAACGCAACGGCCTCCGCCTGCAGCCTGCGCTGGGTCTTGCTCAGTTCCTGGGTCAGCGAACCGACCGGGCAGCCATACCGCAACAGCTCGCCGCGATTGTCCTGCATCATGCCGACGAAGCGGCGCAGGCGCTCATGCGGATCGGGCGACGCCTGCGTCCAGGCTTCCAGCCGCGCACGCAGCTGATCGCGGCGGCGGGCGATCACGGCCGAGAGGATTTCGTCCTTGCTCTTGAAGTAGTAATAGAAGTTGCCGCGCGAGAGCTCGGCGGCCTGGGCGATGTCGCTGAACGAGGTCTGGTTATAGCCTCGTTGATAGAACAGCTGGTCGGCCGCCTCCACGATCCGCTGGCGATTGTGGTCGCCCTTGCTGCCCATTGCGCCTCCTCGTTTCTCAAGCACGGAAACCAGTATACGACCTTCCCGCTCGGACCCATCCGCCCTTGCCAGCACGGCCGCCCACCGGCAATACTGCCACCCCGGGCGGAGGCCCGGCAGCAACCGGACAGCGCACGCCTCATCCGAGGGCGCCAAGCCACCACAAGCCAGGAGAACCCTCATCGTGACCGAAGGCGTGCCTTGCAGCCCGCTGCTGACGGATTACTATCAGCTCACCATGATGGAGGCCTACCTCCGGCACGACATGACGCAGACAGCCGTCTTCGAGTTCTTCGTACGCAAACTGCCCGATCAACGCCGGTTTCTCATGGCAGCCGGGCTGGAGCAGGTACTCGAATTCCTCGAGCAGCTGCGCTTCTCGTCGGAAACCCTCGACTGGCTCGAACGCCATGGGCACGCCAGCCGGACGCTCATCGATTACCTCGCCGGCCTGCGTTTCACCGGCGACGTCGATGCGATGGCCGAGGGCACCGTGTTCTTTGCCGATGAGCCGGTACTGCGTATCACGGCGCCGCTGCCGGTGGCGCAGCTGGTCGAAAGCCGGGTCATGAATCTGCTCCATTTCCAGTGCATGATCGCATCCAAGGCGGCGCGCATGGTACTCGCCGCACCCGGCAAACGCCTGGTCGACTTCGGTCTGCGCCGCGCGCACGGCGCGGAGGCCGGGCTGCTCGCGGCGCGGGCGGCCTATGTGGCCGGTTTCGACGGCACGGCAACCGTGCTCGCCGGGCAAGCCTTCGGCATCCCGCTCTACGGCACCATGGCGCATTCCTTCATCCTCGCCCACGGCGACGAACTCGCCGCCTTCGAGGACTTCGTGCGCATCCATCCCGACAACACGATCCTGCTGATCGACACCTACGACACCCGCCGCGGTGCGCAGCGGGTGGTCGAACTCGCCGAGCGGCTGCGCGGCACCGATATCCGCATCCGCGGCGTGCGCATCGACAGCGGCGATCTCGATACCGCCTCACGCGAGGTGCGCGCGATCCTCGATGCCGCCGGGCTGCACGAGGTCACGATCTTCGCCAGCGGCAATCTCGACGAATCGCGTCTCGCCCGTCTGCAGCGCGACGGCGCGCCCATCGACGGCTTCGGCGTCGGCACGCGCATGGACGTCTCGGATGACGCGCCCTACCTCGAATGCGCCTACAAGCTGCAGGAATACGCCGGCCAGCCGCGCCGCAAACGCTCCGAAGGCAAGGCCACCTGGCCGGGCAGCAAACAGGTCTACCGCCGCCATGACGAACACGGGCAGCTACGCGGGGACCTCATCGCCCTGGCATCCGAACGCGCCGAGGGCGAACCGCTGCTGCAACCGGTCATGCGCGGCGGCCAACGCGTGGCCCCGGCACCGGGTCTTGCGGCGGCACGGGCACATGGCGAACGGCAACTGGCCGGCCTGCCGGCAATGCTACGCGACCTGGCCCCCGGCCCGGCGGACGGCCCGGCGGTCTCGGACGCGCTGCGCGCGCTCGCCCGGCAGCTCGACGCCACCGGGTAAGCGCGTCTCCGCTAGCTGGCCAGCGCCAGCATCAGCTGGTTGAGCCGGGCGACGAAACCCGCCGGATCCTCCAGCTGACCGCCCTCCGCCAGCACGGCCTGATCGAGCAGCAGCATCGACCACTCCTTGAAGCGCGTCTCATCGGATTCGGTATCCAACCGCGCGACCATCGGGTGACCGGGATTGATCTCCAGTACCGGCTTGCTGCCCTGCATCTCGTGCCCGGCCTGCTTGAGCAGCTGCTGCATGTACAGCGCCATGTCGTGCTCTCCTAGCACGATGCACGCCGGCGAACTGGTCAGCCGATGCGATACCCGAACCGACTCGACCTTGTCGCCCAAGGCCTCCTTGATGCGTTCCACCAGTGCCTTGGCTTCGTTCTCGACCGCCTCCTGCGCCTTGCGCTCCTCCTCTGACTCGACCGCGCCGAGATCGAGATCGCCCTTGGCGACCGACTGGAACTGCTTGCCGTCGAACTCATTCAGGTTGCCCATCAGCCACTCGTCGACGCGGTCGTACATGAGCAGCACCTCGATGCCCTTCTTGCGCAGCAGCTCGAGATGCGGGCTGTTTTTCGCCGCCATGAAGGAATCGGCGGTGATGTAGTAGATCTTGTCCTGCCCTTCGGGCATGCGCGCAATGTAGTCGTGCAGCGAAACCGTCTGTGTCTCGGTATCGGTGTGCGTGCTGGCAAAGCGCAGCAGTCCGGCAATGGTTTCACGGTTGGCGAAATCCTCCGCCGGACCTTCCTTGAGCACGCGGCCGAATTCGTTCCAGAATTTCTGGTAATCCTCGGGGCGCTTCTCCGCCATGTCCTCGAGCATGCCCAGCAGCTTCTTCACCGAGCCGGCGCGGATCTGTTCGATCACCCGGCTGTCCTGCAGAATCTCGCGCGACACGTTCAGCGGCAGATCGGCCGAATCCACCACGCCGCGCACGAAACGCAGATAGCGCGGCATCAGGTGTTCCGCGTCGTCCATGATGAACACGCGCTGCACGTAGAGCTTGAGGCCATGGGTGTGATCGCGGTCCCACAGGTCGAACGGCGCCTTGGCCGGCACATACAGCAGGCTGGTGTATTCGAGCCTGCCCTCGACGCGGTTGTGGGTCCAGGCCAGGGGTTCGCCAAAGTCGTGGGCCACATGTTTGTAGAAGGCCTTGTACTCGTCCTCGCTGATTTCCGACTTGGAACGCTGCCAAAGCGCGGAGGCCTTGTTCACGGTCTCCCATTCCTCGCCGGGCTTGCCGTCGTCGTCGCGCTTGCGCATGCGGATCGGCAGCGGGACGTGGTCGGAGTACTTGGTGACGATGCTGCGCAGGCGCCAGTCGTTGAGCAGATCCTCGCGCTCATCCTCGCGCAGATGCAACACGATCTCGGTGCCACGCGGCGCAACTTCAAGCGTTTCCAGCGTATAGCTGCCGCTGCCATCCGACTCCCAGCGCACGCCGTGCTCGGCCCCCATGCCGGCACGGCGCGTGGTCAGCACCACGTGCTCGGCCACGATGAAGGCGGAATAGAAGCCGACGCCGAACTGGCCGATCAGCCGTGCATCCTTGGCCTGATCGCCGGTCAAACGTTCGAAGAACTCCCGCGTACCGGACTTGGCGATGGTGCCGATGTTGCCGATCACCTCCTCTCGACTCATGCCGATGCCGTTGTCGCGCACCGTCAGCGTGCCGGCCTCACGATCGAATTCGACATCGACCACCAGGCAGTCATCGCCTTCATAAAGCGCGTCGTCGGTCAATGCCTCGAAACGCAGCTTGTCGCAGGCATCTGAGGCATTCGAAATCAGTTCGCGCAGGAATATTTCCTTATTCGAATACAACGAATGGATCATCAGCTTCAGTAGCTGGTTGACCTCGGTTTCGAATGTCAGCGTTTCCTTGGTTGAGCTGTTCATGCCTTCTCCCGTGTCAAAACGTTCCGCCACGCCGGCGCGCGCGGCAGGGCGATTATGCGATCAGTGCGTTTTATGGGGCTCCACCCCCGATTTTCAAGCACGGACGATGCACGGACGCCGAAAATGTGACATATTCCGGGCCAAGCGCGGAATAAATGCACAAGAACTGGAGATCCGCATGGCAGACGGGGGTGCCCCGCTTGCTGGTAGTCGACACCGGAGCGAAACGCCTACCGACGACTTCGAGCGCATCAAGCGCCGAATGGCGCTGTTGGGCCTTTCCAGCGGCGCCCTCGCCAGCCTGGTCGCGGCGGCGTTCGCTTCGCGGGTCGGCCTGCCCAACCCCGTCGACGCCCATGTCCTGCCCTTTCTCGGCGCGGGCCTGCTGGCATTGAGCATCGCCCTTTGGCGATCTCCAAGACTGCTACCCTGGATCGAGCGTACCGGCTGGAGCCTGCTCACGGCCTACCTGCTCGCGGCGCTCGCCTACAAAGTCATCCACTTCCCGTTCGAGCACGTGCCGCTCGGCGCCCGCAGCTACTGGTTTTTCTTCAGCTATCTGCTGGCCTTTCTGATCTGGTCGCCGCGAGGCGCGCTCACCGTCAGCCTGAGCGTGATCGCCTGCCTGACGGGACTGGCCGCATGGATATCGGTCGAAACGCACGCCGGGAATGCCACCCTGCTCGCCTCGCTCATACAGCTGGTCATTGCCAGCATCGCGTATGTCTTCGTGCACTACAGCTTCGCGCAGCTGCGGCCGCAGTACGCGCGCATGCGAACGCTGGCCTTTTCCGATCCGCTCACGGGCTGCGCCAACCGCCGCAGGGCCGAAGAGCTGCTCGCGCTGGAGGTTTCACGTGCCGGCCGTTACGCCCGCCCGCTTTCGCTGATCCTGTTCGACCTCGATCACTTCAAGCAGATCAACGACCAGCACGGACACGCCATCGGCGATGCGGTGCTGCGCACCGTCACCAACGCCGTGCGCAGCGATCTGCGCGGTCTCGATCACCTGGCGCGCTGGGGTGGCGAGGAATTCGTGATCATCGCACCGGAGCTGTCGCAGGCGCGCGCGATGCAGTTCGGGGAACGGCTGCGCAAACGCATTGCGGCCTTGCGCATCGGCAGCAGCATCCAGCCCACCGCCAGTTTCGGCATCGCCAGTTTTCGTCTGGGGGAAACCGTCGACTCGATGGTGTTGCGCGCCGACCGGGCGATGTATCGCGCCAAGGCCCAGGGACGCAACCGCGTGGAACTCGAACGCCCGCAAACCGCGGCGGCCGAGGCGCCGGAAACCGTGCCGCCGCTAGAAGAAACGGCGGCAACCGCGGCCGCCCCGTCGCAACCCGATTAGGCCAGGGAGGTCACGCCTTCGTGCGTCAGCAGCCCGCGCTTGATATCCATCAGGCGGCCGTCAACCGCCCCCGCATACCCACCCCAGCCATCGGCGGCCACTACCCGATGGCACGGCACTACGAGCGCCCATGGATTGGCGCGGCAGGCTTGCGCGACCGCCCGCGGCGCACTCTCCAGCGCCCGCGCGAGCGCGCCATACGTGCGCGTTTCGCCGGCCGGAATCTCGCATAGCGCGCGCCAGACGCGACGCTGGAATACCGTACCGCATTCAGGCAGCGGCAGCGCGAAACGATGATCGGGATCGCGCAGATAGGCGTCGATTTCCGTCCGGCATCGCTCAAACATTTCAGATGCGCCCAGGCCGGCCATCTCATTCCCCATGGCCAGCCAGTCGCTGCCGATCAGCAAGCCATCGTGGATGTAAATTCCCAATCGCCCCCAGGGCAGCAGCAAGCTGCCTGCCGGCACGGACACCGTTGATCCATTTGTTTTGCGGGTACTCATCGGCTTGGATAGAATACGCCCCCTTCGGGCTTACCATAAATCAAGGCAACACAATGAATAAGGCATCGTTATGCGCGGCTGGCTGAGGTTCGCGCGAATCATCGATGCGCTGAACGAGCGCGTCGGCCAACTGATGTACTGGCTGGCCTTCGCCATGATACTGCTCGGCGCCTACAATGCCACGGTTCGCTATCTCGGCCAGTACATCGGCGCGAACCTGTCGTCGAATGCCTATCTCGAAGCACAATGGTACCTGTTCGGCGCCATGTTCATGCTCGGTGCGGCCTACACCCTCAAACACAACGCCCATGTACGGGTCGATATCATGTACGGGCGCCTCTCTCCCAAGGGGCAGGCCTGGATCGAGCTCGTCGGCACATTGGTGTTCCTGCTCCCCTTCAGCCTGTTGGTGCTTTGGCTGTCGCTGTCCTGGGTCGAGTTTTCCTGGAAATTTCACGAGATGTCGCCGAATCCCGGCGGTCTTGCCCGCTACCCGATCAAGACGGTGGTGCCCATCGCCTTCGTGCTGCTGATCCTGCAGGGGCTGGCGCAGGCCATCAAGGCCGTTGCCGTGATCCGCGGCCACCGCGCCGCCGTTTATGAATCCACACAGGAAGACGCGGTGCTATGAGCATGGACTGGATGGGCGGGGTCATGCTGCTGACCCTGCTGTTTATGATTTTCTCCGGCTACCCCGTCGCCTTCGCGCTGGGCGGCACGGCCATGCTGTTCGTACCGCTCGGCATCGGCCTGGGCTTTTTCGATCTCAACCTGATGCAGGCGCTACCGCAGCGCGTGTTCGGGGTGATGGACAACTACACCCTGCTGGCGGTTCCCTTCTTCATCTTCATGGGCACCATGCTGGAAAAATCGGGACTCGCCGAAGATCTGCTCAAAACCATGGGGCAGTTGTTCGGACCGCTGCGCGGTGGCCTGGCGCTCTCCGTCGTAGTGGTCGGCACGCTTCTGGCTGCGGCCACCGGCGTAGTCGGGGCGACCGTGGTGTCCATGGGCATGATCGCGCTACCGGTGATGATGCGCTATGGCTACTCCGGTTCGTTGTCGACGGGCATCATCGCCGCCTCGGGCACCCTCGGGCAGATCATCCCGCCCAGCGTGGTGCTGATCGTGCTCGGCGACCAGCTCGGCGTGCCGGTCGGCAGCCTTTTCGTCGGTTCTCTGATCCCCGGATTGATGCTCGCCGGCATGTATGCGCTCTACGCGGCTGGCGTAGCCGTATTCAAGCCCGCCGCCGCGCCGGCACTGCCTCCCGAGGATCGCCCCAAGGACTTCACCCGCCTGATGCTGCGGGTGGCGCTGGTGATGATTCCGCCGCTGGCGCTGATCTTCGTGGTGCTGGGCTCGATCTTCGCGGGCGTGGCCACACCCACCGAGGCCGGCGCCTTCGGATCGATCGGCGCCATACTGCTGGCGGTGTTCAGTGGGCGATTCAAGTTCGGTCAGATCACCAGCAGCCTGCAGGTCACCGTCAAACTCAGCTCGATGGTGCTGTTCATCCTGGTCGGCTCGCGCTTCTTCAGCCTGGTCTTCCGGGGGTTCGACGGCGACGTCTGGGTGGACAGCTTCCTGACCAGCCTGCCCGGCGGCCAGCTCGGCTTCCTGCTGGCAGCCAACCTCGTGATCTTCATTCTCGGTTTCTTCATCGATTTCTTCGAGATCGCCTTCATCGTGCTGCCGCTGCTGGCGCCGGCCGCGATGCACCTGGGCATCGACATGGTCTGGTTCGGCATCATGATCGGCATGAACTTGCAGACCTCCTTCCTGACGCCGCCCTTCGGCTTCTCGCTGTTCTATCTGCGCGGCGTGGCGCCGGCTGGCATCACCACGACGCAGATTTACAAGGGGGTCATTCCGTTCATCCTGATCCAGCTGGTCGGGCTGACGATACTCATCAGCTACCCCAATATCGTGCATCTCCTGCCGGGCGGATGAGCGTTCGTCGGCAAGCTGGTCGACCGACGGTATCGGTACTACAGTCAAACGATCAATCAAACAACAAAGGGAGAAGACCATGAAACGTCGCGACTTCATCAAGGGTGGCACAGTGGGACTGGCGGCCGGGGCGGCCGCGCTCGCGGCCCCCGCCGCCTTCGCCGAAAAAACCTCGCCGCGTCTGCGCTGGCGGCTGGCGGCAAGCTGGCCAATCAGCCTGGACACCGTGTACGGCGGCGCCGAGTTCTTCGCCAAGCGCGTAGGCGAACTGACCGGCGGGCGCTTCAGCATCCGCGTCTATGCCGGTGGCGAGATCGTTGGCGGCCTGCAGGTGCTCGACGCCGTGCAGCAGGGCACCGTGGAAATGGGGCATACGGCTTCTTACTACTACATCGGCAAAATGCCGTCCCTGGCGTTCGACACCACGCTCCCCTTCGGCATGAACTATCGCCAGCAGAACTCCTGGCAAAGCTTCGGCGGCGGCAACGACCTGCTCAACAAGGAGGTCTTCTCCCAGTTCAACATCGTCTCCCTACCCGCCGGCAACACCGGCACGCAGATGGGCGGGTGGTTCCGCAAACCGCTGGAAGGCCTCGGCTCCCTGAAGGGCCTCAAGATGCGCATCCCAGGTTTCGGCGGCAAGGTCATGGCCCGTCTGGGTGTCAATGTGCAGACCCTGGCTGGCGCCGAAATCTACCCCGCGCTCGAGCGCGGCGTAATCGACGCCACCGAGTGGGTCGGCCCGTATGACGACCAGAAGCTCGGCTTCTACCGAGTCGCCAAGAACTACTACTACCCGAGCTGGTGGGAGCCCTCCACCCAGTTCTCGCTGTACGTCAACAAGACGGCCTGGGACAAGCTACCCAAGGAATACCAGGCCGCCGTGCGCGCGGCGGCGGCCGAGGCCAATGTTCGCGTCATGGCACATTACGACGCGGTCAACCCGCCGGCACTCAAGCAGCTCATCGACAAGGGCGTTACCCTGCGGCCGTTCAGCAAGGACATCATGGCGGCGGCGCAGAAGAACGCCTTCGAGCTCTACGAAGAGCTGGCGAGCAAGGATCCGACCTGGCGCAAGATCTACGCGGAATGGAAGAAATACCGCGACATGGAATACGCCTGGTTCAACGTGGCCGAACAGGGTTTTGCGGACTTCGCGTTCCCGCAGGTGCAGCGCACCGAACTCTGATCGCCGCAAGCGATGGCAAAACCCAAAAGGGGCGCCCCGATGGGCGCCCCTTTTTCATGTCCATTCGGCGCGCGGTTGCACGCTAGCGGGGGCGTGCGCCGGTGACAGCCGCGTCTCCGATCGACACGTGGCTGTGGGCCAGCTCGGCCAGTTTCTGCTTGAGGAAGGTCACGCGTTCCGGCGACTGCGTCCGAGCCAGGAGATCGCCCAGTATTCGGCGGGCATCGCCATCCATACCGGCCTTGGCCAAGGCTTGCGCGGCATTGTAACGGGCGGTTTGTCCCCATTGATCGTAGCCCTGCGCCGCACCAGCCAGCATCGCGGAATCGAGGTAACGCCTGGCTGCCTCTCGGTCCTTGCCCATCGCCTTGTAGGAGTCGCCTTCCCAGTACAGGACCTCGCGTTTGAGCTGGACATCGCTCAGATGCGGCAGCATGGCCTGGAACAAGACAACGGCCTGCTGATCGAGCTTGAGTGACTGCAAGTTGAACAATACCTGCATCAAGCGATCCGCCTGCGTCTTGTCCAGGGTTTTGCTGTCGTCGATCAGTGTCTGCAGTTGCGCGACACCTTGCTTCGGTTTGCCGCCGAGGATCAGCACGCGCGCGACGCGCAACGTCCAGTCGAAAGGGTTTTCGCCTGACGGCACGTGATCCACGCCGACCATGAGACGCGCCGCCAGTGGAAGATCATGTCGATCGACGGCATCGTTCGCGAGCACGAGGCGGACCGGTACCGGCAAGGCCGACAGATGCGGAAACGTCTTCGGCGCGGTCAGAAACAGACGGTCGACCAGCGTCGTGCCCCCAGGTTCGGCCAATAATGCAGTCAACAGCCAGCGGTACCCCGTCATGCGTCCCGCTGGCGCCTGCCCGGTAAGCGCCAGCATGGCGTTGTAGGCCCGTGCCTGCACGGCATGATGGGCCGCACCAGCGCGCTTGGCTGCGGTTTCCCAGGCCGAATCGTCGCCCAGCAGCAGTTGGTGGCGGTTGCCGAGCTGCTCGCCGAGGCGGCGGTAGGTCTGCCACAGGGTATCGCCGTCGTAAGGCAGCAAGGGATTCAGCGGCAACTCCGGCGCCAACGCCAGGAAACGCTCCAGCGCGCTCACTGCCACCGGCCAGTTGCGGCGTTGCAGCGCCGCGGTCGTCACTACGCCCCACAGCCGCGCGGCATCCGCTGGGGCAGCGCCTTTCGCGCCAGCAGCATGCGCCGCATCCCGCTCCACCGCAGCTGCGGGGCGATCTCCCGCACGCAGGCTCGCCAGCAAATAAAGCCAGTTGCCTTTATGGGCATCGGCCTTGAGCAGTCTGAGGGCGTAGCGGGGTTCTCCGACGCGCAACCAGACGCGTGCGAAAACGTCGCGTTCGCGCGCATCTTCGATAGGGTAGTCGCTTTGGTATTCCAACAACGCAAGCCGGGCGTCGTCGGTGAGATTGTCTTCCAGGTAGGCTTCGATCAACAGACGGCGCCAGATGCGCACCGACGCGGCGGGCGGCGACGCGGCCCCGGACCATAGCAGCCCCAGCAGCAACTTGCGGGCCTCGCTCCCGCGATGCAGCCGCAACCATGCCCTCGCCCCATCGGTTTCGAATATTCGGCGGTCGTTCGCGGGCAGTGTGGCCGGCAGACTCGATGCCGCGTCGGCCACATCCTGCCAGCGTGACGCGCGCTGCAACAACCGAAACTTCAGGCGCTCCCATCCCAGCCAGGCCTGTGGGTGCTGGGCGTAGTCCGGCTGGCCGTGCGCGATCGAGGCCAAGGCCAGATCGAGTGCGCCGGCTTCGGCAAAGGCGCGAATCCGGGACAACGACAACGCCCCGTCTGCCCCGGAAGCTGCGGAGGGGGCGGACGAGGCGTGCGCTGTGTTCTGGGCGGCGCAGGCCACCGCCGGCGCCAGCGATACCAGCATCAAGGCGCCAACCAACGCCGGATGGCCTCCAGGCCGCCGGCGCACTCGACGAAACATCACATCCCAGCCAGCGGGACGTGCGCGCATCGGGTCAGAGCTTTTCCTTGATGCGGGCGGCCTTGCCGGTGCGACCGCGCAGGTAGTACAGCTTCGCACGACGGATATCGCCGCGTCGCTTCACGCTGATCTCGGCCACGCTGGGGCTGTGCGTCTGGAACACACGCTCGACGCCTTCGCCGTGCGAAATCTTGCGCACCGTAAAGGCCGAATTGAGCCCCCGGTTACGCTTGGCGATAACCACGCCCTCGAAGGCCTGCAGACGCTCGCGATTGCCTTCCTTGACCTTGACCTGCACGACAACGGTGTCGCCTGGGCCAAAGCTCGGGATGGCCGTCTTCAACTGCTCGGCTTCCAGCGCCCTGATAATCTCGTTCATGCTCTCGATCCTCTACGATAGACCTAACGCTTCGACCGACCGGCCTCGCGCTCGGCCAAATATTCATCCAGTAAGGCCCGATCTTCAGCTGCAAGCGTCACGCTCGACAGCAGATCGGGCCGGCGCTCCCAGGTACGCCCCAGCGACTGCTTGCGCCGCCATTTTGCGATCTGCGCATGATTCCCTTCCAGCAGCACCGCAGGCACGGAAAGGTCGCCCATGCGCTCCGGCCGCGTGTAATGGGGGCAATCCAACAGGCCGTCCTGGAACGAGTCCTGCTCGGCCGACTCCGCGGCACCCAATACACCCGGCAAAACCCGGGTAATCGCATCGATCATGACCATTGCCGGCAACTCGCCACCACTCAGGACGTAATCGCCGATCGACCATTCCTCGTCCACTTCCAACTCGACCAAGCGCTCGTCGATGCCTTCGTAGCGCCCCGCCAGCAGCGTCAGGTTGCCATCGGCGAAACGCCTGACGGCTGCCTGGTCCAGGCGACGACCTTGCGGGCTGAGATAAACCACCCGCCCGGCGCCGTCATGCCGCGCCGCCTCGAGGGCCCGCCTGAGCGGCGCCACCTTCAACAACATGCCCGGCCCGCCGCCATAGGGGCGGTCGTCAACGGTGCGATGCCGGTCCGTGGTGTAGTCGCGCGGGTTCCAGGTGCGCAAACTCAGCAAGCCGCGTTCGACCGCGCGCCCCACGACGCCATAACGGGCCACCTCGGCCACGAAGTCCGGAAACAGGGTGACGACGTCGATGCGCATGCGCTGCCTCAGAAATCCGCATCCCAATCCACCTGCAGCTCACCGGCTTCCAGGTCGATGGCCCGCACCACGTGGGGACGAATGAACGGAATCAGACGCTCTCGGTCACCCCGCACCACCAGCACATCGTTCGCGCCGGTTTCCATCAAACGCTCGACCGCGCCAAGGCGGGAGCCATCCGCATTCACCACCGTCAGTCCGATCAGATCGGCCCAGTAGTACTCGCCTTCCGGCAGATCGGCCAGAGCCTCGCGCGCTATCGCCACCTCCAAACCACGCAAAAGCGCCGCCTGATCTCGATCTTCAACATCTTCGAAGCGCACTGCCAGCACCGGGCCGGACTGGGCACGCCCTTCGATCACGCGCCGCTCATGCCACTCACCTGCACGCCCCAACTGCCAAACCGGGAAGTCCAGCAGCGCCTCGGGCGGCTCGGCGTAGGAATGGACCTTGACCCACCCCTTGACGCCAAATGGCGCGGACACGCGCGCCATGCTCACCCGCCGCGTCATGCCAGACGGCGCCTCAGGCTGCCGACTTGCGCGCTTCCTTGATCAGTTGCGCAACACGCTCGCTGGGCGCGGCGCCCTGTGTCAGCCAGTGCTCGATACGCGCGGCATCCATGTGCAGGCGCTGCTCCTGACCACGCGCGACCGGGTTGAAGAAACCCAGACGCTCAATGTAGCCGGAGTCGCGACGACCGCGTGAGTCGGTCACAACGATGTGATAAAAGGGACGCTTCTTGGCGCCGCCTCTGGCCAGTCGAATCGTTACCATTTAGTCCTAGTCCTGATGCAAATGCATGAGGTATGCGCAAACGGCCGGAGCCGCTCTGCTACCGGGCCGGCAATTTTACGCGATTTGACACAAAAGTGAAGCGTCGGGCGCACGATACATCAAAAAGGCATCCCACCGCCGGGAATACGCCCCTTCATCGCACGCATCATCTTCGCCATGCCGCCTCCCTTCGAGAACTTTTTCATCGCCTTGCGCATCTGCAGATGCTGTTTGAGCAAACGATTCACGTCCTGCACCTCGGTGCCCGAACCGCCTGCAATACGGCGCTTGCGCGAACCCTTGATGATGTCGGGGAAACGGCGCTCCTCCAGGGTCATCGAATCGATGATGGCCATCATCCGCTTGACCTGGATGTCATTGGCCTGGCTCTTCACCGCCGCCGGCAACTGGCCCGCGCCGGGCAGCTTGTCCAACAGGCCTGCGACCCCGCCCATCTTGAGCATCTGTTCGAGCTGGTCGCGCAAATCGCCAAGATCGAAACCCTGCCCCTTCTGCACCTTGCGCGCCAGCTTGGCCGCCTTATCCTGATCGAAGCTGCGCTGCGCCTCCTCGACCAGCGTCACCACGTCGCCCATGCCGAGGATGCGCGAGGCGATGCGATCGGGATGGAAGGGCTCCAGTGCCTTGGTCTTTTCACCGACCCCAAGGAACTTGATGGGCTTGCCGGTAATCGCGCGCACCGACAACGCCGCGCCGCCCCGCGCATCGCCGTCGGCCTTGGTCAGCACCACGCCGGTCAACGGCAGGGCCTCGCCGAAGGCCCGGGCGGTATTGGCGGCATCCTGGCCGGTCATCGCGTCGACCACAAACAGGGTCTCGACCGGATCAAGGGCTTCGTGCAGGCGGCGGATCTCCGCCATCATCTCGGCATCGATGTGCAGACGACCGGCGGTATCGACCAGCAGGACGTCCTTGTGCTGGCGGCGCGCATGATCGACCGCATCCCGCGCGATGGCCACCGGATCCTGATCCGACCGACTGGGGAAGAAATCGACCTCGACCTCACGCGCAAGTGTTTCCAACTGCTGGATCGCGGCCGGGCGGTAGACGTCGCAGCTGACCACCATCACCGACTTGCCGCGCTCCTGCCTCAGCCAGCGTGCCAGCTTGCCCACGGTGGTGGTTTTGCCTGCACCCTGCAGACCGGCCATGAGCACGATCGCCGGCGGTTGCGCATTAAGATCGAGACGCTCGTTGGCGGTGCCCATCGCGGCCACCAGTTCGTCATTCACGATTTTGATGAACGCCTGGCCGGGCGTCAGGCTGCGAATGACTTCCTGGCCGATCGCGCGCGCCCGCACCGCCTCGATAAACGACTTGACGACAGGCAACGCGACGTCGGCCTCCAGCAACGCCATGCGCACCTCGCGCAGGGCATCCTGTATATTGTCCTCGGTCAATCGCGCCTGGCCCTTGAGTCGCTTGATCGTACCTGACAGGCGTTCGCTCAGACTTTCAAACATGTCGCGTTCCCGGATTCGTTGGACTGCGCATTATACGGGCTGTAGGCACACAGGGCACGGACGGCGGCCTCAGCTTCACCTCGTGACCGAAGATATGTAACTATGCTGACTATTTCAGCATCGACTGACGTTCATCTATGCAACTCGCACTCGCACTGCCGGCCATTCTGCTCTATCTGATCTGCACGCAGCAGATATGGAGGCGCCTGCGGCGGCGCGCGGCCGGCGCGGACATTCCCTGCGGGCGCGACATTGCCCTGTTGTGGATCGGCGCCCTGGTGCTGCACGGCCTTGCCATCTATACCGGTATCGCCAGCCCGGACGGGCTGACCCTGGGCATCACCCATGCGCTTTCACTGGTGGGCTGGCTTGTGGCGCTGCTGGTGCTAATTGCACTGCATTCCCGTCCGGTCGAGAATCTCGGCTTGATACTCCTGCCCTTCGCCGCGCTGACCCTGGCCGCCGAAACGATCTTCCCCGGCTCGCACGTGCTCGATCGCGCGGGCGATCTGTTGCTCGCGGTCCACATCTTCATCTCGCTGCTTGCCTACAGCCTGTTCGTCATCGCCGCGCTGCAATCGGGCGTCCTGTGGCTGCAGGACCGGCAGCTGCGCAACCATCGCCCCGGCGCCCTGCTGCGCGCCCTGCCTCCGCTAGAACACACCGAAACCGTACTGTTCCAGATCATCGGCCTGGGCTTTCTGCTTTTGACCGTGGCCATCGTCAGCGGGTTCGTGTACATCAGCGAATTTCCAGACGCCATCCAGCCTCAACAGATCATCCTGTTCACCATCTTTCTGTGTTCCTGGGTCATCTTCGCCACGTTGCTGCTGGGTCGCTGGCGCTTCGGCTGGCGCGGGCGCATCGCTATACGCTGGACCCTCAGCGGCTTCCTCATCCTGCTGCTCGCCTATTTCGGCACCGAAGTCGCGGTGACCCTGCTGACCTGAAGCCGCGCCGCGCAGGTGCTTGACAGTCCCGCGCGACGCCCCGTGTAATGGCGACATATCAACACTCTTAATCGATCCGCTTGGACCACTCCGATCTAGGCCTGCTGGGCCTCCTGCTGCTCGCGTTGGTGATGCTCTCCGCCTTTTTCTCCGGCTCGGAGACCGCACTGATGTCGCTCAACCGCTACCGGCTGAGGCACCTCGCCGAAAGCGGGCACCCCGGCGCCATGCGCGCACAAAAGCTGCTTGCCAAGCCGGACCGGCTGATCGGCCTGATCCTGCTCGGCAACAACTTCACCAACATCGTCATCACGCAGCTGGCCACCTATATCGGCTACGCCCTCTTCAACGAGGCTGGCGTGGCCATCGCCACCGGCGTCCTGACGCTGGCATTGCTGATCTTCGCCGAGGTTGCACCGAAAACGCTGGCGGTCCTGCACTCGGAACGCATCGCCTTCCCGGCTGCGTTTCTCTACGTGCCGCTGCTCACCCTGAGCTACCCGCTGGTCTGGCTGGTCAACCTGATGGCCAATTCGATCCTGCGCCTGATCGGCGTTTCGGCCGACGATGCGGATGCCCAGCCGATGAGCCGCGAGGAACTGCGCAGTGTGGTGAATCAGGCCAGCGGCCTGATTCCACGGCGACACCAGAAAATGCTGCTCAGCCTGCTCGATCTCGACAAGGCCACGGTCGAGGACATCATGGTCCCACGTAACGAAGTCATCGGGCTGGACCTGGACGATGACTGGGACAAGATCGTCGACCAGCTCGCGCACACACCGTATACCCGACTACCGGTATTCCGCGGCGACATCGACCGTGTCGCCGGCATCATCCACATCCGCCGCGTGTTTCAGCTCGAACAGCAAGGCTGCCTCGACCGCGACCATCTGCTCGCCAACCTGCGCGAACCCTACTTCATTCCCGAAGGCACCACGCTCAACCAGCAGCTGCTGCGTTTCCAGACCGAGCAGCGCCGCATCGGGCTGGTGGTCGACGAGTACGGCGATATCCAGGGCCTGGTGACGCTCGAAGATCTCCTCGAGGAGGTCGTGGGCGAATTCACCACCGACCCGACCGCCCACAGCCGCGATATCCTGCCCCAAGCCGACGGCAGCTTCATCATCGACGGCGCAACCCACATCCGCGAGATCAACCGCACGCTGGGCTGGCGACTGCCGACGAGAGGGCCGCGCACCCTCAATGGACTGATCCTCGAACATCTGGAAATGATCCCCGAACCTGGCACGACCGTCCTGATCGAAGGCCACCCCATCGAGGTCGTCCAACTCAAGAACAACGCCATACGAACCGCGCGCGCGCGCCCGAAACTGGCGCGCTTCCGCCCCCGCCAGGAACACTGAGACCATGGCCAAGCCCCGCATCGTGTATCAATGCAGCGCCTGCGGCGGGCAGTCGCCCAAATGGGGCGGGCAATGCCCCGACTGCGGCGCATGGAACACCCTGGTGGAGACTCGACAGACGGCTTCGCCCAGCCCATCCGGCCCGCCGCGCCATGTCGGCTATGCCGGCGCGCCCACGGTGCAATCGATGGACGATGTCGAACTGCGCGAAGAGCCGCGCACCTCGACCGGACTCGATGAGCTCGACCGCGTGCTCGGTGGCGGTCTCGTACACGGCTCCGTGGTGCTCATCGGCGGCGACCCCGGCATCGGCAAGTCGACCCTGCTGCTGCAGACCCTCGCCTTGCTGCCCGATCTCCCGTCGCTGTACGTCACCGGCGAGGAGTCCCTGCAGCAGGTAAGTCTGCGCGCACACCGGCTCGGGCTGCCGACCGTCGGCCTGCGCCTGCTCACCGAAACCTGCGTCGAGCGTCTGCTGGACACCGCATCCACCGAACGCCCGCGCGTGCTGGTGGTGGATTCGATCCAGACGCTCTATTCGGAATCGCTGCAGTCGGTGCCGGGCTCGGTCGGACAGATCAGGGAAAGCGCCGCGCAGCTGGTGCGCTACGCCAAACAAACGGACACCGCGGTCTTCATCATCGGACACGTCACCAAGGAAGGCGCGCTGGCCGGCCCCCGGGTGCTCGAACACATGGTCGATACCGTACTGTACTTCGAAGGCGATCCTGGCAGCCGTTACCGCGTCATGAGGGCGGTCAAGAATCGTTTCGGCGCCGTCAACGAACTCGGCGTGTTCGCCATGACCGAAGCCGGGCTCAAACCGGTTGCCAACCCCTCGGCCATCTTCCTCTCAAGACACCCCGAACCGGTCCCCGGCAGCGTGGTGATGGTGACGCGCGAGGGGACTCGACCCTTGCTGGTCGAGGTGCAGGCGCTGGTCGACGAAAGTCGCCAAGCCAGTCCTCGACGGGTAGCCGTGGGGCTCGAACAAAACCGGCTGGCCATGTTGCTGGCGGTCATGCACCGCCACGGCGGCCTCGCACTGTTCGATCAGGATGTCTTCATCAACGTGGTCGGCGGCGTGCGCGTCAGCGAAACCGCCGCCGACTTGGCCGTGCTGAGTGCGGCGCTGTCGAGTTTCCGCGACCGCCCCCTGGCCAGCGACCTGGTGATCTTCGGCGAGGTCGGACTGGCCGGCGAGATCCGCCCGGTACCCAATGGCGAGGAGCGGCTGCGCGAAGCCGCCAAACACGGCTACGCGCGCGCCATCGTGCCCAAGGCCAACGCACCCCGCCACGAGGTGGCGGGGATGCATGTCCAGGCCGTGCATCGCCTGGCGCAAGCCATCGAACTACTCTGAACAGCAGAGCCGGCCTTCAGGCCAGGTCCGCCGCCAGCGAACGCGCCGTGTCCTCCGGCAGCGGATCGCACACGAACTCGAAGCCGGCATAATCGATCCCCGCAGCGAGGGCCGCCCCGCTCTTGGCGGCGACGACCATCTCCGGAGCGAGCTCGAAACGCATGAAGTGCACGGAAGAGGTCTTTTCCTCGGTCTCGCGCTCCAAATCCTCGTCTGCGACGGCATAAACCTTGGCGTGCCCCTGAACACGAACCCACACCTTGTCCTCGACGTTGATCAGGCGCTTGAGCGCCTCGTCGCGCTCGAACTCGTCGGCATATTCGATCATGAAGGTGGCCTTCCAGTTACTGCCGTCGGGGATCAGCGGATTGTACGCCTCCAGTTCCTCCTCGATACCGGCGGCCTCGAAGATACGCTCCGCGCGCAGTATTTCCTGGATCTGGTACTGCATGGTCAGGCGATCCTCGAAATACAACGCGGCATGCTCGCCCAGCGCGACGCGACGGGGGCGCTTGTGCTGCATTACCCGGGCGCGAAACTCGGGGCGCACTTCGGCATAGCGCTCGAGCGTGTAAAGGTCGGAACGGTTCAATTTTTCCATGGCAGGGTCTCCTTGCAAACGGTGAACAGCGCCTTACGGCCCGCAAGACGCCAGGCAATACCATGCCGTCGCCCGTGTTGCACACGGGCCGGGTCGTGACGTGAACGGCCGGCCCGGCTGTCGCGGACCGGCGGGAAACTAGCGGCTACAAACCATAGGCCAGCCGCAGCAGCGTCAACGGATGCTCCGGCGGACGCTCGTCGTCGAGGCCGTTTTCGATCTGGTGGCCCGCCATCGGGCAATCGCTCGAATAGTGGGCGGCTTCGGCTTTCTGTACCCGGCTGACAACCGGGCGGCAGATCTTCATCGAAATCTCGTGAAACTCGCTCTTGACCGCATACGTGCCGTCATGACCCGAGCAGCGCTCGATCAGATCGATCTGCGTGTCCGGTACCATTTCAAGCAGCTCGCGCGTCTTCATGCCGATGTTCTGCACGCGCAGATGGCAGGCGGCATGGTAGGCAATCTTGCCCAGCGAGGTCTTGAAGTCGGTATTCAGCTTGCCGTCGCGATGACGCAGCATGAGGTACTCGAACGGATCGAAGATATGATCGCGCACCTTGGCGACCTCGGGATCGTTCGGGAACATCAGCGGCAGCTCCTGTTTGAACATGAGCACGCAGGACGGAATCGGCGCGACGATATCCCAGCCGGCGTCGATCATCCGCGCCAGCACCGGAATATTGGCTTCCTTGGCACGTTCAACGGCCTCGAGATCGCCCAGCTCGAGCTTGGGCATGCCGCAGCACTGCTCCTTTTCGGCCAGCGTCAACTCGATGCCGTTATGCGCGAAGACCTTGTAAAGGTCCTCGGCCAGATGGGGTTCGTTGTAGTTGCCGTAGCAGGTGGCGAACAGGGCAACGCGTCCCGTGGTGCGGCCAGCGGGTTCTGCCCGTACAACCTGATTGGTGAAGGACTCGACACGCTTGCGCCCAGTCTTGCTGTGATATTCGGGCAGCGCGGCGTGAGGGTGGATGCCCATCGACTTGTCCAGCATCTGCCGGAACGCCGGATTGCGGTTGGCGCTGTTGACCATGTCGGCGACCACCGGGATGCCGGCCAGTTTGCCGACCGCATCGGTCGAGCTGATCAGCTTGTCGCGCGGCTTGACCTTGCCTTCACGGTACTTCACGGCCTTTGCGCGCAACATGAGGTGAGGGAAATCCACGTTCCACTCGTGCGGCGGCACGTAGGGGCACTTGGTCATGTAGCAGAGGTCGCACAGGTAGCAATGGTCGACGACCTGCCAATAGTCGGCCTTGTCGACACCGTCGACCTCCATGGTCGACGATTCGTCCACCAGATCGAACAGGGTGGGGAAGGAGTGGCAGAGGCTGACGCAGCGCCGGCAGCCATGGCAGATATCAAAGACACGCTCCAGCTCGCCGAAAAGCGCCTCCTGATCGTAGAAGGACGGCGACTGCCAATCCACAGGATGACGGGTCGGCGCCTCCAGACTGCCTTCCTTACGCCCTTCCGCTGGTGTCGACATCGATGATCTCCTCAAAAAGCTTTGGTTCCGCCACGCGACCTCGAGCGTGGCCCCGACAGAATCGGGGTCGCCGCAGCCGGCGACCCCGCAGGTATCACGCCATTTCGTCCAGCGCCTTCTGGAAACGGTTGGCGTGCGAACGCTCGGCCTTGGCCAGCGTCTCGAACCAGTCGGCGATTTCGTCGAAGCCTTCTTCGCGCGCCGTCTTGCCCATGCCCGGGTACATGTCGGTGTACTCGTGGGTCTCACCGGCGATCGCGGTCTTCAGGTTCAGGTCCGTGGAGCCGAACGGGAGGCCGGTGGCGGGATCGCCGCACTGCTCGAGGTATTCAAGGTGACCGTGCGCATGGCCGGTTTCGCCCTCGGCGGTCGAACGGAAAACGGCGGCCACGTCGTTCTGACCCTCCACATCCGCCTTGGCGGCGAAGTACAGGTAACGGCGATTGGCCATCGATTCGCCCGCGAAGGCGTCCTTGAGGCTCTGCTCGGTCTTGCTGCCTTTCAGTTCCATATG
The DNA here is from genome assembly GCF_000754095.2 of Acidihalobacter prosperus. Taxonomy (NCBI): domain Bacteria; kingdom Pseudomonadati; phylum Pseudomonadota; class Gammaproteobacteria; order Chromatiales; family Ectothiorhodospiraceae; genus Acidihalobacter; species Acidihalobacter prosperus. The sequence continues at coordinate 195,418 of NZ_JQSG02000002.1, forward strand.
CATCAACCTCCAGTTAGGATTGACTAAGGGCTCACGTACCGGAGGGACCCTCCGGTGGACGCACGAGAAACTTAGACTAAGTCTAAAATAGAGTCAAGCCCACCGTCTTCGATTATGAACCCGATTGCCCTCTTCCGCGCACTGGAGTAGTTTAGCCCGTTTGATTTGGCGCACGTAAAACCACCCGTCACGATGAGCCCCAAGACCAAGAAGATCGATTTCGAAAAAACCCTTGCCGAATTGGAGGCGGTGGTTTCGCGGATGGAGCACGGCGAACTGTCGCTGGAAGAGTCGCTCAAGGAATTTGAACGCGGCATCACGCTGACGCGCGCCTGTCAGCAGGCACTCGCTGACGCTGAACAGCGCGTCGCACAGCTGACCGCGGACGGCCAGGAAACCGCGCTGGCCCCGTTGAGCGAGGACGCGAACGATGCCGGTCGATGAGGGACTACTGATCGAGCAGTGGCGCGCGCGCGCCGAAACGGCGCTGGCACGCTGGCTACCCTCCGCAGCCACCCTGCCGGACCGGTTGCACGAGGCCATGCGCTACTCGACGTTGGGTGGCGGCAAGCGAATACGTCCGCTCCTGGTATATGCGGCAGGACATGCCCTGGATGTTGCCGCCGAGCAGCTGGACGGGGCTGCCGCCGCGGTCGAACTCATCCATGTCTACTCACTGATCCACGACGATCTGCCCGCCATGGACGATGACGAACTGCGGCGCGGCAAGCCGACCTGCCATCGAGCATTCGACGAAGCTACAGCAATTCTCGCGGGCGACGCGATGCAGGCCCTGGCCTTCCATATCATTGCCGCCGACCCCACTCTGGCCGGTAGCGCGGATGCGCGCCTGCGCATGATCGATACGCTCGCACAGGCCGCAGGCTCGCGCGGCATGGCCGGCGGCCAGGCCATCGATCTCGATGCCGTCGGCCGCGAGCTCAGCCTCGCCGAGCTTGAGAACATGCACATCCACAAGACCGGCGCACTGATCCGGGCCAGCGTACGCATGGGTGCCTTGGGTGCAGGCGACGCGGCCGCGCCGGAAGCGATCGAGCGACTCGACCACTACGCGAAGTGCATCGGACTGGCTTTCCAGATTCGCGACGACATCCTGGATGTGGAAGGCGAAACCGAGACGCTAGGCAAGACCCGCGGCGCCGACCTCGCACGCGGCAAACCGACCTTTCCCAGTCTGCTGGGCCTGTCAGAAGCGAAGGAACGCGCACATGGACTGTACCAGGATGCGCTCGATGCCCTTGCACCATTGCCCGCCTCCGCCGAGCCGTTGCGCTGGATCGCCGGATTCATCGTCAATCGTATCCACTAGCCCCGTCTTGGGTGCAAACTAGGCCCTACGGACCCGCCCGAACGCTCACATGCCCCACACCCTACTCGATCGCATCGCCTCTCCCGCCGACCTCCGGGCACTCGATCCCGGGCAACTCGATCGGCTGGCCGCGGAACTACGCGATTTCCTTCTGCACAGCATTTCGAGCACCGGCGGGCACCTGGCGGCCAACCTCGGTACGGTAGAACTGACCATCGCCTTGCACCGGGTATTCAACACACCCGATGATCGCCTGGTATGGGACGTCGGACATCAGGCCTATGCGCACAAGATACTTACCGGGCGTCGCGAAGCAATGCCGAGCCTGCGCCGGCGCGGCGGACTCGCCGGCTTTCCGCGCCGCAGCGAAAGCGCATACGACACCTTCGGCACCGGCCATTCCAGCACATCGATCAGCGCCGCGCTCGGCATGGCGCTCGCCGCGCAGCGTCAGCAGTCCGAACGCAAAGCGGTCGCCATCATCGGCGACGGCGCCCTCACGGCCGGCATGGCCTACGAGGCGCTCAATCATGCCGGAGGTCTCGGCGCGGATATCCTGGTCGTCCTCAACGACAATGAGATGTCGATCTCGCCCAATGTCGGCGCCATGTCCAACTATCTCACGCGGCTGCTGTCATCGCCGCTGTATTCGACGCTACGGCAGGGCGGCAAGGAAATCCTCAAGCACCTGCCGCCGGTCTGGGAGATGGCGCAGCGCACGCGCGAGCACCTGCGCGGCATGATCATGCCAGGCACGCTGTTCGAAGAAATGGGCTTCCGCTATTTCGGGCCGGTCGACGGGCACGACCTCGGCGCCATGGTCAAGACGCTGGAGAATCTGCGTCAGATCAGGGGACCGCGGCTGCTGCACGTGGTCACCCGCAAGGGCCAGGGTTATCGGCCTGCCGAGGAAGACCCAGTGAGCTACCATGGCGTTGGCCGGTTCAACCCCGACGAAGGCCTGCGCAAACCCGTTGCCGCCAAAACCACGCCCAGCTACACACAGGTCTTCGGTCAATGGCTGTGCGACATGGCCGCGCAGGACGAGCGCCTCGTGGCGATCACACCAGCCATGCGCGAGGGCTCCGGCCTGGTCGCCTTTTCGGAACGCTATCCCGAGCGCTATTACGACGTCGCCATCGCCGAGCAGCACGCCCTTACCCTTGCCGCCGGCATGGCCTGCGACGGCCTCAAGCCGGTGGTCGCGATCTATTCGACCTTCCTGCAGCGCGGCTACGACCAGTTCATCCACGACATCGCGCTGCAGAACCTGCCGGTACTGTTCGCCATCGACCGCGCCGGCTTCGTCGGCCCTGACGGCCCGACTCATGCGGGCAGCTTCGACCTCAGCTATCTGCGCTGCATCCCCAATCTGCTGATCATGGCGCCGAGCGACGAGAACGAATGTCGGCAGATGCTCTACACCGGTTTCTGCCACGATGGCCCGGCTGCCGTGCGCTATCCGCGCGGACAAGGCCCCGGCGCCGTGATCGAGCCCACACTGACCGCGTTGCCCGTCGGGCGCGGCGAGATCGTGCGCGAGGGTCGCGACGTGGCACTGCTATGCTTCGGCAGCCCGCTGACTGCCGCCAGGGAAGCCGCCGAACGCCTCGACGCGGGCGTCGTCAACATGCGCTTCGTCAAGCCGCTGGATACCCGACTGCTGGACGATCTGGCTCAGCGCTACTCACTGCTGGTCACCGTCGAGGACAACGCGATTGCCGGTGGCGCCGGCAGCGCCGTCAACGAATATCTCGCCACGCAGGACTTGCGCGTTCCCTGCCTCAATCTCGGGCACCAGGACCGCTTTCTGGAGCATGCATCGCGCGAGGAACTGCTCGTCGAAAGCGGATTGGACGCCACCGGCATCGAAGCCCAGGTCAAGACTCGCCTTGGCCGGATGCGGCCCGGCAAGGTTGCCCGTCACGGGGTCATCCGGTAATATCCTAGTGATTTGATCAGGTAAAAGCATGCCCGCCAAATACACGCTTACCGTGTTGACCGATTTCGCCTCCGCGCACACCCTGCGCGACTACCCTGGCGACTGCAGCCGGCTGCATGGGCACAACTGGAAGCTTGAGGCCGAGGTGCAGGCCACCGCGCTCGACAAGGTCGGCATGGCGGTCGACTTCAAGGTCATCAAGCGCGCCGCCCGCGAGATCGCCGGCGAACTCGACCACCGCTATCTGAACGAACTCGAACCCTTCACCCGGCTCAACCCGACGGCGGAACACATCGCGGCCTACCTGTTCGCGCGCCTGGCGGAACGCCTCAATACCGAGTCCGTACGCGTCAGCGCCGTCACCCTGTGGGAGACCGAGCGCGCCTGCGTGCGCTACAGCGAGGAAGCATGAACCACATGAGCCAGCCTCCGGCACGTGACGCCCGGCCCATGCCGGATGTACAGGGCGCTCCCGACGATCGCCGCCTCCGCATCGATCAGGTTGGCATCCGCGGCCTGCGGCATCCCGTACTGATCGACCATGGCGCCAGCGAACCGCCCCAGGCAACGGTCGCCAGCGTGGACATGCTGGTCGACTTGCCAGCCGAGCGCAAGGGCACGCATATGTCACGCTTCGTGGCGTTGCTGAACGAATACACCGGTGCGCTCGACACGGCCGCGTTCGAAGCGCTGCTGCATGAAATGAGCCGACGCCTGGATGCCGACAGCGGCCGGATCGAGATGCGTTTTCCCTACTTCGTGCGCAAGTCGGCGCCGATCTCGGGCGTAGCCAGCCTGATGGATTACGACGTCAGCCTGATCGGCGAGTTGGAGGCCGGCAAAACCACCGTGACCCTGCGGGTCGTGGTGCCGGTCACCAGCCTGTGCCCGTGTTCGCGCGACATCTCGGAATACGGCGCGCACAACCAGCGCTCGCACATCACCCTGACCGCGCGCCTGGCCGGCTCGCTTTCGATACGCACATTGATCACCATCGCGGAAGAAGAGGCCTCCTGCGAACTGTTCGGACTGCTCAAGCGTCCGGACGAGAAATTCGTCACCGAACGCGCCTACGACAACCCGAAGTTCGTCGAGGACGCCGTGCGCGACGTGGCAGCCCGCCTTGACGCCGAACCCGCCATCGCCGCCTATACCGCTGAATGCGAGAATTTCGAGTCGATCCACAATCACTCGGCCTATGCGCGCATCAGCCGCGACAAGACAACGCGCTGAGCCACACCACGGGCGCACTAACCAGGTCGCCCTCCGCCGCGGTCGCGCTGCCGACGCGTGGCCGCTCTCAGCCGAGCTTGGGTTCGATCGCCTTGAGTACGCCGCGCGCGCCGTGCGCGGGCATTGGCAGACCCATGGGATTCTGCGCGTGCACCCAGATATCGTGCTTGTCGACCTGCTGCACATAGATTCGGAAGCGCACACCCTTGATCAGCACCGGCCCGCCATCGAACAGATTACTCACGAAATTGCCGCCGCCACCCTGGCTCTTGCCGTTGTAGACGACCTCGTAGGTACCTTTGGCAGAATCCTTCGATTCGATCACGAAATCGCTGTGCAGCAGCGCCAGCCCGACCTGGGGCCAGACCAGGCCATAGGGCGCATGGGTTTCGAGTACCGGCTCGCCGCTCTCGCTGGCGAGCCGGTAGGTGGCGCGCTTGCCGCCTGCGCTGGCCTCCGCCTGCTGCAGTGCCTGCTGCGCCTCGGCCGTTTCGGCCCGCTGTTTGGCGCTTACCGCCTCCGCAGCGGCCGCGCGCCGATGCGGACCCACCATACCGCCGCGGATGAGCTCGAGAATACCCTGCGCCCCATCGGTTTCGACCGGCAGCATCATCGGATTGTCCACCTCGACCTGAACGCCCTTGTCGTGGTGACGCACCGCGATGATGAATTTGTTACCCATGCTCATGACCGCATCGGCGCCCAGCAGATTGCCTAGCGCACTGCCATGATCCTGGCCCTGATAGGTGACATGGTATAGCCCTTTGGCCTCGTCGGCCTGGGTGATCTTGAAGTCGGCACGGCCAAGCGCGGTGCCAATCTGCGGCCAGGCGGTCGCGTAAGGCAAGGCGCTGCGCATCACTGGTTGCTGGTTGACGTTCATGATGCGGTAATCGAACGGCTGCGTATGCGACACCGTGGTGGCGCCAGCCGTCTTCGCCATGGGGGCCGCCGTAACAGCGGGCATGATGGGCGCCACCGTGGATTCGGGTGCAACCTCGTCCGGCCGCGCGGCCGAGAGCTGCCCGGCCGGAATATGCGCAGCAAGATAGTTCTTCAGGGCCTGCAGAGCGGTGGCCTCCTTGCCCGGATCGGGCTTGGCCCACTGCCAGTGCATCGCGCCCGAGCCGATATTCTCTTCGATGGCCCCCTGATAGCTCAGATACACCAGTGTACCCGCACCGTCCTGGTGGCTGACCAGACGCGCCACGAAACGCTCGCGCTTGCCAGAGTCATACAGGCTGTTGAACAGCCGCGCGGTCAAGCCCTTGGGCAGTCCGGCCCTGTCGCCCTTCCAGTCCGTGCGGATCACGCCGGTCTTGGCATCGGCCTCCTCCAGCTTGAAACCCTGCGCCTTGAAATAGGCCACGACATGTGGCCAGACCACCCCAGGAGCTGCCTGCACGCTCAGCCACTGATGGCCGCCCTGACTGACAAGGCGAATCCCCGGTGTGGCGGGCAGCACGCCGGCCTGCGGCACGGCAGCCACGGACGGCGCCGACGCAGTGGGCGAAGTGGCTGGAGCGGCGGCCGTCGGCGCCGCCGTGGATTGTTCGGGGCCGAGACCCTGACCGGACGGCACCGAATAGGTCGATGACGTCTTCGGCGCGGACAGGTCCGGGGGCACCGCAAGGTCGCGAGTCGCCTGATTTTCCGGATAGGAGGGTCCCGGATGCGCGCCCAGCCACGAACAACCGCCCAGAGACAGGGCGAGCAGAGGGATCGAGGCCGTATGCAGAACCTTAGACATGGGCAATTTCTCCCGCCAGCGGGATGCCGGCCTGTTTGAGTGCGGCGCGAACGGCCTCATGGTACTGCTCGGACAACGCGGTCAACGGCAGGCGAATACCCTCCTGAATCAGCCCCATTGCGAACAAGGCCCATTTGACCGGAATCGGGTTGGACTCGAGGAACAGCGCCCGGTGCAGCGCCTCCAGCGGTGCGTTCACGGCTGCCGCCGTAACCTCGTCGCCACGGCAGGCGGCCATGCTCATCTCGTGCATCGCGCGCGGCGCGACATTGGCGGTAACCGAGATAACGCCTCGCCCGCCGGCCAGCATCAAACCCATGGCGGTGGCGTCGTCGCCTCCATAGACGCTCATGCGGTCACCGCAGCGATGGATGATTTCACGCGCGCGATCGAGGCTGCCGGTGGCTTCCTTGATGCCCACGATATTGGAAATGTCCGCCAGCCTCACCACCGTGTCTGGCAGCATGTCGACCGCGGTACGGCCCGGCACGTTGTACAGGATCTGCGGCATCGGCACGGCCTCTGCAACCGCCCGATAATGGCGGTACAGGCCTTCCTGCGTGGGCTTGTTGTAGTACGGCGTCACCAGCAGGCTGGCGTCTGCGCCGCCATTCAGTGCGCAACGCGTCAGCTCGATGGCTTCGGACGTGGAATTCGCGCCGGTGCCGGCGATCACCGGGATCCGACCGGCAACGAGCTTGACGACCCGGGCGATCACCTCGCAGTGCTCGTCCATGTCCAAGGTAGCCGACTCGCCCGTGGTCCCGACCGCGACGATCGCGTCGGTACCTTCGGAGATATGGAATTCGATCAGACGCGCAAGGGCTTCGTCATCGATGGATCCATCCATCGTCATGGGCGTGACGAGCGCCACCATGCTGCCGTGAAACATGCCTCACCCCTGCCAGGGAACAAACGGCCATAGTACTTTCGCCTGCGTGGGGTGACAAGCGCGCGACCCGGCGCGCCGGCGCGTTTCGTGCGCCGATCGGAACTGTTAATCTTGACGGCTCGAAAGGCGCCGAGGGTGCCGATTTCGACCGCCCACTTCATACGAGGCCAGCATGAGGCCCCAGCGCGCTGAGGAAACATTGAACACACACTTGGTAATCTCGGCCATCGGCGAAGATCGCCCTGGCATCGTCGAGGCGGTGGCAGGCGCGATCCACGATGCGGGCTGCAATCTGGAAGACAGCCGCATGACCGTGCTCGGCGGGACGTTCGCCATGGTGCTGCTGGCCAGCGGCAACTGGAATACCACCACCAAGCTTGAAAAAGCACTCGACCGCCTGGGTCAGGCCGCCGGCCTGACCATCACGACCCAGCGCACCGAACGCAAGCCGCCGCGCAGCGACTGCCTGCCGTATGCCATAGACGTCATCGCCCTGGACCAGCCCGGCATCGTTCACGAACTTGCAAGCTTCTTCGCCGAACGCGGCGTCAACATACAAAACATGACGACGGCCACCTATGCCGCGCCGCACACCGGTTCGCCGATGTTCTCGCTGCACATGACCATCGAGATCCCGGGGCAAGCCCATCTTGCCGGCCTGCGCGACGAGTTCCTCGACCTGTGCGACAGCTTCAACCTCGACGGCATCATGGAACCGGTCAAGCATTGACCCCCATCCGCTACCCGCCACAGGAAAACCGCCCATGAGCGCAGCCCCCGTCATTGGCCACCCCGTGCCGACCTTCGACGCGCCCTCCACCGCCGGCGACCGTTTCCATGCCGAGACGCTGCACGGCCAACGCGCGCTGGTACTCTACTTCTACCCGCGCGACAGCACGCCGGGCTGCACGCGTGAGGCCGAGGACTTCCGCGACCGCCACCCGGCCTTCCTCGCCGCCGGCGCGGAGATACTCGGCGTCTCGCGCGACAGCCTGGCGTCGCACGAGCGCTTTCGGGCGAAACTGGAACTGCCCTTCCACCTGCTCTCCGACGGCGACAGCACGCTCTGCACCCTGTTCGACGTGATCAAGACCAAAAACATGTATGGTCGCCAGGTACTCGGTATCGAGCGCAGCACCTTCCTGATCGACCGTGAGGGCGTGCTGAGAGCGGAATGGCGCAAGGTCAAGGTGCCCGGCCATGCGGATGCGGTATTCGAGGCACTCAAACAACTCTAGGCTCAGCACGGAGGACACATGGCCCCGGCCCGCCCCAAAAAACGACTCTTCGTACTCGACACCAACGTGCTGATGCACGACCCAAGCGCGCTGTTCCGGTTTCAGGAACACGACATCTATCTGCCCATGGTGGTACTCGAGGAGCTCGACCGGGCCAAAAAGGGCGTGTCTGAGGTCGCACGCAACGTGCGGCAGGTCAGCCGCTTTCTGGATGACATCATGGCCCAGGGCGGCGCCATCGACGAAGGCCTGCGCCTCAATATCGCCCTGACCGAGCACAGCAGCGAATTGGCCGCCAGCGGACGCCTGTTTTTCCAGACGCATACGCTGCCCGCGTCACTGCCGGAAACCCTGCCCGGCAGCAGTCCGGACAACACCATCCTCGCCACCGCGCTGGCGCTGCAGAATGGCGACAGCCATCACAGGGTCACGCTGGTGTCCAAGGACATCAACCTACGCATCAAGGCTAGCGTGGTCGGCGTCCACGCCGAGGACTACCACAACGACCAGGTGCTCGACGACGTCAATCTGCTTTACAGCGGCGTTACCGAACTGCCCGCCGATTTCTGGGAGCACCACAGCAAGGACATGGAGTCGTGGCAGGAGAACGGACGCACCTTCTACCGCGTGCGCGGCCCGCTCACGCAAGGCTGGCAGCCCAACGAATGCCTGAGCCAGCCGGGCGATGCCGGCTTTTCCGCCCTGGTGCGCGAAGTGACGGACGGGCATGCGCTGATCGAGACGGTCACGGACTACGGCTCGCCCCGCCATGGCGTCTGGGGTATCCACGCGCGCAATCCGGAACAGAATTTCGCGCTCAACCTGCTGCTCGACCCCGAGGTCGATTTCGTCACCCTGGTGGGCGCCGCCGGCACCGGCAAGACGCTGCTCACGCTCGCCGCCGGCCTTGTCCAGACCCTCGAGGAGAACCGCTACAAGGAAATCATCATGACCCGCGTCACCGTGCCCGTGGGTGAGGATATCGGTTTTTTGCCAGGCACCGAAGAAGAGAAGATGACGCCCTGGATGGGCGCGCTGATGGACAACCTGGAGGTGCTCAACAAAACCGAGGCCGGCGGCGACTGGGGCCGCGAGGCCACCAACGACCTGCTGCGCAACCGCATCAAGATCCGCTCACTGAACTTCATGCGCGGCCGCACCTTCCTCAACCGCTACATCATCATCGACGAGGCGCAGAATCTTACCTCGAAACAGATGAAGACCCTGATCACCCGCGCCGGGCCGGGCACCAAGGTGATCTGTCTCGGCAACGTCGCGCAGATCGACACGCCCTATCTGACCGAAACGACCTCGGGCCTGACCTATGTGGTCGATCGCTTCAAGGGCTGGCCCCACAGCGGCCACATCATCCTCAGGCGCGGCGAACGTTCGCGCCTCGCCGATTACGCCTCGGACGTGCTCTGAATCCTCAGGCCGGCGGCAACTCGCCGTCGGCCCGCCGGATCGCACCCACCCAAGCGTGCAGCACCGCCTGCACCAGAGTCGCCAGCGGAATCGCGAAAAACACGCCCCAGACACCCCACAAACCGCCGAACAGCAGCACCGCGGCAATGATCGCCACCGGGTGCAGGTTCACCATTTCGGAGAACAGCAGCGGCACTAGCAGGTTGCCGTCGATGAACTGGATCACCGCATAGGCGCCGACCGCGTAGAAGAAATCGCCGCTCAGGCCCCACTGGGCATAGGCCACGAACACCACCGGCAAGGTCACAACGGCCGCGCCCACGTAAGGGATGATGACCGACAGCCCCACCAGCACCGCCAGCAGCAGCGCGTAATGCATCTCCAGCAGCGCGAAGGCGATGTAGGTCGACAGCCAGACCACCACGATCTCGACCAGCTTGCCGCGCACGTAGCCCACGATCTTGAGATTGACCTCCTGCCAGACCTCAGCGGCCAGTGCCTGCTGTCGGGGCAGCACGCCGCGCGCCCATTCGAGCAGCAGCACCTTGTCCTTGAGCATGAAGAACACCAGCAGCGGCACCAGGATGAGGTAGACGCTGAGCGTGATCAGGCCGATCACGGAAGCCAGCGACAGGCTCAGCGCGCGCTGGGCCAGGCTGCCGATGGCATGCTGCAGTTCGCCCATGATCGCCTGGATTTGGGCATCGGATATGAAATGCGGGTAACGCTGCGGCAACGCCTGCAAGGCTTCCTTGCCCTGCGCCACCATGTGCGGCAGCTCGCGCAGGAATTCGGCCACCTGGCGCGAGAGCAGCGGCACGAGCCCCACCATGACCAGCGCCACCACGGCCATGAACGCCAGAAACACCAGCCATACCGCCGGCGATCGCGGCATGCCCATGCGCACCAGACGCAGCACGCCGCCCTCGAGCACGAAGGCGATGACCAAGGCCGCAATGAGCGGTGCCATCAGCCGCCCCGTGAACAACACCACTGCGGCACCCGACACGATCAGCAGGATCAGGCTGATCACCTGCGGATCGGAGAAATAGCGCTGGAACCATGCGCGCAACAGGGCGATCATTCAGGCGCGTCTTCGCTCGAGACCTGCCGATACTGTAGATAGTGAGTCTCGAACAGCACTTCGAGCTCGTCGATCACCTCCACGGCATCGCGCCCTTGCATGACGTGCTGCGCCATCAGCGCCGAGGTCTGATTGAGCATCTTGGCCTTGTCGAGCATCGGGTAGGTGGCCGCCAACCGGCGTACCGCCTTGACCACCGACTCCTTCTCCGGACGCGGGTGCGGCACGGGTGCCGCCGCGACAGGCTCAGGTTTGGGCGCGCGCTCGGCAAGAAATTCGGCAAAGGCGATCAGGGTACGCCGATCCGCCTCCGGCAGGGCGTCGAACAACGCCTGCAGACGCTTGCCCGCGCCGCCACGCTTAGCGCTGGTTTTGATCGGCAACACGCTATTCGACCTTAAGGCTGAACACCGGCGTCTTGTGGCGGGCCTGCATCAGTCCCAGTGCCTTGACCAGGGCTACGACCACGGCATCCGTGGTTTCCTGCATGCCATGCCATTCCATACGCGCCTCGCCCAGCAGCTCGGGCAGGTTGGGCGGAGGGTTGTGACCATCCTCCATCAGGATGTCCTCGATCATGCCTGGCTTCATTTCAGGGCGGAAAAGCAGCCCGTAGGTCAGAGGATCGGGCCGAATGGCCAGCCAGCGCCCCTCGTCGTCGACCAACAGGGGCTCGATGCCGTCGGGCAGGTCGACGCCGCCGTGATGGAGTACCAGCAGCCGGCGGCCGTGCATCGCTTCGGCAAGCACATCGCCTTCCCCGGCTGCGGTCTTGTGCGCGGTTACGAAACCTGCGGTATAGGGCGGATCTTCGCGACCGAACCCGCCCGCAGCTTCGGCCACCAGCAGGCCGCCCAGCCCGAATCCGGTGACGGGTCGGCGCGCCTTCTGGAACAGGTGGATCAGATTGATCACATCGTTGCGATAGGGCAATGCCTCATCATCCAAGGTGGACGAGGCGCCACCCAGCACGAAAAGACCATCGAACTGACCGACGCTGGGCGGCAGCCCCTGCCCCAGGAAAGGGCGATAGTAGTCGAAACCGATGTCGCGCTTTTCCAACTGCTTTTCGATCAGCCCGAGAAATTCGGAATAGGTGTTCTGCACGACCACGTAGTTCTGCATGTGGCGACTCCTGCGTGGGGCAATGTTGGATTACGGCTGCGAGTGCCCGTCGTGCGCATGCGTCTCGCAGTAATCGCGGGCGAAGTTGAGCAACTCCTCCATGGCGCGCAGACGGAATTTCTGGCGCTGGCGTACGAACGAAAATGGCCGACGCAACGGCGGGTCCAGCGGCAACGCGACCAGGCGGCCGAGAGCGATCTCCTTGTCCAGGCTGGTGCGCGACAGGATACTCACGCCCATGCCGGCCTCCACCGCCCCCTTGATGGATTCCGAACTGCCCAACTCCAGACACTCGTTGAGACTATTGCGGTCGAGTCCCTGTTCGTCAAGGTATTCCATGATGACCTCGCGCGTCCCCGACCCCTCCTCTCGACAGATAAAGGGGTGGCTGAAGAAGGCCTTGGCGGTGAGGGCCTTCTCGCCGGCCAGCGGGTGGCTCGGCGGCAGCACGGCGACCAGCTCGTCCTCGCGGCACATCTCCACGACCAGATTCTTGTTCGCAACCGGCGCCTCGACCACGCCCAGATCGATGATGTTGTTCTCGACCATGGACACAATGCCTTCGGTATTGGAGACGCGCAGGCGAAGATTGACGTCCGGGTGCTCGGCCTTGAAGGTCCCGAGCAGTGCGGGCAACATGTATTCGGCGATGGTCGTTGAAGCCCCCACCGTCAACGCACCGCTGATGTCGCCGGTCAGTTCCTTGATCGCATTGTCGAGCTCTGCGTAGAGTTCGAAAATGCGCTCGCTGAATTGGTAGGCGATCTGCCCGGCCTCGGTTAGGCTCACCCGGTTGTGGGTGCGATCGAAAAGCCGCGTGTTGAAATGGTCCTCAAGCTGGCGGATCTGAAAAGTCACCGCCGGTTGGGTCATGTGTAACGTATCTGCCGCCTTGGTAAAACTCAGCAATTTGGCAACGGTATAGAAAACCTGAAGTCTGCGGTCGGCCACGGTATCGGTTTAAATCCTCGTAGGGATCGGCGTGTAGGTTGCTGCATACTAGCAGCCCGCTTGATGCTAGAAAACCGAAAACCCGTCGTATTATCCCCGCTCAGCCCGTAACGCGACAAAAGGTCGCGGAGAGCCGATCTATGCACCCTAGCTGGAAAAAACTCGACCTTGAGGGAGAGGGCCTGCAGACCCTGAACCTGCGCTACAACCAGGCCATGCGACGACCGTCGCGTGCCTACCTGCTGATGGTTCTGTTCCCGCTCGGCTTGCATCGCTGGTACCTGCGGGAACCCGTCGGCGCCGTTGCCTATCCCCTGCTCTGCACACTCGCGGCGTGGCTGGGCATTGTCTTCGGCGCCATCCCGGCTGCGGGCGGCGCCATCGCGATACTCGGCCTGCTCGCCTTCGATGCCTTCTGGATCGGCAGGCGCAGCATTTCCCTTAACAAGGCGCTGCGCATGCGCCAGTTCATGCGTCCCGGCGCCGCACCGCCGCCTGGCTATCGAGGACGCTACGTCGACGAGTCGCTGGAGGATTACCTCAAAATCAAGGAGCGCGAACGGGCCGGTCACCAGCCGGCTGGCTCCGACACGACGGCGCCGGGAACAGTCGCTTCGGCGCCGCCCTCGTTCAACGAACAGGAGGCCATGCTGCAGGAACTCGCCCGCACCAACAAGGGCCGACGGCGTACTCATTGATCGCCGCCTGCCCAATCATGCGGCGCCGGCACGCGCATCCTCACGGCGCTGCCAAAGATAATAGAGCAGCGGGATCACGACCAGGGTCAGCAGCGTGGATGCCAGCGTGCCGAAGATCAGCGATACGGCCAGGCCACCGAACACCGGGTCGCTGACCATCACAGCGGAACCGAAAATGATGGCCAGCGCGGTCAACAGGATCGGCCGGAAGCGGATGGCGCCCGCCTCGATCACCGATTCGGCCAACCCGTAACCGCGGCGGCGGTAGTCGAGTATGAAATCGATCAACAGCAGCGAGTTGCGCACCACGATGCCGGCCAAGGCAATGAAACCGATCATCGAGGTCGCATTGAACGGCATGTGGAACAACCAATGCCCGGGGAAGATGCCTACCAGGGTCAACGGGATCGCGCCCATCACGATCACCGGCAACGCGAAGGACTGGTAGTAGGCCACCAGCAGCAGATAGATGAACACCAGCGCGACGATGAAGGCGGCGCCGAGATCGCGGAACACGTCTAGCGTCAACCGCATATCGCCACCCCAGAGCAGCTGATAGTGGGTCACGTCGTTCGGCTGCGCGTCAACGAAGCCGAGATTCCCCGTGGTTAGATGCACGCCATTGGGCAGCGTTTTGCCGTCGAGCATGCTGTTGAGCGTCAACGTCGCGTACACCGGGCTGGCATTGAGCATGTCGCCCATCACGTAGACCACCGGATGCTGGTCGCGGTCGAGAATCGGCTTGGCGACGCTGGACGGCTCGATACGCACCAGGCTGCCGATCGGCACCGAACGCCCCTGTGCATTGGTGACCTGCAGGTCGCGCACCTGCTGAATCCAGGAACGGTCGGCACGCTTGAGCCGCACGATCAGTGCCACGGGTTCGGGGGCATGCACCTCGCGCAGGGTGCCGACATCGATGCCCGCCACATAGTCGTGGACGAGCTTGGCGACCTGCGCCGGCGCCACGCCCGCCAGCATGGCCTTGCGCGCATCGACATGAATCCGGTATTCAGGCGCCGTGGCCGTGACCGAATCGTCGATATTGATCATGCCATAAACCTTCTCGAAATCCTGCTTCACGAGCGCCGCCGTTTGACGCAGGGTTTCGTAGTTCGGCCCGTACAGTTCCGCCAGCACCTGGGAGCGCACCGGTGGCCCCGGCGGCGTCATGAACAGCTTGATGCGGGTGAGCGGGAAGGCCGCGCGCACCGGCGCCAACGCCTTCCACACCTCCGTGGCCACCACGCTGGTATGCGGACGGTCGTGGCGGCCGACGAGATTGACCACGATCTGCGCGAGATTGCTGCCCTTGCGCAGGGCATCGCCGCGCACCATGCCGGCGAAGCTCAGGGGGCCGGTACGGCCCAGATAGGTCTGGTAATGGGTCACGTAGCGCTCGCGCGCCAGCACTTCGCCCACGGCCTGCGCGACGCGTCCGGTCTCTGCCAGCGCGGTACCGGCGGGCGTGTCGATTTCGACGGTGAAGGTACTGACGTTGCCGTCGGGCAGCATCTGCAGGCTCACGCCAAGCGCACTGATCGGGCCGTTCATGCCCGTGGGGCGGATAAATTGCCAGGCCGGCATCAACAGGGATAACAACAGCAGGCCGATGACGATGGAGAAAAACACCGTGCGCTTGCGTCCGCTCGCGATCAGCGGCCGGATGACGGCGACGTAGCTGCGGTGCAGCCAGTCCTGCTTCGATTCGCCGGCATCCTCGAGATCGGCCTGGCGCGCCAGGGTGGCCATCGCCTTGCCGCGCAGCCAGCGATAGGCCACCCACGGCACCACGATATACGCCAGGATCAGCGAAGCCACCATCGCCACCGGCACGTTGATCGGTATCGGCCGCATGAACGGCCCCATCATGCCACTGACGAAGGCCATCGGCACGAAGGCCAGGATGACCGCAATCGTGGCGATGTTGGTCGGATTACCGATCTCGTTGGTCGCGCGCACCAGCATTCCGCCATAGTCTCGGCAATCGCCGTGATGCAGGTGGCGGTGGATGTTCTCGATCACCACGATGGCCGCATCCACCAGCAGGCCAAGCGACAGGATCAGCGCGAATAGCGATATCCGGTTGATGGTCTGGCCAATCATCCAGCCCACGCCCAGCACCACGAACAGCGTCAGGGGCACCGTCAGGGTGACGATGATCGCCTCCCGCCAGCCGAGGAAGAACAGCAGGATGAAGGACACCACGATGATCGCGATGGCCAGATGCTCCATCAGCGTGTTGACCGCATCGTTGGCGCGGCGCCCGTAGTCGCGGGTCACGCTGACATGCACGCCCTGCGGCAGCATCTCGCGTTCGAGACGATGCAGCTTGGAAAGCACCGCATCGGATACGGTCACCGCATTGGCGCCGGCGCGCTTGCCGATCGCCAGGGTCACCGCCGGCACGGCATCGGCGGCGCCGGCGGCCTCGCTGACGTATTCATCGTGGCTGCGCGCGCCGCGCACGACTCGCGCCACATCCTTGAGATAGACTGGCTTGCCGTGCACCACGCCGACCACGATGTCCCCCAGCTCGTGCACATCGGCGAAGGCCGCATTGACGCGCAGGTCGATCTGCCGGTTGCTGTTGACTAGATGCCCCGCCGGCACCACCGCATTCGAGGCCTTGAGCAGCTTGATCACCTGATCCAGGCTGAGGCCTGCGGCTGCCAGACGACCGGGCTCGATTTCGACATTCACGGCGGGTCGCTCGCCGCCGATCACATGGCTGTCGCCCACGTTCGGCACGCTGCGCAGCTGTTGCAGCACGCGCTCGCCCAACTCGCGCAACGCTACTCCGCCCAAATTTCTGGCGCTGAGCGTGACCGCCAGCACCGGCACGTCATTGATGCCGATGCTCTTGACCAGCGGCTGCATCGTGCCGGGCGGCAAACGGTCCATGTTGCGCATCAGCTGGTTGTAGAGCAGCAGCAGACTGCGCTCCTCGTTCGCCCCCACCTGGAACTGCACGGTCACCACGCCCAGATCGTTGACCGCATTGCCGTAGGTATGCTCCACGCCCTTGAGGCCGGCCATCAGCGCTTCCAGGGGCCGCACCACCTGATTCTGGATCTCTTCCGGGCTGCTGCCGGGACGCATGACCAGAATCGAGGCCGCCGGCACCACGATCTCCGGGTTGTACAGGCGCGGCGTCACCATCACGGCAAGCGTGCCGAACAGCGTGAGCGCCAACATGATCAACGCCGTGATCTTGGAGGCCAGAAAGGCCTGCGCCAGCCGCCCCGCCAGGTTCAGCCGTTCGTCCGGGTGCTGCGCACTCATGATTTGTCTTCCGTCTGCACGCGCACGCCATTATCCAGGCGGCCCTTGGCCGACACCACGATGCGGTCCCCGCTCACCAGTCCCGCCAGCACTTCGACCTTGCCATCAATCGGCGGCCCCAGGCGGACCATGCGAAAATACGCGACGCCTTGCCCGTCAACCACGAATACGCCGTCGATATCGCCACGCCGGTGCACCGCCGACGCCGGCACGACGATGCCGCGATGCACTCCAACCGCAACCCGCACGCGCGCATAGTCGCCGCTCTGGGCGGGACTGCCGGCCGGCAGGGCGATCTTGACCGTATGGGTGTGCGTCATCGGGTCGGAAGCGTCCACCAGGCGTTCCACCGTGCCGCTCACCGACTGCGGCCGCGCGCCCAGTCCGTCCACTTCGACCGTAACGGACTGACCGAGGCGCAGGGCACGGAATGCCTGGTCGCTCATCTGCGCCACGACCTGCAGGTGCGCCGCGCCATCGAGCGTCAGCAGAGGCTGCCCCGGCGTCGCCAGCTGCCCGTTGCTGACCGACTTGGCCACCACCACGCCGGCAAAGGGCGCACGCACCTCGGCATAGTGCAACTGCGCGCGCGCGGACTTGAGTGCGGCGCGCGCCTGCGCGACGTTGCCCTGGGCAACCTGGTAGGCCATGTGAACCTGCTGATAGCGTTGCGCCGGGACCGCCTGCTGCTCAAACAGCGCCTTGTAACGGCGTTCATTCGCGGCAGCGTCCGCCAATGCGGCTTGGGCCTTGTCGAGGCTTGCGCGCGCCTGCGCGATGCCACCCTTGACATCGCTGGGATCGATCGTGAGCAACAGCGCTCCGGCACGAACGGACTGCCCCTCGTGGACGCGCAACCCTTGCACATATCCCATCAATCGGGAAGCCACCTGCACACGATCCGCAGCCGCGACGCTGCCGGGAAAATCGGCATACGCGGGCAGATTGCGCACCGCCACCTTGAGGGTAACCGCCGATACCGCATTCGTTGCGGATGCGCCAGATGAGGTATCCGATGTCGCGGTATTCCGATCGCCGCAACCGGCCAGAGCACCCATCGCGGCGCTGAGCAGGACGGGCAATATCCATTTGCGTGCTTGAATCGCCATGGTCGTCGCTTCCAAGATAGTCTTCGTGAGTCTGCAGAATCAGGGTTGGGCAGGTGAAGTCCGCAGTGCGCTCAGGCTCAACCGCCCGGTCGCCAGCAGCAGGCCCGCACGCGCCATCACCGCCTGATAGCGCGCCGCCACCAGCTGGCTGCGCGTTTTGTCGAGTTCCGCCTGCGATGCAAGCAGCTCGGCGATCGTGGACACGCCTTTTTCGTAACGCAGTCGCGCCAGACGCTCAGCCTCGGCAGCCTCGCCGATGGCCTGTTCGCGGGTCGACTCGCGGATCGCCGCCAGCCTCACCTCGCGCCACGCCTTGTCCACGGCCAGCACCGTCTGCTCGCGCGCCTTGCGTGCCTCGGCCTGGCGCTGCATCACCCTTGCCTCGGCGCCGTCGAGCGCTCCACGGCGGGCGCCGAAATCGAACACGTTCCAGGTCAACACGCCGGCCACGGTATACGAGGGACGACCGCCGTCGAGCGAAGGGCTGTTCCACTCGCGGCTGATCTGGATATTGAAATGGGGAAGATAGCTTGCACGGGCCTTGTCGACGCCTGCCCGTGCGGCCTCCACCTGCAGCAGCCGCGCGCGCACGCCCGGATTGTCCGTCACGCCCTGCCGGCGCAATGCCGTCAGATCCGCCGCCGGCAGTACGACGCTGACCCGCTGCGCGAGCCGCACCGGCACGTCTGCCGGCAAACCCACCATCATCCGCAGACGCGCGAGCTGATTCTCGAGCGCGTTGCGGGCTTCCTGCGATTGCAGTCGCGCATTGGCGAGATGCAGTTTGGCGCGCAGCACGTCGCTCTTGGAAACGACTCCCTGAGCAAACAGCTGCTCGCTCAGCTTCACGTAGGCATCGGCGGCGGCGATCGCCTTGCCGGCCACCCCGACGAAGGCCTGTGCGGCCCCGACGCCCGCATAGGCACCCAGCACCTCGAACAACAAATGCTGCCGGGCGGCCACGTCACCCTGCCGCGCAGCGGCAAGGTAGGCCCGCGCCTGCGCCAGGCCGCCCCAGATCTGACCGCCGTTGTAGACCGGGATCTGCAGGGTCAGCTTCGTCTGATAGTTGCGATACCAGCCAGGATCGTTCAGGTTGTCCGGCGCCGTCGAGAGGCTCTGCGGCCCCAGAAACTGGTTCGCGCCGAAATCGTTGAAGGTCGCCTTGCCCTGCGAGAGCTTCATCCCGAAAACATTGAGCGGGTTGTCGCTGCCGGACCCCATCAACGAAGCGCTCAGACTCGGCAGCAAGTGGCCTCGCGCCTCGCGCACGCCGCCTTTCGCCTCGTCGAGACGCGCGCGCGCCTCAAGCATCTCCGGCGTCTGCGCGAGTGCGCGGTGCACCGCCTGATCCAGACTCAGCATCCCAGCCGAAGACGCCGTGTCGGCCGGGTTCGCCGCCTCTGCCGGCGAGACCGTCAAGGCGAGCAGCAGGGATGACAAAACCAGCAGTCTCAGCCACGCCTGGGACCCCGATGGATAACCTCTCATCCGCACGCTGCAAACTCCTTATTGATCCGACATCTGACCTGATAGGGCTGCGCCGCATCTGGGTGCGGGCCAATGAATGTATATTAGTAAATTATAATATTCGGATAGTCAATACGCAGAGCCTGCGATGCACGTATCCGATGGGGTACTGCGGGCGTATTTGCTACACTGCTCGCATGGCAATAATCGAGAACCAACATGGCCAATAAGGGGTTTCGCACCAGTATAGCCAGCTTGGGAGCAGCACTGTTGTTCCTCTCTCCCCTGCTCGCGCATGGCGCCATCTACAAGTGGATAGACGCACAGGGCGTCACCCACTACAGTCAGATGCCGCCAAGCGGACATCGCTATACCGTCATCGACTCGCCGGTCGATGCCGGGAACGGCACGGCCGAAAGCGCCGGGACCAACCCGGCTCCGATGGCGCCTGAATCGGCGGCGCCGAAGGACGCCGCGCCGAAGCCTGCGCAGATACCCGACCTCAAGCAACGCTGCCAAATCGCCAGCAGCGACGTCAAGACGCTCGAACAGCCGCGGCGCGTACGCATCGTCAAACCGGACGGCAGCGTCGAATGGATGAGCGATAGCCAGCGCGCCCAACGCCTCAAACAGGCTCAAGCCTTCGTCGAGCGCTACTGCAAGGGCGACTGACCATGCCCCTGCTCAGCATCGAAATCAGCCTGGCGCTGGAAGCCCCGGCCATCGACGCCCTGCTCGGCGAAGCTTCCGGGCTCGTCGCCGGGCTGCTGGGCAAGCCCGAGTCCTACATGATGGTTCGCCACCAGTACAACCCGGCCATGCGCCTCGGCGGACATGACGCCCCGCTGGCATTGATCGAGCTTCGCAGCATCGGCCTTCCGGAAACGGCGCCAGCTGAACTCAGCAAGGCGCTGTGCGCTCTGCTCGAGCGCCATGCGGGCATCCCCGGTACACGGGTTTATCTGCTTTTCGCCGACGTCCCTCGCGCTCGCTGGGGACACAACGGCACTACCCTCTGAAGGCCCTCGCCCGGCACAATAGACATCAACCGCGCAGTTCAGATGCGCGTTCCATCCAACCGACAGCGAAAGAACTCCATGCGCGTTTCACAATTCCCGCTTGCGACCCTCAAGGAGGTCCCCTCCGAGGCCGAAATCGTCAGTCACCAGCTCATGCTGCGCGCCGGCCTCATACGTCGGCTGGCCTCCGGGCTTTACACCTGGTTGCCCTTGGGCCTGCGCGTCTTGCGCAAGGTCGAGCGCATCGTGCGCGAGGAAATGGACGCGGCCGGCGCCCTCGAACTGCTGATGCCGTGCATACAACCGGCGGAACTGTGGCAGGAATCGGGCCGCTGGGAAAAATACGGCCCAGAACTGCTGCGCCTGAATGACCGCCATCAGCGCGAGTTCTGCTTCGGCCCGACACACGAAGAGGTCATCACCGACATCGCCCGCCGCGAACTGCGCAGCTATAAGCAGCTGCCCTTGAACTACTACCAGATCCAGACCAAGTTCCGCGACGAAATACGCCCGCGCTTCGGCGTGATGCGCGCGCGCGAATTCGTAATGAAGGACGCCTACTCCTTTCATATCGACGAAGCCTCGCTGGACGAAACCTACCAGCGCATGTACGCCGCCTACACCAAAATATTCACCCGCCTGGGCCTGGATTTTCGCGCGGTCGCCGCAGACACCGGCTCCATCGGCGGCAACGCCTCGCACGAGTTCCACGTGCTTGCCGAAGCCGGCGAGGACGCCATCGCCTTCGCCGACGGCGGCGACTTTGCCGCCAATGTCGAGCTCGCCGAAGCCGTACCGGATCGCGACGAACGTCCGCAGCCGGGCGAACCGCTGCGGCTGGTCGATACGCCGGAGGCCAAGACCATACAGGCGCTGGTCGAGCAGTTCGATCAGCCGATCGAGCGTACGGTCAAAACCTTGATCGTGCGCGCCAGCGAGCAGGTCGGCGGCGGACTGCTCGCGCTGATTCTGCGCGGCGACCACCAGCTCAATCCGATCAAGGCCGAAAAACTTCCGCAGGTGGCAAGCCCGCTGCAGTTTGCCGAGGAATCCGAGATTCGCGCCGTCATCGGCGCTGGGCCCGGCTCCCTTGGCCCCGTCGAGCTGCCGATCCCGATCATCGTCGACCGCTGTGCCGCGATGATCGCAGATTTCGGTGCCGGGGCGAACGTGGATGGCAAGCACCATTTCGGCATCAACTGGGTACGAGACGTCCCGCTCGGCCCCGTGGCCGACCTGCGCAACGTGATCGAAGGCGACCCCAGTCCAGACGGCAAGGGGCGGCTACGCATCGTCCGCGGCATCGAGGTCGGCCATATCTTCAAGCTCGGACGCACCTACAGCGAGCGCCTGAACGCCACCGTACTCGACGAACAGGGCCAGCCGGCCGTCCTCTCCATGGGTTGCTACGGTATCGGCGTATCGCGCATCGTGGGCGCCGCAATCGAGCAGAATCACGATGCGCGCGGGATCGTCTGGCCGACGCCGCTCGCGCCGTTCCAAATCGCCATCGCGCCGATCAATCTGCACAAGTCGCAACGCCTGCGCGAAGCCGTGGAGGATTTGTACCGCAATCTGACCGAGGCAGGCTTCGAGGTGCTGCTGGACGATCGCGAAGTCCGCCCGGGCGTTATGTTCGCCGACCTGGAACTGATCGGCATTCCCCACCGCGTGGTCCTCAGCGAACGAGGGCTCGACGCCGGCGAAGCCGAATACAAGGGACGCCGGGATGCCGACCCCAGACAGGTGCCGCTGGCCGAGCTGACGACCTTCCTGCGGCAGCAGACCTGATCCGCTAACGCCGGATTTCGAAGCCCGATACGCCCTCGTCCACCGCCGCCGCCTGCATCGCCCGCTCGACGCGGGCTGCGGGCGGCCCTCGCTGTAGCCAGATCCCCAAATCCCGCAACGCAGGACCGCTGCCGCAGGCATAAACCTCCACACGACCGTCTGCGAGATTGCGGGCATATCCGTTCAAGCCCAGCGCAAGCGCCTTATCCCGCGTCGCCGCGCGAAACGACACGCCCTGGACGCGCCCGGACACCCACCAGCGCAGGGCGCTGCTCATTCGCCCAATCCCTCGCGCACTTCCTCTTCGCCCACCTCCATCCGCGGCAGGAATTCCGCCAGCGTCTGGTTCAAGCGCGCCGCCATATCCCCTTCCGCATCATTGAGCAAGGCATCCAGGCGCGTATCGAGAGCCTCGCTGTCGCGCCCGCGCGACCCCGTGGGCTGGAGCCCGAAGCCACCCTGCCGGTAGAGTTCGTACAGACGGACACCTCTCAAGTCGCGGATCAAATACCATTCGCCGCCCGTCTGCCGCGTCATCTTGAGCCGAGCAAGCCGTCTCAACATGGTTTCCACCTGCGCCTGCGTAAAGGCCGGTTCGGCACGAGCCAGTTCATAAAGACGTACGCCACGACCATGCCACTGCCCGCTTCCCAGGCGGGCCACCAGGCGTACCGCCAGACGCAAGGAACGTCTAGCAGACTCGTCGTCCATGCGGCCGCGGTGACAATCCAGGCTCAGACAGGCGGTCACTTCCGCGCCGAGCAGCACGATCAGCCAGGACAGATAAATCCAGATCAGAAAAATCGGCACTGCCGAAAAGGCACCGTAGATCAGCTCGTAGTTCTTGAAGTGGGAAACATAAAACGAGAAACCGCGTTTGGCGAGCTCGAACATCAGCGCCGTGAACACGCCACCCACCAGGGCGTGCTTAAGACTCACGCGCGTTCTCGGCACGAGCACGAACAATAGCGTGAAGGTCAGCGTTTCGAGGAACACGGACAGCATGTGCAGGGCGAGCCAGTCGCCGCCCTCGCCGCTCCAGCCCTCCAGCCAGGCACGGTACTGCGCAAAAACGTACGAGGTCACCGCAAAGCCGGTGCCGAACAGCAGCGGGCCGAGGGTCAGCAGCGCCCAGTAGACGATGAACACGACGACGGTATCGCGATGTCGGCTGGTACGCCAGATCCGATTGAGCGCGGTATCGACCGTCGACAGTGTCAACACCGCCGTCACCAACAGCCACAGCGAACCGACCAGCGTCAGCCGCGAGGCCTTCTCGCTGAATTGCGTCAGATAGTGCTGGACCAGTTCGCCCGATGTCGGCACCAACTGATTGACCAGCAGCTGACGCAGATCCGACGTCATGTCGCGGAAGGCCGGAAACAGGCTCAGCACGCCGAACAGCACCGTGACCAGCGGCACCAGCGACAACAAGGTCGTAAAGGTGAGGCTGCCGGCAGTCTGGAAGCAGCCGTCGTCGGCGAAGCGACGCACGGTCGCCAGCATGAAATCACCGAACCTACGCAGCCGGGGACCGGACAGCTGTAAAGAAAAGGGGCCTGCAAAGGCCCCTTTTCCCGGTCCAGAGCGACCGGTCGTCATGCTCGATGCGCGCGTAAGGCGCCGATCGGGTTACATGCCGCCCTTGAGGTACTTGAGGTCGCTGGCGGTCGGCTGGCCCAGCTTCCATGCTCCGCGATGCTTGGCATGGTAGATCGCCGCATCGATCGCCGCCTGGCTGGCGCCCTGGTCGATGGTGAGATCCTGGCCGGGATAGATCAGGTCGGGATCGTGAATCTTGCCGGCATTCGCCTTGTAGATCAGCGGCCATTCGTAAGGGTTGCCGTAGATCAGCGGCATGCCGGCGATTCCCCACAGCGTATCACCCTTGCTGACCGTGAAGCTGGTCCGCTTGGCATTCTTCATCTCGGTGAGCATCTGTTCGGTCAGATCGTACAGCGCCTTGCCCTTGGAATCGTGATACAGCGTCTCGGCCTGCTTGAGCTGCGCCAGCTGGGCAGGCGACATCGCGCTCTTCATGCCCTGCAGCTTCTCAAGGTTACGCGTGCCCATAGCAAGATAGTACTGGTTGATGCTGCTATCGGCCTCGGCCTTCGCCTTGTCGGCCAGAGCGCTGGCCTTGGCGTAGTCGCCTGCCTTGTAGGCCGCCTCGGCCTTCTCGATCAGCGGCTTGGTGGTCGTCCAGGCGTACCCCTTCGCCTCAGCCTCCGCGTAGGCCGACTTGGCAGTCGCGATGGCCTGGGCGGCATTCTGTTCCGCCATATTCTGGGTTGGAGCGGGCGCGGCCGGCTGTTCGGCCGTCGTGGCGCAACCTCCCAGCAGCCCGAGCGACAGGACAGCACTCGACAGGAGAACCGAACGGGTCATACCGATTTTCATAAGTTGCACTCCAGAGTCGTTATGATTTTGAGGGATACTGCCCAGATCGCCCGATAAACGCAGGTTTGAAACCGCTATCGCCATCCAAGAATGACGCTGAAAAACCTAGCACCCACCCCTGGGGGTGTCAAGGAAACGCCCACGTCGACCGATACCGGGAAAACGCCCGGCACGCTACTGGGTCAAGGCCTTGTCGCGGGCCTCCTGTGCGGCCTTCTTCGCCTCCTCGGCGAGCTTCCTGGCCGAGGCATAACCGCCCACGCTGAGTTGGTCCTCGGCGCGCTGCATCAGCGCCTCGGCTCTGGAATAGACCTGTGGCGCACGCGATGCGGCGCCTGCCTGGCGCGCAGCCAGCAACGCCTGGCGCGCATCGCTCATCTCCTGCACCGGCGCCGTCGCACAACCGGCCAGCAGGCCGCCCAACAACAGGCTGGCGACAATCAGGCGTTTTCCCATGGACTCCGCAACCGTATATGATTCGGCCGGCGTGCCACCGGCGCGTGTACCGTAGCGACGCTAGCACCCACCCGCGAAACGGTCAAGCGCTGCGCGGCGGCGCCGCGCCAACTCAAGCAATGATCAGGTTATCGAGCCTTAGGAAACCCCATCATGCAGACATCCGATGTCGTGATCTATCACAACCCGCGCTGCAGCAAGTCGCGCGCGACCCTGGAACTGCTGCGCGCGCGCGGCCTCGAACCGCGGATCGTCGAATACCTCGAGCAGCCGCCGTCGCAGGACGAACTCGGACGCATTCTCGACCTGCTGGGAATGGAGCCGCGCGAGCTGATGCGCCGGCAGGAAGACGAGTATGCCGAAGCCCAGCTCGACGACCCCGGCCTGACCCGCGAGACCCTGATTCTGGCGATGATTCAGCGCCCGCGCCTGATCGAGCGTCCGATCGTGATCGCAGACGGGCGCGCCGCCATCGGGCGTCCGCCCGAAAGCGTTCTGGAAATACTGGACGCATGAGCGACATCCTCGTGCTCTACTACAGCCGCCGCGGCGGCACGGCCGAGATGGCGCGCCGCATCGTGCGCGGCATCGAGGAAGTGGACGGGATGCAGGCCCGCCTGCGCACGGTGCCAGCCGTTTCGGCGACCTGCGAGGCGGTCGAGGACGAAATTCCGGCCTCGGGGCCGCCCTACGCGACCCTTAACGACCTGAGGGACTGCGCCGGTCTGGTGCTGGGCAGCCCCACCCGTTTCGGCAACATGGCCGCCCCGCTGAAATACTTTCTCGACCAAAGCAGCGGTCTGTGGCTGTCCGGCGCGCTGGCGGGCAAGCCGGGCGCCGTGTTCACCTCGACAGGCACCCTGCACGGCGGCCAGGAGAGCACCCTGCTCAGCATGATGCTGCCGCTGCTGCACCATGGCATGCTGATCGTCGGCATCCCGTTCACCGAATCCGCGCTGCTCGCCACCGAAACCGGCGGCACGCCCTATGGCGCCAGCCATGTTGGCGGCGGCGAAGGCGATCGCCCGGTCAGCGCCCACGAAGCCGAGCTGTGCCGGGTGCTGGGTCGGCGTGTGGCGCAGGCTGCGGCGCGCCTGGGTCAGGGCTGATCGAGCACCGCGCGGATCAGCGGCACCGTGACGCGGCGACGTGCCTTGAGGCTTGCCGCATCGAGACGGTCGAGCAGCCGCATCAGCGAGCCGGGATCGCGGGCAGCGTGCCTCAACAGGTATTCGGTTTCCGGCTCGCCCAACGGGAACCCGCGCGAACGGGCACCGAGCTGCAGCATGCGACGGAGGCGCCCCTCGTCGAGCGGGCGCAGATGAAAGACTGCTCCCCACAGCAGCCGCGAGCGCAGATCCGGCATCGAGACCCGTTCCTCGTCCGGGCGGACCCCGGCGGCAAGCAGCAGGCGGCCGTCATGTTCGCGCACCTCGTTGATCAGCCCGAACAACGCACGCTGCCATTTGGGCTCCCGCCATACCCGGTCGAGATCGTCCACCGCCAGCAGCCGCACCGACGACAGACCCTCCAGCACCGCGGGGCCCATGGAGACCAGTTCTCCCAGCGGCAGATAGGCGGCGGAAAGACCTCGCGCACCGGCTTCATGGCAGGCGGCCTGGGCCAGATGAGTCTTGCCGGTACCCGGCCCGCCCCAGAGATAGAGCTGGGGAACGCCGGCTTCCCCCGCCACCAGTGCGCGCACGGTGCTCGGTATCTCCAACTGGTCCGGTGCCGGCAGGTAGGCCGCCAGCGTGGTTTCCGCGCGCAGGCGCAGATTCAGCGCGAGCTGGTCAACCATCGAACTTGCCCGCATCCGTGCGCGGCCTGCGGAAAAACCGGCTGTTGCGATAGCGGCGATGCGCATGCCGCAGCAGGACGGCCAGCACTGCCGCCACCGGCAACGCCAGCAGCACGCCGACGAAACCGAAGAGCTGTCCTCCCGCCAGGACCGCGAAAATCACCGCAACTGGATGCAGACCGATGCGATCGCCCACCAGTAACGGCGTGAACACGGCGCTTTCGAGAATCTGACCGACGCCGAAAACCAGTACGATCGGCCACAAGGCGAGCAGTTCATGAGTCTGAAAGAACATCGCGATCGCGGCCGACACGATGCCGAAGGCAAACCCGAGATAAGGCACGAAACTGACCAACCCGGCCACGATGCCGATCAGGATGCCAACCTTGAGACCGGCCAGCCACAGCCCCACGGCATAGACGGTGCCCAGCGCCAGCATGACCGCAAACTGGCCGCGCAGGAATGCGCCGAGGCGTTCGTCCGCCTCACGGGTCAACGTGACCGTGGTGTCGCGAAAACGCAGCGGCAGCAATTCGTGCAGATACGCCACCAGGCGATCCCAGTCCCGCAGCAGATAGAATCCCACGACCGGGATCAGCAAAAGGTTGGCCAGCCAACCGAGCAGCGCCAGGCCCGACCGACTGAGCGTATCGACCACGCGAGCCGCGATGCCGCCCGCCTGCCGCCAGTGTGCGGTGATCAGATCCGGCAGCGCCTGCAGATTGAGGGCGCTCATGTCCACGCCGAGATGCTGCTGCACCCAGGGCAACAGATGCGCGTTCAGCCAAGCCACATAGCCGGGCAAGGCGTGCACCAGCACGTTGAGCTGGTTTTCCAGCACCGGGACCAGCAACAGCAGCGCCAGCAGCAGCGCGCCCCCCATCAGCACGAAGACCACGACCACGGCCAGCGTACGCGGCAAGCGCCAGCGCTCGAGGCGGTCGGCCAATGGGTCGCCGAGATAGGCAAACAACGCAGCCACCAGGAATGGGGTCAGAATCGGGGCCAACAGATAGACCAGCCAACTGGCCAGCAGCACGACCGCCAGCCCCAGCCATACCTCGCCCCGCATACCCGCGCTGTCGTTCAAGGCTGATACCGGAAATACAGGGTTTTCACGGGCATGGGGACCGGCACCGGCGATGCCACACTGGCCTCAGCCGGCATCGCCACACTGCTCGCGGCCGGCAGACCGCCGCTCACGGGCATCCCGCCCGGGACGGCGGATGATACGGAAGGCGACGGCGCCGACATGGGCATCAGCCAGCTGACCAGCGCCAGATTGCGCGCCACGTCGTCGACGCTGCCTCGCGGGGTCACGCTGAAGGTCACGCGGTCGCCGCTGGCGGCGACCATCTGCGCCGAGGCGATGGGCGCGAGACGCGTGAGCAAATGATCGATGCGCGCATAGGCGGATACCTGCGTCACGCCGGCGATTTCGACCCGCATCGCGCCATCGGCCATCTGGCTGGCCTGCATGCCGCCGCCGACCGCCAACAGCGCGGCCAGACGATCGGCCACGCCGTCCACGCCCGCAGCGAGCGCCGCGTCGCGGCCGGCCCCCTGGGTGACCCAGTGATCCGTTTGATGACGGAAAACCAGCCACCACTGCCCGCGCCATTGGCCGCCGACCGAGGGGCGCACGACCCCTGCCACCACGGCATTGCCCTCGTAGCGAGCCGACGCCGCGACCACGGTGTCCATAAAGCCGCCATCCAAATCGGAGAAGCGCACCGCACCCTGATCCTGCAGGTCAAGCAGCGGGAACAGAACCGGCAGACCACGCGCGTCCGCCGCCTGCTGCAGGGCGCCGCGCGCGTCTGCATGCGCCGGGTCGCCGTCGCCGGCAACGATGTAACGGCCGGCACCTGCCGGGTCGACGCCGACCCACATCACGACCAGCGGGCGTTCGCGCCCCCAAAGCGGCAGCTGTGCCGCGCTCAGCAACTGGTCGATGGCCGGCGGATCGAAGCGAACCTGAAGCTGCAGGGCAACCGGTGTGCCGGGCGAGGACGTGCTCTGCCGATAGCCGTATTGCTGAATGTACTGGGAAGGCTGTTGCAAGGCCGTGGCGAGCGCCGGACTGGATGCTGCAGCGGCGTCGCCGGTGACCTTGACCAACACCTGCGACAGCGCCTGCTGGAACGCTGTCGCACGGACGGCTTCGCTACGATCCGTTACCGGCACCGTTGCGCGGTAAAGCCCATCGACCTGTACGGCCGCAGCCGGCGGCATGACCGCGAGCCACGCGAGCAGACATACCCCGAGCGCCAGAGCCCGCGCACGGACCCGATTGAAATTCATCACGTTGCAGCGTCCCCGTTGCGTCCGGCCCTGGAAATTCATGCAGTGGATAAAGATACCACAGGCCATCGCCGGCCGGTTTACATGGCACGGCCCGGACAATACCATTAGCGCCCTTCCCCGCGGATACGCCCATGACCGACAAAAAAACCGCCTCACAAGGCCTGAACTACCGCGACGCGGGCGTGGATATTGACGCCGGCGCAGCGCTGGTGGAACGGATCAAACCGCTGGCCGCCGCCACGCGACGTCCCGAAGTGCTCGCAGGTCTCGGCGGGTTCGGCGCCCTGTTCGCCCTGCCCTGGGAGCGTTACCGCGAGCCGGTGCTGGTCTCCGGTACCGACGGCGTGGGCACCAAGCTCAAGCTGGCCCAGGCTCTGAATCGCCACCGGCATATCGGCATCGACCTCGTCGCCATGTGCGTCAACGACATCGTGGTGCAGGGTGCCGAACCGCTGTTCTTCCTCGACTACTACGCCACCGGCCATCTCAACGTGCCGCGCGCGGCCGAGGTGGTCGCAGGCATCGCCGATGGCTGCACTCAGGCCGGCTGTGCCCTGATCGGCGGCGAAACCGCCGAAATGCCCGGCATGTACCAAGGCGAGGATTACGACCTGGCCGGTTTCGCCGTCGGTATCGTCGAGCGCGCTCGGATGCTCGACGGCAGCCGCGTGACGCCCGGCGACGCGATCATAGGCCTAGCCTCTTCCGGCCCGCATTCCAACGGCTATTCGCTGATCCGGCGCATCGTCGACGCGAGCGGCGCCGATCTGAGCGCACCGCTTGGCCGGCGCAGCCTGGGTGAACACCTGCTCGAACCGACGCAAATCTACGTCAAGCCGCTGCTGGCGCTGATCGAGGCGCTGCCCGTGCACGCCCTCGCCCATATCACCGGCGGCGGGCTGACCGAAAACGTCCCGCGCGTTCTGCCTGCCGGCACCGAGGCGCACATCGATCCCGACGCCTGGACGCGCCCCGAAATATTCGGCTGGCTGCAGGCCGAGGGGCGTGTCGAAGAGACGGAGATGCTACGCACCTTCAACTGCGGTGTCGGCATGATCGTGATCGTGGCCGAGGCCGACGCTGGCGCGGCGCTCGCGCATTGCGCGCAGCACGGCCTCGAAGCCACGGTGATCGGCCAGATCGCGGCCACGGATGCGGACGAGCCGCGGACCGTCTACACGCGCCGATGAGCGAAGCGCCACTGCCGCGTATCGTCGTATTGGCATCCGGCGAAGGCAGCAATTTCGAAGCCATCGTCGAGGCCGTCGAACGCGGCGCGATTGCCGCCCGCGTCGTCGCCCTGATCAGCAACCGCCCCCGGGCGGGCGCGCTGGCCCGCGCCGCGCACCATGGCATCCCCACCCGGATCGTCGACCACACCGGCTATGACGGGCGCGAAGCCTTCGATGCGGCGCTGGCGGCCGCCATCGACGCCCAGCGCCCCGATCTCGTCGTGCTGGCGGGCTTCATGCGCATTCTCACACCCGAGTTCGTCGACCGTTACCTGGGGCGGATGCTCAACATCCACCCCTCGCTGCTGCCGCGCTACCCTGGTCTCGACACCCATGCGCGCGCGCTCGCCGATGGCGCAGCCGAACACGGCGCCAGCATCCATTTCGTCACCCGCGAACTGGACGGCGGCCCCGTGGTGCTACAGGGGCGCATCGCCGTACTTGCGGACGACACCCCCGCACGGCTGGCGGCAAGGGTGCAGGCCGTCGAACACCGCCTGTATCCCGAAGCGATCGCCTGGTTCGTCAGCGGCCGCTTGCGACTCGACGGCGATCGCGCGACCCTAGACGGCAACCCTCTATACACGCCGCGGCAGCTTGAGCCCGGCGAGGAGTCCTCCTCATCGTGAAACGGCTTGCCGCCCTGCCGCTCGCCCTCCTGCTTTTACTCGGCAGCGCCGCCGCGACCACCGATGCCGCGACCGGCGCCAGGGACGGCGCCTATGGCATCCCCTTCTTCACCGCTCACTACGTGCTCAAGAAGCTCGGCATGACCGTCGCGCGGGTGACGGTCGCCTTTGGGCGTGAAAATGGGCAGCTGGTCTACCGCCAGGTGACCCTGCCCGCCGGCGTGATCGCCTGGTTCCGCCACGACCGCATCACCGAAGAAAGCCTGCTCGCGCCCGGCCCGTCGCCGTTGCCGTTCGAATACCGCTTCGAACATAGCGGCGACGGCGCGCCGAAAACGGCCGTGATCCGCTTCGACCGCAAGGCCGGCATGGCTAGCGGGCACATGCAGAACGGTGACGCGGTCAGGGTTGCGATCGAACCCGGCACGCTCGATCGCCTGTCGCTGCAACTGGCGCTGATGCAGGCCGTCGCCCAGGACCGCAAGCCGCTGCGTTTCACGACCGTGGAGACCAAGGACAAGCTCAGTCATTACGTCTTCGAGGATCTCGGCAGCGCCAGCGTGGTCACGCCGATGGGGCGGCTCGAAACCCGGCATCTGCAGCGACTGTGGCACGCCAAGCGCATCCGGTTCGATTTCTGGCTGGCGCCCTCGCTGCACGAACTGCCGGTCAAGCTGACCCAGACCGAGGAAGGGGACGACACCAGTCTCGCCCTGTATCTGCAGTCGGTGGACTGGCACTGATCGGTTCGCCCACAGGAGTCCTTTCATGAGTGAAGAAACCTACGACATCGCCATCATCGGTTCCGGCCCGGGCGGCTACCGGGCCGCCATCCTCGCTGCCCTCAAGGGGCGGCGCGTGGCCATCGTCGAAAAGGCCGACTGGGGCGGCTGCTGTCTCAACCGCGGCTGCGTGCCGAAGAAGGACTGGCACCACACCGCCCAGCTGATCGCCGCCAGCCGCAACTTCGCGAAGCGCGGCATCGCCGGCACGCTCAGCGCCGGCATGGACGCGGCCTGGGAGCATCAGGAAGGTGTGGTCGCCAGTGTGCAGGAGAGCTACGTCGACTACATGAAGCGGCTCAAGATCGCCACCTTCGAGGGCACAGGCCGCTTCGTCGATACGCACACGCTCGGCATCGTCGGCCGCGACGGAGATCGCACACTCAAGGCCGAGGCGTTCGTCATCGCCACCGGCGGCCGCGCTCACGTCCCCGAGCCCTTCGTCGCCGAGGCCGGCAAGGTACTCACCAGCGACATGCTGTTCGATAGTCGGCCACCGGCGGGCAAACGCGTGGCCATCGTCGGCAGCGGGGTGGTCGCCACCGAATTCGCCTTCATCTTCGCCATGCTGGGCAAGGAGGTCGTCTGGCTGGCACGCTCCGAACCGCTGCGCAAGATTCCGTTCAGCCCGCAGGCGCGCGGCGTGCTGCGCGACGCCCTCGCCCGCCACGACGTCGCCCTGCGCAAGGTGTCCGGCTTCGCCGCCGTGGATACCAGCGGCGACGGTGTGCGCATCAAACTCACGGACGGCGACAAGGTGGAGGTCGACTGGGTGTGCCTCGGCACCGGCCGCGTGCCCTACACCGAGGGGCTCGATCTGGACAAGGTCGGCATCGAATGCGATGAGCACGGTTTCGTCCGGCGCAACCCGCAGCTGCAGACCTCACAGCCGCACATTTACGCCATCGGCGACGTCGCCAGCCCTGAGATGACCGCCAATCACGCCCTGTCCGACGCCACGGTGGCCGTCAACAACATCGTCGACGGCCGCGGCCAGGCACAGGACAGCGCCTGGGTGCCGCTCGCCGTGTACAGCGCGGTCGAGCTCGCACGTCTCGGCATGGACGAGGACGCCGCCGAGGACGAGGGCCTGGAACCCGCCGTCGGTTTCGCCGCCTTCGAAACCTCGCCGCGAGCCCTCGGCCAGGACGACACCGACGGCTTCGTGCGTCTCATCGGCGACATGGACAGCGGCGCCCTGCTCGGTGGGGAGATCGTCGGCAGCGAGGCCGGCGAGCTGATCCACCTGCTGTCGCTCGCG
This sequence comes from Acidihalobacter prosperus, assembly GCF_000754095.2. NCBI lineage: Bacteria > Pseudomonadati > Pseudomonadota > Gammaproteobacteria > Chromatiales > Ectothiorhodospiraceae > Acidihalobacter > Acidihalobacter prosperus. Next base: position 228,628 of record NZ_JQSG02000002.1, read on the forward strand.
CCCGACCGCGACACCGCGCTGCGCTGGCTCGCCTCGGGCCGCTACAACCACCCGGCGCGCGCCGAGGAACTGGCCAACGCCACCGAGACCCTGGCCAGCAAATGGGGACTCGCGGATGCCATCCTGCGCTGATCCGCAAGCGCACGCGTTTGCCGAGCGCGTGCGCGCCGCCTGCCTGCAGGCGGCGCTCGACGCCTACGAGGAGGCTGCGCTGCGCGGCCTGTGCGCCGAGGGCGCGCTGGAATATGCCCTCGACGCCCTCCGCCGTCTCGACCTGACACCACTGTGCCCGGGCAACCCACACCCCGGGAGCGCGGGTTGCGAGCCCCCAGACGATCCCGTAGGGTAAATAAGGAACCCACACCCACACGGAATGATGACCTCCTACAAAAAACGCATCGCCAGCTTACTCACCCTCCTCTCCTTCTCCCTCATCGCTCTGCCCGGCGCCCATGCCGGGGGCCTCCTCGAAAAAGTCGAAAAAACCGGCACCATCAAGGTCGGTATCGCCAACGAAATCCCCTATGGCTACAAAGGCGCGGACGGCAAGGTTCAGGGCATCGCACCCAACGCCGCCAAGCACGTGCTGCATGAGATGGGCGTCAAACGCATCGAATGGGTGATCCTGCCCTTCGGCGCCCTGATCCCGGCGGTCAAGGCCGGACGCATCGACATGGCTTCCGCCAGCCAGAACGTGCTCCCCGAACGCTGCAAGCAGGTCACCTTCTCCAAGGTCAATTCCAGCTACGGCGAAGGTCTGCTGGTGGCCAAGGGCAACCCGCACAACATCCATAGCTACGAGGCGTTCAAGGACAATCCCAAGCTCAAGCTGGGCATCGTGACCGGCGCCGACGAGCTCAATTTCGCCCAGTCCATGGGTATTCCGCAGAGCCAGATCGTGATGATCAACGCCAACTCCGACGCGATCCCCGCGCTGCAGGCCGGACGCATCGATGCCTACGCGGCCACTGGTCTGACGGTGCACAATCTGGCCAAACGCAGCCCGACCGTGGTCGGGGCCGAACCCTTCACGCAGCCGATCTACCACGGCAAGCCCACGCGCAGCTACGGCGCTTTCTCGTTCCGCAAGTCGGACACGGCCTTCATCAAGCGTTTCGACGAGAAGCTGGCCGCCTACCAGAAGACCGAAGCCTGGGCCAGGGACGAGATGCACTACGGCCTCTCGCACGAGGACGTGGAAGCGGCCCGCAAGGCCTCTACGGCCATGCTCTGCGCGGGTCACTAAGCCCACCGGGCGAGGCGCGATGATCAAGGAACGATCATGACCTTTACGCAAATCGCCCTGAACGTCGCTCAGGGCCTCCAGATGACCGTGGAGCTGACGCTGCTCTCCTCGGTGCTGGGGGTCCTGATCGCCTTCGTCTTCGGCACGCTCAAGACCGTGCAGTGGCGGCCGGTGCGCTATTTCGCCACGGCCTACGTCGAGATATTTCGCGGCACCTCGCTGATCGTGCAGCTGTTCTGGCTGTACTACGCTCTGCCGCTGCTCGGGCTGTCGCTCTCGCCCTTCGTCGCCGGCATCGCGGCGCTATCGCTTAACATCGGCGCCTATGGGGCCGAGGTCGTGCGCGGCGCGCTCCAGGCCGTGCCCCGCGGACAACGCGAGGCGGCCATCGCCCTGGGTTTCACCCCGGCGCAACGCATCTACCGCATCTTCTACCCGCAGGCGCTGCCCGAGATGATGCCGACCTTCGGCAACCTCGCGGTACAGAACCTCAAGGACTCCTCGGTGGTGTCGCTGATCAGCCTCGCCGACCTCACCTACTACGCCAACAACCTGCAGAACCTGACCTTCGAGACCACGCGCATCTACACCGTGACCCTGTTCGCTTACTTCGGCCTCGCGCTGTTGCTGAGCTGGGCGATCCGCGGGCTCGAAAACCGCCTGCGCCGCTGGAAGACGAGGAAGTAAACGATGCTCTTCGGCCTGCACTGGGATACCAGCGGCGATATGCTGACCTTCGCCTGGTCCATCCTGCCGATCCTGCTGATCGGTCTCAAGGTTACCCTGGAAGCCACGGCGCTGGGTTTTCTGCTCGCCCTCGTGCTCGGCCTCGTGTTCGCCCTGCTGCAGGGCATCCGCCTGCGCCTGATTTCCTGGCCGGTGCGCTTCGTGGTCGAATTCCTGCGCGACACCCCACTGCTGGTGCAGCTCTTCTTCCTGTTCTACGTGCTGCCCGGCTTCGGGCTCTCATTGCCCGCCTTCGCCATCGGCACCATCGCGCTGGGCGCGCAGTACAGCGCCTATTGCGCCGAGATCTACCGCGCCGGCATCGAGGCGGTCGGGCGCGGCCAGTGGGAGGCCGCACGCGCGCTCGACCTCGACCGCTGGACCACCTATAAGGACATCGTGCTGCCGCAGGCGGTCCCGCGCATCATCCCGGCGCTCGGCACCTATCTCGTGTCCATGATCAAGGACGCGCCGCTGCTCTCGGCCATCACCGTGCTCGACATGCTGGCCGCGGCCAACATCATCGGCGGCCAGACCTACAACTACCTGATCCCCCTGACGATGGTGGGCGCACTGTTCCTGCTCACCACCCTGGTCGTCTCCTACCTCGTGCACCGGCTCGACCGCTGGCTGCCCAAGAGCGGAATCCCCCTGAAATGACCCAGCCCATCGTACAGTTCCAGTCCGTAGACAAGCGCTTCGGCGACTTCGAGATCCTCAAGGGATTCGACTTCAACATCCAGCGCGGGGAAAAGGTCGTGATCATCGGCGCCTCCGGCTCCGGCAAGTCGACCGTGCTGCGCATCCTGATGACCCTGGAGCGCATCCAGGGCGGCGAGGTCTATATCGACGGCACCCCGCTCTGGCACGAACCGCTGCCCGGCGGCGGCTCGAAGCCGGCCGGCGAACGCTATCTGCATCGCATGCGCACCCAGGTGGGCATGGTGTTCCAGCACTTCAACCTGTTCCCGCACATGACCGCGCTGCGCAACGTGATCGAGGCGCCGCTGCGGGTGCTGAAGCTGCCCCGCGCCGAGGCCGAGGCGCGCGGCCGCGCGTTGCTCGAACGCGTCGGCCTGGGCGACAAGCTGACCGCCTTCCCCGCGCAGCTTTCCGGCGGTCAGCAGCAGCGCGTGGCCATCGCCCGCGCGCTGGCCATGCAGCCCAAGGTGATGCTGTTCGACGAACCCACCTCCGCGCTCGATCCGGAGATGATCGGCGAGGTGCTCGGCGTGATCCGCGAGCTGGCGGAGGAAAGCGACCTGACCATGCTCATCGCCACCCACGAGATGCGCTTCGCGCGCGAGGCGGCCGACCGCGTCTGCTTCTTCGATCAGGGAAGGATTCTGGAGGACGGGCCGCCGTCGCAGATCTTCGGCGAGCCCCGCGAGGCGCGTACCCGCGAATTCCTCGCCCGCGTCGACGCCTGAAACGCGTTCGACTCGCTCAGCCGGCGGCCACCGCGCGGTCCAGACGCGCCACGCATGCGGCCCACTCGGCGCTGCGGTTGGCGCCCTGCGCATGCAGCTCCATGAGCGCGTACGCCAGGCGGCGCTGCTCGGCATCGAGCATGCGCAGACGGCTCAGGGCGACCGGGTTGCCACGCATTTCCAGTTCCGGCGCCATGCCCTTGATGAGACCGTAGAACACCAGCGACCCGGCCGAACCGGGCGCCGATTCGATCAGCGCGCACACCGCCTCCAATGGCGCGAGGTCCAGCGGCATATCGGCGGCATGCGTCATGTCGCGCGCCTCCGACGGCATCAGGCTTCGCCGGCAACCGTGACGCGGTCGATCAGGATCGAGCCAGTCCGGATGTTGCCGCGCGCATCCAGATCGCTGCCGACGGCGACCACGCCCTTGAACATGTCCTTGAGGTTCCCGGCGATGGTGATTTCCTCCACCGGGTAGCACAGCTCGCCGTTTTCGACCCAGAAGCCGGCGGCGCCGCGCGAGTAGTCGCCCGTCACCATGTTGATGCCGTGTCCGATCAGTTCGGTAACCAGCAGACCCGTACCCATTTCGCGCAGCAATCCTTCAAGATCGCGCTCGCCGGGCTTGACGGTCAGATTGTGCACGCCACCGGCGTTACCCGTCGTTTCCATGCCAAGCCTGCGGGCCGAATAGCTGTCGAGCACGTAACCCTGCAGCACGCCGTCGCGCACCAGTTCGCGGCGAGTCGTGGCCACGCCCTCGCCGTCGAACGGCGCGCTGCCCAGAGCGCCCGGCAGATGCGGCTGCTCCTCGATCTGCATGAATGACGGGAACACCGGCTCACCGAGCTGATCCAACAGGAAGCTGGCCTTGCGGTACAGCGCGCCGCCGCGGATGGCGCCCACAAAATGGCCGATGAAGCCGCGTGCGAGATCGGCCTCGAAGATCACCGGCACCTGGCGCGTGCCCAGCTTGCGCGCGGCGAGGCGACGCAGGGTGCGGCGCGCGGCCTCACGGCCCACCTGTTCGGCGCTGTCGAGCTGCGCGGCGCGGCGCGAAGCCGAGTACCAGTAGTCCCGCTGCATCGCGCCATCCTGCTCGGCGACCACGGAACAGCTCAGGCTGTGACGGGTGCCGGTATAGCCACCCGTAAAGCCATGCGTGTTGCCGTAGACCACCGTGCCGCGATAGGTGTTGACGCTGGCGCCCTCGGAATTCTTGATGCGCGCGTCCACGCCGCGGGCCGTGGCCTCGCAGCTGCGCGCCAGCTCGATCGCATCTCCGGGCTCCAGCGCCCAGGGGTGGTCGAGATCCAGATCGGGGTAATGGCCCGCCATCCGCCCGGCCTCGGCAAGCCCGGCATAGGGATCCTCTGCGGTATGCCGGGCAATGGCGGCAGCCGCCGCAACCGCCTCCCGGATCGCCTCGGGACGAAAATCGGCGGTGCTCGCATTGCCCTTGCGCTGACCGAAATAGAGCGTCAGCCCCAGACCCTTGTCGCGATGGTATTCCAAGGTCTCGACCTCGCCCAGACGCACGCTGACGCCGAGGCCGTTGTCGATGCTGACCACGGCCTCGGCTGCGGTCGCGCCGGCGCGACCGGCTTCCTCCAGCGCCTGTGCAACCACCGCCTCAAGCTGTGTCTCGTCCATCGCCAGGGGGCGGATCGCGTTCATGGATACTCCTTGTCGATTCTGTTCGGTAAGGAGGGCGAGTGCATCAGGCACTCGCCCCGTGCTTGTTCACGGCCTGCAGATTACCCCAGCGCCCCAGGTTGTCGACGCGCACCCCGACCCACCACAAGGGGCCAAGGCTGTCCTCGGTGCGACCGCCGACGAGCTGTTGCGCGCCGAGCAGACGTATCGACGGCACAAAACCGGCGGCATCCTCGCGGTGGCGGAAACAATGCCACTGGACGATCCCGTCGATACCGTGGCCCTGAGGCAGGGGGCGCGTCACGTCCAGCAGTTCGGCAAAGGTGGGCTTCATGGCGTATTCCTCCGGGAGATTGGCCTACCCCGGGTTATAGCACCGATGCGCCACGGCTCAGGCCTGCGTGCCGCCCACGGTGAGGCCATCGACCCGCAGGGTCGGCTGGCCGACGCCTACCGGCACACTCTGTCCGTCCTTGCCGCAGGTGCCGACGCCGTCGTCGAGCTTGAGGTCGTTGCCGATGCGCGTCACCCGGGTGAGCACGTCCGGACCGTTGCCGATCAGGGTCGCGCCCTTGACCGGGCGCGTCACCTTGCCGTTCTCGATGAGGTAGGCCTCCGAGGCGGAAAACACGAATTTGCCGGAGGTGATGTCCACCTGGCCGCCACCGAAATTGACCGCATACAAGCCTTTTTCGACCGACGCGATGATCTCCTGCGGATCGTCGTTGCCCGCGCGCATGTAGGTGTTGGTCATGCGCGGCATCGGCAAGTGGGCATAGGACTCGCGCCGGCCGTTGCCGGTCGGTGCCATGCCCATCAGACCGGCATTGAGCCGGTCCTGCATGTAACCGACCAACACCCCGTCGTCGATCAGTGTGGTGCAGGACGTGGGGATGCCCTCGTCGTCCACGTTGAGCGAACCGCGTCGCTCGGGCAGCGTGCCGTCGTCGACCACGGTCACGCCCTTGGCGGCCACGCGCTGACCGAGCCGACCACTGAAGGCCGAGGTTTGCTTGCGGTTGAAATCGCCTTCCAGGCCATGGCCGATGGCCTCGTGCAGCAATACGCCGGGCCAGCCGGGACCGAGCACCACCGTCATGTTGCCGGCCGGTGCCGCGACCGCATCGAGATTCACCAGCGCCTGACGCACCGCCTCGCGGGCGTAACCCAGCGCACGGTCCTCCTCCAGAAAATATCGGTAATCGACACGCCCGCCGCCACCGGCGTGACCCTGCTCCCGACGGCCGTCGGATTCGACGATCACGGTCACGTTGAGCCGCACCAGCGGCCGCGCGTCCGCCGCCAGGGTGCCGTCGCTTGCCGCCACCAGGATGAGGTCGTGCTCGCCGGCCATGCTGACCATCACCTGGGTCACACGCGGATCCTGGCGGCGCGCCTCGGCGTCGACGCGCTGCAACAATGCGATCTTGTCCTCAGGCGTGAGCTCTCGCGTCGGGTCCTGCGGCATGTACAAGGCGTGCCCTGCCTTCGCCTGCCAGGCCTGCATGCGCCCGGACTGCCCGCCGTGGGCGATGGCGCGCGCGGCCTGAGCGGCATCCAGCAGTGCGGGCAGTACGATTTCGTCGCTATAGGCGAAACCGGTCTTGTCGCCGCTGATCGCGCGCACGCCCACACCCTGATCGATCCCCCAGGAACCCTCGCGGACGATGCCGTCTTCGAGCCCCCAGGACTCGTGGCGGCTGAGCTGGAAATACAGGTCGCCGCTGTCGATTTGTCCGCCCAGCAGGCTGGAAAGGGCTCGGCTGAGATCCTGCTCGCCGAGTCCCGAGGGCGCGAGAATATGCGCCTGGGCGAGATCGAGTGCGTTGTCCGTCATAAGGTCTCCGTCGCGGCCGGAAGCTCCAGCCGGTGATGTTCGAGAGTGGGGAATTGTCCGCGGATACGCCGTTGCTGCGCCAGATCCACATCGGCGACCACCACGCCGGCGCCGCTTCCGCGACCGGCCAGCACCAGCCCCCAAGGATCGACCACCTGGCTGTGGCCATAGGTTTCGCGACCGCTCACATGAAAACCACCCTGCGCGGCGGCCACGAGGTAACTCAGGTTTTCGATCGCCCGCGCCCGCAGCAGCACGTCCCAGTGCGCCTGCCCGGTCAACGCGGTAAATGCCGACGGCAGCACGAACAGCTCGGCGCCGCGGCGCTGCAGCGTGCGGAAAAGCTCGGGGAAGCGCAGATCGTAGCAGACCGCCAAGCCCACACAGCCGATATCGGTCTGAACCACGACCGGCTCGCGGCCGGGCATGGTGGTGGCGGATTCATGATATTGCTCGCCGCTGGCGCTCAGGGAAACGTCGAATAGATGGATCTTGTCGTAACGCGCGACCCTGCGGCCATCCGGGCCGTATACAAGACAACTGGCATAGGCGCGCGCGGGGTCGTCCGAACGCAGCGGGATGGTGCCGCCCACCAGCCAGAGCTGGTGGCGCTGCGCCTGTGCGGCAAGGAAGTCTTGCACGCGGCCCTGGCCGTCGGTCTCGGCGGCCGCCGCGCGTTCAGCGTCGCTGCGCGGCATCAGATCGAAGCATTCCGGCAACACGGCCAGCCTGGCGCCGGCGTCAGCCGCCTCTTCGAGCAGTCGCGCCGCCTCGAGCAGATTGGCTTCGCGGTTCGGCCCGGAAGCCATCTGGATGGCCGCCACGCGACTCATGCGCCGCTTCCGTCCGATTGCAGGCTGAGCGACAGTGTGTTCATGTCGCTGCCACCGGGGAACAGACTGATTTCGTGCCGGGAAACGCCGAAGGCCACCAACCAGGCGACCAGACGGTGCGCCCAGATGTCGCCTTGTTCTCCACCCGGGTACTCGATGCTCAGGCGGTTGGACGGGTGCGACGCCCAAGCTTGCAACAGACGCCGCAACGCCGGATCGGCGAGCAACGTGCGGCTGCGGTCGGGGCTTTCCCATTGCGACTGGGAAATATTGCAGGTCGGCATGGCCGTCGGTCCTGCATCGGCCTGCGCTCGAAAGGTCATCATGGCCGTCAGCAGACCGGCCGTCAGCATCAATCGGATCATGGTTGACAACATGGGGTCATGGTAGCGCACTTTCAAAGCCCCGTATCGCCGCATCGCGCGAGATGCGGGATCATCAGAAAGGGTTCCCGCGAGGCGCGTCACCCCCCCGCGAGGGGTGGTCTCTTGCCGCGACATCTTCGGCCACGATCTTCGGCGCATCCCAGGGACCGGTCACCCGGTAGCGGAATTCGGCCGCCTTGTTGATCTGCTTTCCGAGCCCCAGCAGGCGGTCTAGCAGGAACAGGGCAGCGCCCGTGACCGGTCCGCCGAGCACGGCGCCGGCGATGGCGACCGTGGACTGCACCTGGGGCACGATGGTGACCTGCGCATCGTAGTCGCGCGCCACCATGCCCACCCGCCCAGTGATCGACATGTTCGCCGAGGATCCGCTGATGTGCGTGTCCTGGGTGTAGATGTTGCCGTCACGCAGCTGGAAGCGGCTCTTCATGTCGTTGAAGGCAAACCCCTTGTCGAAGACATCGCCGAAATTGAGGCTCAGACGCTGCGGCAGTGCGGCAAGGTTGAGCAGGCCGAGCAGGCGACCGGTCTGTCCCGGATTAACCTCCATCAGACGCCCGTTCTTGAGATCGAGCCGCGCCTGGCCTTCGAGCACGCCCCAGCCGAGCTGACCGGGCCCCCCTGGCCAGCTCAGGGTGGCGGACAGATGGCCCTTGCCGCCGGCCAGACCCGCCTGCACATTGAGTCCGTCCAGGGCCTTGCCGGCGTCGTCGCTATCCACCTCGAGCTGTACCTGCATCGTGGTGCGGCCACCGGGTTCGCGCAACCAGCTGCCGCTGGCGCGCGCCCGCAGATGCGGTTCGTCGACCTCGGCAAGATGAATCTGCATGCCCTCGCGCGTCGGCGTGGTGGTGAGCTGCACGTTGCGCAACCGGCGGTCGGCCACGGTCAACTCGCCGATACGCCCTGACAGCGCCGGCAGGCTGGCAGGGTCGACTGCGCCATCCCCCGCGGACGCGGGCAGGGTGCCGCCGTCGAGATCGAGCCGTGACAGATCGAAGCGTACTGGCGTGCCGCCGTGCAGCGCGGCAGGCACCTGCAGCTTGCCGCTGATCACGTCGGAGTCGATGGTCGCCCGCCACACGCCCCCCTGACGGGTCGCGTCCAGCGAGACCTTGCTCAGACGGCGGCCTAAGACGTCCAGTTCGCCGAAATTCATGCGCAGACGACGCACGGCATCGGCCGACGCACCGCCGCCCGGACACTCGGCCGTCGAGGTCGTGGATGGCAGCCTGTCGAGCACCCGGCGCCAGGCGTCGACGTTGAAATAGGCCAGTCGCCCCTGTACCGATACGCCCTTGGCCGGCAGTACCGGCGCGCCGGCATCCAGTCGCAGATCGCCGCGCACCACGTGCCGGCAACCCGTCTTGCCCGCCAGCTGGAACAGCCCCTGCAGATCCGCGCCGTAACGCAGCGACACCGGCGCATCGTCGTGCGTCAGCGAAAGTTGCGCCACCAGCCCGCGCGCGCTGGCAGCGGATTTGCCCAGCGGCGCCGGCAACTTCACGGACACGCCCTGCAGGCCGGAAACCAGGGTTAGGCCCATGCCGTAACGGCGGTAACCCTGCGTGGTCATCGGCAGCGTGAAGGCGATACGCCAGTCGGTGTCGCCCTGAGCGTAACGCGCGATCGGCGAATCCTTGCCAAACAGCCGCGCCACCGACAGATGACCGTCCAGCGTCAGGGTGGCCAGCCCGTCGCTGCGCGTGCTCGCGCCCAGCGTCACCGGCACGCCCTTGAATACGGCCTGCATGGCCTTCGCGCTCAAGCTGCGCTGAGTGAAGGCCAGTTTGCCGCGCATCCGACTGAGCGCGAAGTCCTGTTCCGGCAGGGCGAAACTGCCGTCGTCGATGCTCGCGCTGCCCCGCAATGACCAGTGCGGCAGTTCAGCCGCGCGCAGGGGCAGGCTCAAGCTGAGATCGAATTGCGTCTGGCCGCCGGCGCGCATCTCGTCGAATAGCGCCTTGCGCCCATCCCCAAGCGGCGTGTGCGAGAGATAGGTGACAACATCGCCCAGCGGCCCACTGCCCGAACCCTGGATGCCCAGCACGGCATGATCGAGATCCGGAATATCCAACGTCACGTCGCGCAGCGACGAAGACAGCATCTGCGCCTGAGACACCTGCGCATGCAGGCTGAAGTCGTGCAGGTCGAGCGTGCCATTCATCGCCTGCAGGCGGGGCCAGTCGCGGAAGTAGTCCAACGTGCCGTCGCGAACGGTCAGCTCGGCGTCGAAAACGCCGCGATGGTGCCTGAACGGGAAATCGCCCGGGTCGCCGCGCAGCACGATACTGCCACCCGTGACCTCGCCGCCCTGCAAAGCCTTGTTGAGCCAACGGACCAGATCCGGGTGCAGCCGTTTGACCGGCAGATAGCGCGGTGCAGCGGCAACCTTGGCCCGCTCCACACCGAGCATCAGGTTCAGATCCGGTCGCCCACCGTTCGGCAGCCACAGGCCGAGTTGGCCGCGTACAGCCAGGTCCTGGTTGCTCAATGCGAACCGGGGAGCAACGACTTCGGTGCCGTCCTCACCCCGTCGCCAGCGCAACACGCCCGAGGTCTTGAGTGCCGGCAACGGCTCGCCGAAGACCGTAGGTACAGTCACGCCCAGCTTCGCGCTGTCGATATCGAAGGAGCCTGCCACCGGGTTCATCGCCAGGTGGCCGCTCAGTCCGTCGACACCGGGCAGATGTCCGTCCGGGCGCAGCGAAACGTCTTGCAGATCGGCGCTCACCGCCAGCTGCGGCGGCCGCCCGTCGCCTTCGTGCAGCGCAAAACGCAGATCACGGAGATCGCCGCCAGGCGCCAGCGCGGTCAACCGGTCCGACCAGTCGTCCGGCAGCCAGGGCAGTCGCGCAAGCAGAGGCGCGACATCCTGCAAGCGCAGAAAACCCGCCCAGCCGCTCACCGTCCGATCGCTGCCGTCGTGCTGCGCGAAGCTAACGTCGAAGCCGTCGACCGGCCACGCGGACTGCTCCGTGGAAACCCGCAGCTGCGCCCCCTGCAGACGCCACCCCTGCGGCATCGCCTGCCAGCGCAGATCGCCGCTGAACGCTGTCAGAGCGGGAGGTACGGCGTTGGCGCTCACGGTCGGTCCCGGCAACGCCAGATTCTGCACGCTCAGATGGCCGCTGACGCGTGCGAGCCGCCCCTTCGTCCAGACCGACCACACGCGCGCATCGACCTGGCCGCGCAGCGGCGGCAATTCCGGCAACAGCGTCTTCAGCGGCAAGCCTTGCAGGCGGATACCCTGCAGATCGAGATAAACGCTGCCGCCCCAGACCGCGGCATCGCCGGCGCCGCGACGGCGCAGATCGGCGGCGAAACCCACTTCGCTGCCGAGTCTGGCCGGCAGCGCGAATCGCCCCGCGAGGTCGATACCATCGTCGGTCGGTCTTGCGACCAGCGTCACCCGGGTGAAGCGATAGCGGCGCCCACCCGCGACATCGTCGATCACCACCCGGGCATCGCCGAGCCGGTAGTCGATGCGCGACACCCAGGCCGGCAGGCGCGCGCCGCTCGCCGTCGGCTCGGCACCGCCATCGCCCGGCAACGGCAGGGCGAGGCCGCTGATGCTCAGACGCCCGTCGGCGGCGCGGGTGATCACCACTCGGGCACCCTGCAGATCGATCTCGCCGGGCACCGGACGCCCCGCCAGCAGCGAATTCCAGACGCCCAGACGCAAACCCACGCGCGACAGCTGGAGAGCGGTCTTGCCAGCGTCGTCGAGCACGCGGACGTGTTCGAGCGTCACCGTCGGCGTGATCCAGTGCCAGCCGACCTGAATGCCGCCGATGCGCACCGGATGGTGCAGCCAGTCGCTGGCGACGGCTTCGATCTGGGCACGGTAATGCGGCACCATGGGCAGTAACTGGCGCGCGACCACGGTCAGCACCGCGGCGAGAATGACGGCCACCGCCGCGCTCAGCCAGAGCGCGCCTACCAGATGCTTCAGCCAACGCGGCATACGCCCTCGCTCGCCGTCGCCCGCAGGGTATTGCTAGAGCGGCACCACATCGAACTGTTCCTGCGTATAGAGCTGTTCGACCTGCAGGCGGATCGGCACGCCGATGAACTCCTGCAACTCGGCTAGGCTCGACGACTCCTCGTCGAGCAGCATGTCGATCACCTCCTGCGCCGCCAGCACGAGCAGCTCGCGGGCATCGAACTGGCGCGCCTCGCGCAGTATCTCGCGAAACATTTCGTAGCACACGGTCTCGGCGCTCTTGAGCTGTCCGCGCCCGCCGCAGGCCGTGCACGGCTCGCACAGCACATGCTCCAGGCTTTCACGGGTGCGCTTGCGCGTCATTTCCACCAGCCCGAGGCTGGAAACCTCGCACACCTGGCTGCGCGTATGGTCGCGTTCGAGCGCCTTTTCCAGCGCCCGCAGCACCTGGCCGCGATGCGCCTCCTCCTTCATGTCGATGAAATCGATGATGATGATACCGCCGAGGTTGCGCAAACGAAGCTGGCGCGCGATCGCCTGGGCGGCCTCCAGATTGGTCTTGAGGATGGTTTCCTCAAGGTTGCGATGGCCGACGAAGGCCCCCGTGTTGACGTCGACGGTGGTCATCGATTCGGTCTGGTCGATGACCAGATGCCCGCCCGACTTGAGCTGCACCTTGCGATCCAGGGCCTTCTGGATCTCGTCCTCCACGCCGTGCAGATCGAAGATCGGCCGCTCGCCGGCGTAATGCTCGATGCGATCGACCATCTCGGGCACGTAGCGCGCGGCGAATTCCTCGACCAGCTGCAGGGTCTCGCGCGAGTCCACCCGGATCAGCGCGATTTCCTCGTTGGCGAGATCGCGCAGCACGCGCAGCGTCAGCGGCAGGTCGGAATAGACCAGCGAACCGGCCGACGCGCTGCCCGCGCGCTCGCGGATGGTCTTCCACAGGCGCTGCAGGTAATGGATGTCGCGACGCAGATCCTCCTCGCCGACATCCTCCGCGGCGGTGCGCACGATGAAACCGTGCGCCTCCTCGCACACACTGCTCAACGACTGCACCAGGTCGCGCAGGCGCTGGCGCTCGGCATCGGCCTCGATCCGCGTGGAAATGCCGATACTGCCGTTGCCCCCCGGCACCAGCACGAGGTATCGGGACGGCACGCTCAGGTGGGTGGTCAAGCGCGCACCCTTGGAGCCCAGCGGATCCTTGGTGACCTGCACCAACAGGTGCTGACCCTCCTGCAGCACCGAACCGATGGCCGGCGGTTGCAGGGTTTCGCTGCTCGGCGGCAGATCGTCCTGATGAATATCGCGCAGATCCGAGGCGTGCAAGAAGGCCGCACGGTCCAGCCCGATGTCGACGAACGCGGCCTCCATGCCGGGCAGGACGCGGCTGACACGCCCCTGGTAGATATTGCCCACCAGCCCGCGTCGCCGGCTGCGCTCGATATAGACTTCCTGCAACACGCCGTTTTCCACCAGCGCGACCCGCGTCTCCTGCGGGGTCACATTCATCAGCAATTCCGAACTCATGCGGCGCCATCCCTCGCGTGACCGCCCCCCGGGGGCGTTCCGGTATCCCATAATTCCAGCAAGGCTGCCGTCTCGTACAGCGGCAACCCCATCACCCCGGAATAACTGCCCGACAGGTGTTCGATGAAGATCGCGGCCCATCCCTGGATGGCGTAGGCGCCCGCCTTGTCCAGAGGCTCGCCGGTAGCGACATAACGGGCGCGTTCGGCCGGCGCGATCGCGCGGAACCACACCTCACTCTCGGACAGGCGCACCTCCTCCCGCGTTCCGTCCGTCAGCGCCACCGCGGAACAAACCCGGTGGGCGCGGCCGGACAAACGCGCCAGCATCGCTTCGGCTTCCTCCGCGTCCGCCGGCTTGCCGAGGATGTCGCCGTCCAGCACCACCGCCGTATCGGCGCCCAGCGCCGCCCGCTCGTCCTGCCGCTGCCGCCAGCCGGCCCGTGCCTTGTCGAGGGCCAGCCGGCACACGTAGTCCGCCGCCGCTTCGCCCATGCGATGGGTCTCGTCGACATGGGCAGGCACGACCCGGTGCGTCACCCCGATCTGATCGAGCAGCGCGCTACGGCGGGGCGAGGCCGACGCGAGCAGCAGGCGCGCCGGGCTCATGCCTTGACCTCGCGGCCGGCGGACGGCCGCGAACCGAGGCGCGCGACGGCGATACGCGCGGTCTTCAGCCCCGGCGACCGATGCCGGGCATCGTCGCATATGACCAAACCACCCTCCTTGCATTCTGATTGGCGGACCGTGCCGCGTATTCGCGGCCTGGCTGTGGGCAGCCCTAGTCCCGATGATACGGGTGGTGGTTGATGATACTCGACGCGCGGTAGAGCTGCTCGGCCACAAGCACGCGCACCAGCGGATGCGGGAAGGTCAGCGGCGACAGCGACCACAGCCATTCCGCCGCCGCGCGCGCGCCGTCCGTCAGCCCCTCCGGGCCACCGACCCACAAGGCGACGTCGCGACCGTCCTGCAACCAGCCCGACAGGCACGTGGCAAGACCCGGCGTATCCAGCGCGCGACCGCGCGCGTCGAGCGCGGCGATGCGGGCGCCGCGCGGCGTCGCCGCGCGCAGGCGTTCGGCCTCGCGCTCGGCTATCCGCGCGAGATCGGCCTTGCGGCCGCGCTTCTCCGGCGGCACCTCGATCAGATGCAGGGAGGACTCTGGCGGCATACGCCCGGCATACTCGCGATAACCGGCCTCGACCCAGGCCGGCATGCGCTGGCCGACGGCGATCAGGTGGATGCGCACCGGATACCGCCTCGCGGCTCAGCCTTGCCCGTGGCTCGGTTCCGCTTCCGGCTCGGCCTCGGCAGTCCACAGTTTTTCGAGATTGTAGAAATCGCGCACCCGCGGCAGCATCACATGCACCACGATGTCGTCGAGGTCGACCAGCACCCATTCGCCTTCGCGCTCGCCCTCGCTGCCGCGCACATCGAATCCCGCCTGCTTGGCGCAGCGCGCCACATTGCCGGCCAGCGACTTCACGTGTCGATCAGAGGTGCCGGTAGCGATGATCATCAGATCCATCAGCGGCGATTTGCCGCGCAGGTCGACGATACGGATATCCTGTGCCTTGAGGTCTTCGAGTGCGGTCACGGCGATCTTGCGCAGCCGTTCGATGTCGTCTTGAAGTATCGGTTTCATGTCACTCCCCGGTCGGTGGGCGGCATTGCCGACGTCCGACCGTATAAGCCCTGTGTTCGGATCGCCTCGAGAACGGCGTCCGGAATGAGAAAGCGCGGGTCGCGACCGCGCCGCAGTTGCTCGCGTACCGCCGTGGCGGAGATGTCGAGTTGGGTCACGTCGACCCACATCACGCAACCGCCGGGTGCCGCGCGCAGATCGCCCGCCCGGGCGGTCACGCGCCCGCCCACCAACGCCGCCAGCGGCGGCGCCATCTCGGTCGACTCGCCGGGACGGTGGGCAACGACGATATGGGTCAGACCCAGCAGATCGGCCGCATGATGCCAGGCCGGCAGTCCCGCAAAGGCATCCGCGCCCAGAATCAGGCAAAACGGCAGCTCCGGGCCGAAATCCCGGCGCAGCGACCGCAGCGTGTCGTAGGTGTAGGAAGGTCCGCTGCGTGTCAGCTCGCGCCGGTCGAGCACGAAACCGGGCACGCCCGCCGTCGCCCGTTCGACCAGCCCGGCCCGCGCCTCGGCATCGGCGCCTGGCACGCTTCGATGCGGCGGGATGCCGCAGGGCAGGAAACGCACTTCATCCAGATCGAGCGCCTCGCGGATTTCGAGCGCGATGCGCAGGTGGCCGTAGTGGATCGGGTCGAAGGTGCCGCCCAGCAGCCCGATCACGCGCGCGCCTCCATTCGCACTATTGGCGCACCTGTCCGTCACCCAGCACAACGTATTTCTGGCTGGTCAGACCCTCGAGGCCGACCGGACCGCGCGCGTGCAGCTTGTCGGTGGAAATGCCGATCTCGGCACCCAGGCCGTACTCGAAGCCGTCCGCCAGGCGAGTCGAGGCGTTCACCATCACCGAGCTCGAATCGACCTCGCGCAAAAAACGCCGCGCGCGGGAATAGTCCTCGGTCAGTATGCTGTCGGTATGGTGCGAACCATGAACATTGATGTGTTCGATCGCCTCGTCGAGACCGTCGACCACCTTGATCGACAGGATCGGCGCCAGGTATTCGATATCCCAGTCCGCCTCCGTGGCCGGCTCGATGTCCGGCAGCACCGCGCGCGTGCGCTCGCAGCCCTTGAGCCGCACGCCCTCGTCCGTGTAGCGCGCGGCCAGCGGCGGCAGGATGTCCACTGCGCGCGCGGCGGACACCAGCAGGGTTTCCATGGTGTTGCAGGTGCCGTAACGCTGACATTTGGCGTTGAAGGCCACGTTGAGCGTCTTTTCCGTATCCGCGCTGTCGTCGATATAGACGTGACACACGCCGTCCAGATGCTTGATCACCGGAATCAGGGATTCGCGGCTGACACGCTCGATCAGCCCCTTGCCGCCACGCGGCACGATCACGTCGACGTAATCCTTCATGCGCAGCAGTTCGCCGACCGCGGCGCGATCGGGTGTCTCGATGACCTGTACCGCGGCCTCGGGCAAGCCCGCTGCGACCAAGCCCTCGCGAATGCAGGCGGCGATCGCCTGATTGGAGAACAATGCCTCGGAACCGCCACGCAGAATGGCCGCGTTGCCGGACTTGAGGCACAGCGCGGCGGCATCCACCGTCACGTTGGGGCGCGACTCGTAGATGATGCCGATCACGCCCAGCGGCACGCGCATGCGTCCGACCTGGATGCCGCTTGGCAGATACTTGAGATCCTCGATCGCGCCCACCGGATCCGGCAGCTTGGCGATCTGGCGCAGCCCTTCGGCCATGGTCGCGATGCGCGCGTCGATCAGCCCCAGCCGGTCCAGCAGCGCGGCGTCGAGACCGCGGGCACAGCCCGCCTCGAGGTCGCGGGCGTTCTCCGCCTTGAGTCGCGGCGCGGCGGCCTCGATCGCATCCGCGATGGCGGCCAGGGCGCGATTCTTGATGCCGGTCTCGGCACGCGCCAGATCGCGCGAAACGGCGCGCGCGCGGCGGCCGATGGCGTCCATATAGGCGGGCACGGAAGATACCGATGCGGATGTATTTGCATTCATCTGGATCACCTCAAGCGGCTAGGCCAGCACGCGGCCGGTCTCCGCCGCCAGAACCCAGGCGGGGGGAAACAGGGCACGGCCACCCAGTACGAGTGATAATTGTAACAATTCATCCCAAGGATCGCCCGCTGCCTGTCCCTTGACCACCCGATCGGCGCGCGCGGCCAGCAGTACGAGCAGTCGCGCACGCGGTCCCTGCCAGCGGCGCGCGGCCTGTTCCACCGGCCGCCGCCGCTGCGGCGGGATGCCGCGCCACAACGCATCCGCCTTGCCGCCCGTCGCCAACCGCGCCAGCAACCGCGCCTCCCGCACCAGCGCCCAAGCCACCAGCGTAGGCTCGACACCTTCGCCACGCAGGCCGTCGAGAACCCTGCCCACGCGCCCGGTATCGCCGGCGCGCACCGCGTCGGCAAGATCATTGACGTCATAACGCGCGCTGCCGGTGACCGCCGCGAGCACCTCGGCGACGCCCAGGGGACCGGGCGGATGCAGCAGCGCCAACTTGGCGATCTCCTGGTCGGCCGCCAGCAGATTGCCCTCGACCCGCTCCAACAGCAGCGCCACGGCGGCTTCGTCCGCCACCAGCCCGCGCACCTTGAGCCGCTGCACCAGCCAGCCGCGCATCTCGGACGGCGCCAACGGCCAGATCGCCACCCAGACGCCGATGCGCTCGACCGCTTTGACCCAGGCCGCCGAACCGGCGGCACGATCCATGCGCGCGGACTGGATCAGCAACACCGTATCCGGCGGCGGATTCTTGAGATAGTCGGCCAGCACCGCGCCGCCGGCCTTGCCCGGCTTGGCAGTGCCCAGCCTCAGATCGAGCAGGCGCCGCTCGGCGAACAGCGAGGTCGCCGCCGCCTCGGCGGCCAGCGCAGACCAGTCGAAACCCGGTTCGACGGTCATCACGACACGCTCGCCAAAGCCCTGCTCGCGTGCGGCGGCGCGGACACGATCGGCCGACTCCATCGCCTGCAGCGGTTCGTCGCCGCTGATCAAATAGACCGGCTTGAGCGGCGCGCCGAGCGCCGTCGACAGCTGCGAAGGCTTGAGCGGCACGCTCAGGATGCCCCGGCATGCGCCTGCAGGCGCAGCAGGGCCAGATTGGCCAGTTCGCGAGTCATGCTCTGCTGCAATAGGCGTTCCTCCGGTCCCTGGCTCTGCAGTTGCGCGGTACTGAGGCTGTATTGCCGCTGCACGCTGATCGACTGATCGGGCAGCTTCCATCTGCCCTGGGTGGCGTGCGCTCGGAACACCAGCGTCGTCTCCAGCGCATAGCTGGTGGCCTGATTCAAGGCGCTCACCGTCAACGCCCGCTGCGTGGTGTTGATCGACACGATGGTGAGCACGGCGCCGGCCTGTTGCGGATCGCTCACCAGGGTCACGCCGTTGGCGCGCAGCGCCTGCGCCAGCGAGCGCACCACCGGATTCTGCATCGAGGCGCCAGCAAGATAGGTGCGCGACATGGCGGCGGGCAGTTGCGCGACGCCGCGCAGGTGGAATCCGCAACCGCCGAGCAACAGACCCAGGGCGGCGAGCGCCAGCAGGCGCAGGGCAAGTCGCGGCGCGCGCGTCATCCCACGACCACGTTCACCAGCCGGCCGGGCACGACAATAATCTTGCGCACCGTCATGCCATCGATGAAGCGCACGGCGTTCGGTTCGGCCAGCGCGGCCGCTTCGATCGCCGCCTTGTCGGCGTCGGCGGGCACCGCGATCTGGCCGCGTAGCTTGCCGTTGACCTGCACCGCCAGCTCGATGGTGTCGCGTGCGAGCGCCGCCTCGTCCACCACGGGCCAGGGCGCGTCGACGATATCCTCGCCGTAGCCGAGTTCGCGCCACAGGTGGTGGGCGATGTGCGGCGCCACCGGCGACAGCAGCCGCAGCAGGATCGAAAGCCCCTCGTGGCGCAGCGCGGCGGCGCCGGCGGCATCCTCGAGCCGGCCCAGCGTGTTGAGGATCTTCATGCAGGCCGAGATCACCGTGTTGAACTGGTACTTGCCGAAGTCGACCAGCGCCTGGTGCAGGGTCTCGTGAATCTCACGGCGCGCCGCCTGAACCGCCGGTGCCTGTTCGGTCGCCGGCGCGACATCGCCCGCCCCGCCCTGCTCGGCGGCGTAGGCCCACAGGCGCTTGAGGAAGCGGTGAGCGCCCTCGACGCCGGCGTCGTTCCACTCCAGCGACTGCTCCGGCGGCGCCGCGAACATCATGAACACGCGCGCGGTGTCGGCGCCGTAGCGGTCGATCAGCGCCTGCGGATCGACGCCGTTGTTCTTGGACTTCGACATCTTCTCGATGCCGCCCATCGTGACCGGCTGGCCGTCCGCCTTGAGCGTGGCCGCGACCGGCCGACCCTTTTCATCGGTGGCCACCTGCACGTCGGCGGGGTTGATCCACTGCTTGCGCCCGTCCGCACCCTCGCGCAGGAAGGTGGGCGCGACCACCATGCCCTGGGTCAGCAGGTTGTGGAACGGCTCGTCCGCTTGGGTCAGACCGAGGTCGCGCATCACCTTGGTCCAGAAGCGCGAATAGAGCAGATGCAGGATGGCGTGCTCGATGCCGCCGACGTACTGGTCCACCGGCATCCAGTAATCGGCGCGGCCGTCGACCATCGTCGCGGCGTCCGGGCAGGTGTAGCGGAAGAAGTACCAGGACGAGTCGACGAAGGTGTCCATGGTGTCGGTCTCGCGCCGCGCCGCGCCGCCGCAACGGGGGCAGGTGCAGGCGAGAAAGGCCTCGTTCCGGTTGAGCGGGTTGCCCGAACCGTCCGGCACGCAGTCCTCCGGCAGCACCACCGGCAGCTGCTCCTCGGGCACCGGCACGTCGCCGCAGGCCGCACAATGAATTATCGGGATCGGCGTGCCCCAATAGCGCTGGCGCGAGATGCCCCAGTCGCGCAGGCGCCAGGTGACCTTCTTCTCGCCCAAGTCCTTGGCGGCGAGATCGGCGGCGACGGCATCCACCGCCGCCTCGAATTCGAGCCCGTCGTACTGGCCGGAATTGATGCAGACGCCATGTTCGGCGTAGGCCGCCTGCCACGGGGCCGGGGTTTCATTACCGGCCGAGGTCAGCACGACCGGCTTGATCGGCAGACCGTATTGGTGGGCGAACTCGAAGTCGCGCTCGTCGTGCGCCGGCACGGCCATCACCGCGCCCTCGCCGTAACCCATCAGCACGTAGTTGGCGACCCACAGCGGCAGCGGCTCGCCGGTGAGCGGATGCTCGACGGTGAAGCCGGTCGCCATGCCCTTCTTCTCCTGGGTGGCGATCTCGGCCTCGGAGGTGCCGCCGTGGCGGCACTCGTCGATGAAGGCGGCCAGCTCGGGATTGCCCTTGGCGGCGTGCAGCGCCAGCGGATGCTCGGCGGCCACCGCCACGTAGGTCGCGCCCATCAGGGTGTCGGCGCGGGTGGTGAACACCCACAGCACGCCGCCGCCGTCGATGGCGTGCGGAAAGCCGACGCGCACGCCGTGGCTCTTGCCGATCCAGTTCTTCTGCATGGTGCGGACCTGCTCCGGCCAGCCGGGCAGGTCGTCGAGGTCGGCCAGCAGCTCCTCGGCGTACTGCGTGATCGCCATGTAGTACATGGGGATCTCGCGCTTTTCCACCACCGCGCCGGTGCGCCAGCCGCGCCCGTCGATCACCTGCTCGTTGGCCAGCACGGTCTGGTCCACCGGGTCCCAGTTCACCGTGCCGGTCTTCTGGTAGACGATGCCCTTCTCCAGCAGGCGCAGGAACAGCCACTGGTTCCAGCGGTAGTAGTCCGGCTTGCAGGTGGCGAGCTCGCGCGACCAGTCGATGGCAAAACCCAGCGACTTGAGCTGGCCGCGCATGTAGTCGATGTTGTCGTAGGTCCAGCGCGCGGGCGGCACGCCGTTGTTCATCGCCGCGTTTTCCGCCGGCAGGCCGAAGGCGTCCCAGCCCATCGGCTGCAACACGTTCTTGCCGGTCATACGCTGATAGCGCACGATCACGTCGCTGATCGTGTAATTGCGCACGTGCCCCATGTGCAGGCGCCCGGACGGATAGGGGAACATGGACAGGCAGTAGAATTTCTCCCGCGCCGCGTCCTCGCGCGCCTTGAAGGTCTCGTGCTCGACCCAATAGGCCTGCGCGGCCTGCTCCACCCCGGCGGCGTCGTACTGCTCCTGCATAGCCTTGTCCATGTCCCTGTCAACAAGCGGGGAAGCTTACCAGCGGCGAGCGCGGCGCGGCAATCGACACCCGTCACCGCCCGGCCGCATGCGTTAGAATCCAGTCATCATCGATCCGCGCCGGAGAGCCGCATGAGCCAAGAAGACCCCAAACCGCACCTGAGCGAAGCCTACGCCCGCATGATCGAGCGCGCGCGCAGCACCGTGGAAAGCGCCGGCAAGCGGCTCGAACAGGCCGTGGACGAAGCCCGCGACATGGCGCACGAACTGGGAGAATTGACCCGCGACGAGGCCGACCTGCTGTCCGAGTACGTCAAGCGCGACCTGCGCGACCTCGGCGCCTATCTGGACCTTTCCGGCAGCGACCTGCGCGGCTGGTTCGTCATCGACAAGACCTTGATCGAGGCGCGCCTGTTCGAACTCATGGCCTCGGTCGCCGACAAGACCAGCCTCGCCCTGGCCGAATTCGCGCGCAACGTGCGCCAGCCCACGGTCTGGCGCACCGGCGAAATCACCGGCCCAGGCGTGCTCGCCTGCCTCGAATGCGGCAAGACCCTGCAGCTGGGCAAGGCCGGGCGGATTCCGCCCTGCCCGCACTGCCACGCCACCCGTTTCCGCCGCCAGCACGAATCGCCGGAAGCTTGAACCGATACACGCCGCCCGCGTGACCGCATCGTCATGCGGGCGGCGCCGCCCTCATCCTCGCCCGTAGCTGTCCTCGAAACGCACGATGTCGTCCTCGCCGAGATAGCTGCCCGACTGTACCTCGATCATTTCGAGTTCGATGCGCCCCGGATTTTCCAGCCGATGGGTCACGCCCAGCGGGATGAACGTCGACTCGTTCTCGGCCAGCGTGAACACTTCGTCGCCGCGGGTCACGCGCGCGGTGCCGCGCACCACGATCCAATGCTCGGCGCGGTGGTGATGCATCTGCAGCGACAGCCGCTCGCCGGGCTTGACGGTGATGCGCTTGACCTGGAAGCGCTCGCCCAGACTGATACCTTCGTAGGCGCCCCATGGGCGCAGCACGCGGCGGTGGTTCACGCTTTCCTCGCGGCCGGCACCCTTGAGGCGGCCGACCACCGACTTGACCTCCTGCACGCGGTCGCGGGCGGACACCAGCACGGCATCGGCGGTCTCTGCCACCACCACATCGGAGAGGCCGAGTACCGCCACCAGCCGATGTTCGGCATGCACGTAGCTGTCGCGACAGTCCAACGCGATCACATCGCCTTCCAGGCGGTTGCCGGTTTCGTCCTTGGCACCCACCTCCCACAAGGCCTGCCAGGAACCGACGTCGCTCCAGCCTGCATCGAGCGGCACCACCACGGCGTCATCGGTGGGCTCCATCACCGCGTAATCGATCGAATCGCTGGGGCTGGCGGCAAAGGCTTCCGCATCCAGGCGCAGGAAGTCGAGGTCCTCGCGCGCCAGCGCATGTGCGCGGCGCGCCGCTTCCAGAATCGCCGGCGCATGGGTCTCCAGCACCTGCAGATAGCGCTCGGCGGTGAACAGGAACATGCCGCTGTTCCACCAGTGGCGGCCGCCGGCGACATAGGCCTCGGCCACGTCCAGCGCCGGTTTCTCGACGAACCGCGCGACGCGGCGCGCCGGTCCCTCGCCGAGGACATCGCCCGCCTCGATGTAGCCATAGCCGGTTTCGGCGCGCGTGGGTACCACGCCGAAGGTCACCAGCGCGCCGTCGCGGGCGGCGGCGGTCGCCGCCGCCACCGCCGCGTGGAAGGCCTGGACGTCATTGATCAGGTGATCGGCCGGCAGCACCAGCATCAGGGCCTGCGGATCGGCGACAGCGATGTCGAGCGCCGCCGCGGCGATCGCGGGCGCCGTATTGCGCCCGATCGGCTCCAGCAGGATGCGGCCATCGACGCCCAGCGCGCGCAGCTGCTCGGCCACCATGAAACGCTGTTCGTCGTTGCCGACCACGCAAGGCGCCGCCACACCCGGCAGGCCCGCCAGGCGACGCAAGGTGGTCTGGAACAGGCTCAGCTCGCCGACCAGCGGAATGAACTGCTTGGGATAGGCATGCCTGGACAGCGGCCACAGGCGGGTACCGGAGCCGCCCGACAGTATCACGGGTACAATCTGGGTCATTTCGATTCCATCTTCCGCTGTTGATTTCGAGTCATGGCCAGGCCAAAGACCCAGCCGAAAAACAGTATCGCGAACACCGCGCCGACCACGGGGCCGTTGCCGATCCTTACATAAGGCGTGGCACCGCCCATCGGCCGGACCTCGGCGCTGATCACCTCGGTGCGTCCCATATCCGCCAGCGCGATCACCTCGCCCTTGGGGCCGACGATGCCGGAAATGCCGGTATTCGCGGCACGCAGCAGATAACGCCCGGTCTCCAGCGCGCGCATGCGCGCGATCTGCATGTGCTGGGCAGGCTCCAGCGAGCCGTCGAACCAGGCATCGTCGCTGACGTTCACCAAAAGGCTCGCCTGCGGCAATCCGCGGATCACGAGATCCCCGTAGGCATCCTCGTAACAGATCGACACGTCCACCGTCTGGCCTGCGGCCTGCACCGTATAACCGCCCCGTCCTGCGCTCAATCCGGACATCGGCACGTTCATATCCCGGTATAGCCAGCCCAGCAGCCCCTTGAAGGGCATGTATTCGCCGAACGGCACCAGATGATGCTTGAAATAGAAGCCGGGCGCGCCGTCACCGACGCTCGCCACCGCATTGTAGATTTTCTGCCCTCGCCGCACGAACAACCCCACCATCAGCGTCGAGCCGTGGCTGGCGGCCTCGGCCGCCAACGGGTCGAGATAGCGGGCGGCCACCTCGCGGTACAACGCCGGTATCGCGCTCTCCGGCCAGACGATCAGGCGGCTGTCCCAGTGCGCGCGGGTCAGGTCGCGATAGCGCGCCAGCGTGCGCTCGAATTCGCTCGGCACCCACTTGACCTGCTGCGGCACGTTGCCCTGCACCACGCTCACCCGCATCGGCGCGCCGGTCGGATGCGTCCAGTCGACCTGTCTGAGTGCGCCGGCACCGAACCAGAGCACACCGGCCGCCAGCAGCGCGGCAACACGCGGCGGCACGCGGCGGCCGGTCGCCGCCAGGGCCAGCAGGCCGGCGAGGAGCGCCACCAGCCAGCTGACGCCGTAATCGCCGAGCACGGGCGCCAGCCCGCCCGGCCCGCTCGCCACCTGGCTGTCGCCGAGCAGCAGCCACGGAAAGCCCGTGAACAAGGTACCGCGCAGCCATTCGAACGCGGTCCAAAGCGCCGGCCAGATCACGATCAGGCGCGCCGCGGCCGGCACGCAGCCGAAGCGCGAGGCCACCCAGCCCATCAGCCCCGGATAGAGCGCCAGGACCAGCACGAACACGCCGGCCAGCGGCAGGGCCAGCGCCTGCATGTGCGCCCCGAACAGGGACAGGCCCGAGGTGATCCAGGAAACACCGAAACCGAAAAATCCGAGTCCGTACAGATACCCCCGCCAGGCCATGCGGCGAGGCGTGGCATGATGCCAGCTCACAAACAGCATGGCCGGGCCGATCACAGCCAACGGCGCCACCGAGTAAGGCGCAAAGGCCACCACGGTCAACAGCCCGGCCAGCAGGGCGAGCAGATCGGCGAGCCGGGAACGCCCGCTCAGGTCGCTGAGTTTCATGCGCCGCTAGAATGCATCGCCGGATGCCGGCAGCGGCTGCACGCGCAGCTCCAGCAGGTACACCCGGCGATTGTCCGCACGCAGCACGCGGAAACGGAAACGGTCGAGATCGATCACCTCGCCGCGCTTGGGCACGCGCCCGACCCGGTTGATGATCAATCCGCCGATGGTGTCGAACTCCTCGTCACTGTAGGCCGTACCGAAATGCTCATTGAAATCCTCGATCGTGGTCAGCGCCTTGACGGTGTAGTGTCCGTCGTCGTGGAGCAGAATCAGCCCCTCGCCCTCGACCTCGTCATGCTCGTCGCCAATGTCGCCGACGATCTGTTCGAGCACATCCTCGATGGTCACCAGGCCGGCAACGCCACCATATTCGTTGACCACGATGGCCATATGATTACGCGTGTTGCGAAAATCCTTGAGCAACACGTTGAGGCGCTTGCTCTCCGGCACGAACACCGGCGAACGCAGCAGATCCTGGAGGTCGAATCGTTCATCCTCGCGACGGCAATGGCGCAGCAGGTCCTTGGCCAGAAGGATGCCGATCACCTCGTCGCGGCTGTCGCCGATCACCGGATAGCGCGAGTGTCCGGAATCGAGCACGCTGGCGAGAATGCTTTCCAGGCCGTCGCCACGGCCGACCACCTCCATCTGCGCGCGCGGCACCATGATATCGCGCGCCTGCATGTCGGCCACCTCGAACACGCCCTCGATCATGGCCAGGGCATCGACATCCAGCAATTCCCGGTCGTGCGCGTCGCGCAACAGTTCGACCAGTTGTTCACGGTCCTGCGGTTCGCCCAACAGGGCGCGGCTCATGCGCTCCAGCCAGCCAGGCTGGCCGGAGCGCCTACTGGGTCGGTCTTCCATTAATACATGCGTCTCGCGTGAGATGCGGCAGCCGCCGCGATGCCGGGGTGCGGTCCGATGGGGATGTCGCCCCGCCCGCCCGCTTATTCGTATGGATTGTCATAGCCTAACCGTCGCAGAATTTCGATTTCAAGCGCCTCCATGCGCGCAGCATCCGCATCCGTCTCGTGATCGTATCCCTGCAGATGCAGCAGGCCGTGCACCACCATATGCGCATGGTGCGCGTCAAGCGGCTTGCCCTGCTCCCGCGCTTCGGCCTCGATCACCGGCACGCAGATCACCAGATCCCCGAGATGCGGGTCGTCCACGCCGGGCGGCAGCTCGAAGGGGAACGACAGCACGTTGGTCGGCTTGTCGCGTCCGCGGTACTCGCTGTTGAGCGCGCGCGACTCGTCGGCATCGACATACCGCAGCAGCAGCGCCCGTCCCGGCGTCCGCATCGCCGCC
This sequence comes from Acidihalobacter prosperus, assembly GCF_000754095.2. Classification (NCBI taxonomy): domain Bacteria; kingdom Pseudomonadati; phylum Pseudomonadota; class Gammaproteobacteria; order Chromatiales; family Ectothiorhodospiraceae; genus Acidihalobacter; species Acidihalobacter prosperus. The sequence continues at coordinate 254,950 of NZ_JQSG02000002.1, forward strand.
TCGACCCAGACGCGCAGTTGCTCGTCCGGCGGACTCGGCAACGTGCTGGCGCGCTGCACCTCGATCTCGACCGCCGGCGTCGCCTCAGCCCTGTTCGAATCCGGCATAGGCCCGTACGATGCGCTGTACCAGCGGATGGCGCACCACATCGCTGGCATTGAAAAAAGTGAAGCTCACGCCCTCGACCGCCTTGAGCACCTCGATCGCCTGGCGCAGGCCCGATGGCGTGTTGCGCGGCAGGTCGACCTGGGTCACGTCGCCGGTCACCACCGCGGTGGTGCCGAAGCCGATGCGAGTGAGGAACATCTTCATTTGTTCGATGGTGGTGTTCTGCGCCTCGTCGAGAATCACGAAGGCGTCGTTGAGCGTACGCCCGCGCATGAACGCGAGCGGCGCGATTTCGATCACGTTGCGCTCGAGCAGCTTGACCACCCGATCCGGCCCCAGCATTTCGTACAGGGCGTCGTAGATCGGCCGCAGATAGGGGTCGACCTTCTGACTCAGATCGCCGGGCAGGAAACCCAGCCGCTCGCCGGCTTCCACCGCCGGACGCACCAGCACCAGCCGGCGCACGGCATCGCGTTCGAGGGCGTCCACCGCACTGGCCACGGCGAGATAGGTCTTGCCGGTGCCGGCCGGGCCGATGCCGAAGGTCAGGTCATTGGTCTGGATCTGGTGCAGATAGCGCGCCTGGCGCGGACCGCGCGCGCGGATCATGCCCCGCCGCGTACGCAGCTCGACGGGCTGGATATCCGTCGTCTCCTCGGGCGGCAAGGCCTCCGCACCGCATTCCTGCAGGCTCAGATGCACCATCGCGGGGCTGATTTCCTCGTCGCCGGCACTCTCGTAAAGCCCCTGCAACACGCGTGCCGCAACCTCCAGCGCCGCACGCTCCTGGCCGATCAGCGAGAAATGGCCGCCGCGGTTGTTGATCTCGATCCCGAGCCGGCGCTCGATCAGGCGCAGGTGCTCGTCGAACTGCCCGCACAGATTGGCCAGCCGGGAGGTGCTGGCGGGTTCGAGCGTCAGATTGAGAGTGGAAGGATGGGCGACCGCCGTCATCGCGGCCGTTCCGGCCGGTGACGTGCGCGCGGCGCGCTCATGCGCCGACCGCCTGCGCGGACGGCGCATGAGCCGCCAGCTCGCCGCGCAGCGAATTGCTCAGCGCCTCGGTCACGCGCACCTCGACGAAGTCGCCGATCAGGGCCACGTCGCCCCGGAAGTTGATCACCCGGTTGTTTTCGGTGCGCGCGGCCAGCCAGCGCGGATCCTTCCGCGACGGCCCGGTCACCAGCGCCTTCTGGGTCGTGCCCACCATGGCCTCGCTGATCGCCGCCGCCATTTCGTTGATGCGCGCCTGCAGCCGCGCCAGCCGGGCCTTCTTCACCGCCAGCGGCACGTCGTCGGGATAGGCCGCGGCCGGCGTGCCGGGGCGTGCACTGTAGATGAAGCTGAAGGATTGGTCGAAGCCGACATCCTCGATCAGCTGCATCATCGCCTCGAAATCCGCCTCCGTTTCGCCGGGAAAGCCGACGATGAAATCCGAGGACAGGCACAGATCCGGGCGGATGGCACGCAACCGACGGATCTTGGCTTTGTATTCGAGGGCGGTATGGCCGCGCTTCATGGCGGCCAGGATGCGATCGGAACCGTGCTGCACCGGCAAATGCAGGTGGCTGACCAGCTGCGGCACGTCGGCGTAGACCTGGATCAGCGAGTCGCTGAATTCGACCGGGTGCGAAGTGGTGTAGCGGATACGGTCGATGCCCTCGATGGCGGCGACATAGCGGATCAGCAGCGCCAGATCGGCGATCTCGCCATCCACCATCGGGCCGCGGTAGGCGTTCACGTTCTGCCCCAAAAGGTTGACCTCGCGCACGCCCTGCGCGGCCAGCATCGCGACCTCGGCGATCACGTCGTCGAAGGGACGGCTCACCTCCTCGCCGCGCGTATAGGGGACCACGCAGTAGGTGCAGTACTTGCTGCAGCCCTCCATGATCGAAACGAAGGCGGTCGGCCCCTCTGCGCGCGGTTCCGGCAGGTGATCGAACTTCTCGATCTCGGGAAAGGAAATATCCACCACCGGCGCGCGCGCGCGGCGCACCTCGGCCACCATCTCGGGCAGGCGATGCAGGGTTTGCGGACCGAACACGATGTCCACGAACGGCGCGCGCTGGCGCAGCGCCTCGCCTTCCTGGGAAGCGACGCAGCCGCCGACGCCAATGATCAGGTCGGGCCGCTGCTGCTTGAGCTCTCGCCACCGCCCAAGCAGGGAAAAGACCTTTTCCTGCGCCTTTTCGCGAATCGAGCAGGTATTCATCAGCAGGATGTCGGCCTCATCGGGCGTGGCGGCCAACTGCGCGCCCCGGGCCTCGCGCAGCACGTCCAGCATCTTGCCGGAATCGTACTCGTTCATCTGACAGCCCTGAGTCTGGACGTAAACCTTTTCGTGCATGGGGCGACAACCGCTGGATCAATCGATCAAAGCCGCATTCTACCAGAACTTGACGCCACATCGCGCTTGCCACGACGCTGTCGCGGCACTAGATTGCCCACAGGCACACCAAGGAAATTGTCACGCCATGACGGCCCCCGACAAACCCGCGCACGCCGACGGCGGCACCCACGTGCCCTCGCCCGCCGATCCGCTGCACCGGCACGAACCCCTGCCCTGGCATCATCCCAAACCTCCCGAAGAGGACCCGGACGCGCCTGAGCGCATCCGCCGCATCCTGGCCAGCCCCAGCTACCGCGAGGCCATCGAGGATGGCGATTTCCTGCGCGCCGACCACACCCGCGGCGCACGCCTGCAGCTCGATTACCTCAAGCCGGAGCTGGCGCTGCGCGAGCACGGCATCGAACACACCGTCGTCGCCTTCGGCAGCACCCGCTTGGTCGAACCCTCCGCCGCGCAGGCGCATGTCGACGCGTTGCGCGCGCAAACGGCGGCGCAGCCGGACAACGACGGCCTGCGACGCCAGCTGGCCACAGCCAAACGCATCCTGCAAAAAAGCGCCTATTACGACGTCGCCCGCGAGTTCGGCGCCATCGCCAGCCGAGCTGGCCGCCATGCCCGCGGTGGGCAGCTGGTGGTAATGACCGGCGGCGGCCCCGGCATCATGGAAGCGGCCAATCGCGGCGCCCACGACACCGGCACCGAATCCGTGGGCCTGAACATCCGCCTGCCCCACGAGCAGTATCCCAACCCCTACATCACGCCCGAACTGTGCTTCCGCTTCCACTATTTCGCGATGCGCAAGCTGCACTTCCTGCTGCGTGCCCGTGCGCTGGTCGCGTTTCCCGGCGGCTATGGCACGCTCGACGAGCTGTTCGGCACCCTGACCCTGGTGCAGACGCGCAGCATCGCGCCGGTGCCGGTGGTACTGGTCGGCGAGGCCTACTGGCGGCGGGCAGTGGACTTCGCCTATCTCGCCGACGAAGGGGTGATCGATCACGAGGACCTGTCGCTGTTCTGGTATGCGGAGACCGCACAGGACATCTGGGACGGCATCCTGGCCTGGTACGAAGCGGCCGGCAAACCGCTGCTCGAGCCGGACGGCACCGACGACTGACCCCAACTGCGGAGACCCGCCCATGCAGATCACCTTTCACGGCGCCGCACAGGGCGTGACCGGCTCCTGCCACCTGGTCGAATGCAACGACAAGCGGATATTGATCGACTGCGGTCTTTACCAGGGCAATCGCGAACTGGAGGAGGAAAACGCCGGCGATTTCAGCTTCGATCCCGCCGCGATCGACTACCTGCTGCTGACCCACGCCCATCTCGATCACTGCGGACGGATTCCGCTACTGACCCGGCGCGGTTTCCGCGGCGAGATCATCGCCACGGGCGCCACCCGGGAACTGGCGCGGCTGGTCATGCTCGATGCCGCCCACCTGAACGAGGAAGACGCCGAACGGCGTTCGCGGCGCGCGGCGCGGCACGGGCACGGCCATGCCCAGGGCGATGCCCATCCGCTTTACACCGAGCTGGACGCCCTCGCTGCCATCGACAATTTCGGACGCACGGCCGCCTACGCACAGCCTTTGGATCTGGCCGAGGGCATTCGCGTCTCCTTCCACGATGCGGGGCACATCCTCGGTTCGGCCAGCGTGCTGCTGGAAATCACCGAAAACGGGCACGGCCGGCGCGTGCTGTTTTCAGGCGACCTCGGTAACAGCGGCCGCCCCATCCTGCGCGACCCGCAGCCGCCGGGCGATTGCGACGTGGTCGTCATGGAAACCACCTACGGCGACCGACTGCACAAGGCGCTGCAACCTTCGGTGGAAGAACTCTACACGGCGATCGACGACACCTTCCGACGCGGCGGCAATGTCATCATTCCCACTTTCGCCCTGGAACGTGCGCAGGAGATCCTGTACTACCTGCGCGAGGGCGTCGAATCCGGCCGCCTGCCCGCCTCGCTGCCGATTTTTCTGGACTCGCCGATGGCGATCTCCGCCACCGAGATCTTCCGGCGCCACCCCGAGTGTTACGACGAGGACGCGCTCGCACTGCTCGCCGACGGCAAGGATCCGTTCGCAGTACCCAATCTGCGCTTCACGCGAGAAGCCGCGCAATCGATGGCGCTGAACCAAATCCATGGCGGCGCCGTGATCATGGCCGGGTCCGGCATGTGCACCGGCGGACGCGTGCGCCACCACCTGCGCCATCATCTCTGGCGCACCGACAGCAGCGTGGTTTTCGTGGGCTACGCCGCGCACGGCACCCCGGCGCGACGCATCATCGACGGTGCGGACAGTCTGCGGCTGTTCGGCGAGGACATTCCGATCCGGGCCCGCATCCACACCATCGGCGGCTTCTCGGCGCACGCGGACCAGGCCGAACTGCTGGCCTGGCATGCCCGCACCGGCTCGCCCGAACGGACCTTCCTGGTCCATGGCGAACCCGAAGCGATGGCCACCTTCGCCGACAAGCTGCCGCCCTCGACCCGCGTGCAGCAACCCCGGCTGCACGCGGGTTTCGAGCTGTGAAGGATTTCGGCGCAGACACGGCATCAGACCGCCATCAGTCGCGGTAGCGATCGCCCGGACGACCGTAGCCGTAGCCGTAGCCGTAATCCCGGTGATCGTCGTCGCCACGCCATATACGGCGATGATGCTCGCGCCATTCGTGACGCCGCCAGGCTCGACGCGCCTCGCGCCGATCCTCTCGACGGTCATGATAGCGATAGGGGTAATCGTAGACCCTGACCGGCGGGCGCACGACGACCACCGGCGGCGGCGCCACCCAGGCATGGACCGGGCCCATGTGCACGCCGAACCACACACCGCCATCGTCATCCGCACGGGCCGCCAGGCTGCTGCCCATCAGCAGGGCGCCGACGCCCGCCGCCAAAATGATCCGTTGCATCTTATTCGGCATTTCGAATTCCTCCCAAGCCTTGCAGCGCGACCTGCGCCGAAACGTGGCGCTGGTTTCGCCACCGTCGGAGCCAGTCTGCGCAAATGCGCATGAACAGCGGCTGAATCGATCATCTTCCGCGGGACGACCGTAGCGCGCGCATCGGCACGCCCGCCACTGTCGGCAACTGGCGACACTGTCCATATGCCCGGAACTTCCTGCAGAATACCCGCTCTAAATGCCCGGTCCGTCTGGTTGGACGCCAGACAGGCGAGACAGGGGGAAATCGATGAGGGAAGACGCCAAACGGTGCTCCCGGGTGGCCAGGCGTGTGTGCGCCCATGCCGAAGAACCTATCGCGACCCTTCTGAATCGCACCCGGCATCACCACCGGCATTCATCACACCTCAAGGAGAAGAAAGGATGAAAGTCAATGCCATACGCGGTTCAGCGGCGACCGTAGCACTCGTTTCCCTAGCCCTGCTGGGAGGTTGTGCCACGACCGCGAAAACCACCCCCGCACCCGAGCCCGCCGCGCCGCCCGCACCGGCCCCGACCGCCCAGCCGGCACCGCCGCCTCCGCCCGCGCCGACCATGCCCAGCAAGAAGACGGCCTATACCGTCATGAAGGGCGACAATCTCTGGAACATCGCGGGGATGCAGGACATCTACGGCAACCCCTACGAGTGGCCGCTGATCTACAAGGCGAACTCGGGCAAGATTCACGACCCCGACCTGATCTTCCCCGGCGAATCGCTGAAGATCAATCAGGGTGCGAGCACGATGCAGATCGACGCGGCGATCTATCACGCCAAGCATCGCGGCGCCTGGAAACTCGGCCAGCCGACTTCCAGCGACCTGAAATTCCTCAAGGAAAGCGCGGCCGAGTTCCTCAAGGCCAAATAAGCGCACCGTTCGCGCCGCCGGCCCGACAAGGGCTGGCGGCCGGACACCCGCCCCAGTCAAACTTCGTCAAACTTTTCATCTGCTTAGCCTTCTTGTCCGATGCTACAATCGGCCACGGGCCATGGCGCGGACGAATGCGTCCGTGGACGGCCATTGCAACCTCACGGTGGTACGAGCGATGAACAGACCCTTCATGGCACGCGCACTGCTGACCGCCGCCCTGCTTGCGGGCGGACTGGTTCCCGCGGCACACGCCGACCGCTGGGACTGGCACGGCCCCTACCGGCATTTCGATCACGACGGCCGTTGGTATCACGGCGACCATGACGGTCGTTTCGGCTGGTGGTGGATAGCCGGCCCCGGCGTCTGGTACTTCTACTCGCGCCCCGTCTGGCCCTACCCCCGCTACTACTACGAATACCCGTACGAGTACCCCAACCCGCCGGTTGTCGTGGTGCCGCCGTCCCAGCCCCAGGCAGCACCGCCACCGCCACAGCAATACTGGTACTACTGCGCGGGCGCCAAGGCTTACTATCCTTACGTCCGCAGCTGCCCGGGCGGCTGGCGCAAGGTGCCGGTCACGCCTCCCGCCGAGCACTAGAGGAATCCGCAGGCATGAAACGCATCACGATTTCGCTGTTGCCGCTGGTCGCCGCCGGACTGCTCGCGGGTTGCGCCACGGTACCCCAGGCGCCCACGGTCGCGGTCATGCCCGGCCCCGGCAAGCCGCTCGACGAATTCCAGCGCGACGACTACTTCTGCCGGCAGTACGCACGCCAACAGGTGGGCGTGGACCCCAACGCGGTCGCCCAGCAGCAGGTACTGAGCGGAGCCGCGGTCGGCGGCGCCCTCGGCGCCCTCGGCGGACTGATCATGGGCGGTGGCGACGACCCCGGGTTGACCCGCTCCATGGCGGGTGCCGGGCTGCTGATGGGATCGGCGATGGGGGCCGGTGCCGCCCAGCAAAGCCAGTTCAGCCTGCAACGACGCTACAACATCGCCTACATGCAGTGCATGTACGCCAGAGGCAATGCCGTGCCGGGTTACCCGCGGCCGCGCTATGTACCGCCGCCACCACCGGGCTCCCCGCCGCCGCCGCCCCCACCTGGCGGCAGGTAACGGGCGGCCCGGCCACGACCTGACCTCAGGCCCCGGGCTTGCGGGTGAACACCTCGTTCATCCCGCTGCCGGCCAGCTCGTGGGAAATCGACTGGCCATCGTCGCTGACGACGTAGGTCTCGGCACGGATCACCGACGGCGTGCTCTTGAGCCACACCGTCACCCGATTGCCCTTGATGTCGTAATGATCCACCGCGATGCGGCTCTTCTGGTCGCCCTGACTCACGATCATCGTCGACGAGGTGAACTCGACCGTCGTGCCCTTGCTGAACGGCGCAGCAAGGCCGCCGAGCACCGAACCCAGATCGCCCCCGCCCGAGTAGCGCTCGAACGTCCACTGCCCCAACAGCGGGTTATGTGCGGCGCAGCCGCCCAGCAGCAACGCGCCCAGCAAGCCCAACAGTCCAAAACCGCGATACCAAGCCCGCATCGGATTCTCCATTCAAGTCGCGACCAAACTCCTGGCCACGTGGATTCTACATGCGCCGCAGACATCCGGCAGCAGACCGGCATCAGCGCGCGCGCATCCCCCACAGCCCCAGCAGCGGCCCCGGCGCCAGCAGCCAGATCGCGGCCGTGCCCAGCATCGACCACGACAGCGTCGTCAGCTCGATGGCCAGCACCGTCAGCAGGAAACCGACCCCGTTCATGACCGCCAGCGCACTGCCCATGGTCTCGCCCGGCACGGCCGCGGCCGCCAGCGCGGAAAACTGCGGCGAATCGGCCGCCACCGTTACGCCCCAGACGGCCAGCAACAACCAGACCAACCATGACGGCGCACCGCCGAGCGCCGGGTAGAGCAGACAAACCGCACCCGACAACCCGAGCGCGCCGGCGGCCACCCGCGCACTCCCCGTCCGCCGGCTGAGATAGCCGCCGACCACGCAGCCCACGCCGCCCAGGGCGATGAACGCGAACGACAGCAGGGCCGTCGTCTGCGGCGCCCACTGCGCCTTCGCCACCAACGGTGCGATCAGCAGCGGCGCCAAGGTCCAGACGGCATACAGCTCCCACATATGACCGAAATAGCCCAGCGCGGCGCTGCGAAACCCCGCATTCGAGAAGGCGCCGAACACCCCGCCCCAATGCATGCGCGCGGCCGCCGGGTGATGCGGGCCGTCACCGAGCCAGAAGATCGCCAGCCCCCCCGCCGCCGCGAGCAGCGACGACACGCCGACGACCGCATGCCACTCCAGCTGCGCGCCCAGCGCATGCACCAGATGCGGAAACCCCGTACCCAGCGCCAGCATGCCCACAAGCCAGCCCAGCACCATGCCCTTCTTTTCCGGCGCCCAGCTCACCACCAGCTTCATACCCAGCGGGTAAATGCCGGCCAGCGCCAGCCCGGTGACGAACCGGAAGGGCAGCCCGGCCCACAGCGTATGCGCCCAGAGGGCGAATCCCGCATTGGCGGCCGCCCCGACCAGCGCCGACACGAAAAAAATGCGGCTCGCGCGATAGCGGTCCGCAAGCCCGGAGAACGCGAACAGCAGCGTGCCGACGATAAACCCCAGCTGCACCGCACTGGTCAGATACCCCAGCCCCTCGGCACCGATCCCCCAGGCTCGCTCCAGCTGATCGGCTACGCCATTGGCGGAAAACCACAGCGAAGTCCCGCAAAACTGCGCGAGCACGATGAGCCATACCGGAAAGCGCTTCATGCGTGGCTATTGGCCGCCATTCAGCGGCCTGCCGGAAGCGCCGTGCGCCCGGCGCCGGCTCTCGCTCGATGGACTTCGGCGGGCAGGCCGACCGGCCCAGGCATCGGCGACGACAACACGCTCATGCCGTGTCCGAGAGCGATCGGCGTTGATCCAGCATCGCCCAGCTCAGCAGGAAGCCGGACATGAACATGAACATCTCCCACATGTGGTCGCGCATGATGCTGTCGACCAGACTGCGCGTGAAATAATCGAACACGACCATGCCCAGTGCGGCTGCCGCCGCCACGCGATGCGTGGCAAGCCCACGCCAGGCGCTGCGAAACAGCGTGGTGATGAATATCAGCCACAACGCCAAGCCGGGCAACCCGACGCCATCGGTGAAGTCGATGATGCCGCTGTGGCTGTGATTCCCTCGCGCCAGGTCGGTGTGATAGATCGCATCCACGCCATAGCCGAAAGCCTGCCCCTGGAACCCTACTCCCAGGGGATAGCGCCAGATGACATGCAACCCCTCCTTGGCCCAGGCAATACGCTGGTAATTGGAAACGTTGACGACCTGCCCGTCCGGAAACTTCGGCAGACCGCCGGTCAGCCACTCGCGGTTGTGCGTGGTATCCAGTGCGATGGGAACGGTAGCCAACAGGGTCTTCCAGCGTTGCTGATGGCTGAGCGTATAGCCGACAAAACCGATCCCCACCACGCCGACCAGCAGCGCCACGGCAATCTCGCGGCGGCGGCGGGCCGGCGGCGACTGGCTGATCAGGACGCCGATACTCAGCACCGTCATCAAGCCGAGCAGCACCGTGCCGTTGCGCATGTCTTCGATGTAGGACGAGAACAGGCCGCCCGCGAACAGCAGGCCGATCGCGGGATAACCCAACCCCAGTGCGCCCTCGCGGCCCAGGCGCTTCATGATGACCTCGGCGAACAACAGGGCGAGATACATGTTCGTGAGATAGTTCGCCTTGTCGGGCGATCCCGTCACTTCCAGGAAATTCGTGCCCTCGAGCCCGCCGAAGCGCCGCATCAGCGTGCCATGCTGCATCCAATGCACCAGATCGACAGCCACAATGAACCAGACGTTGACCGCCAGGACCGCGAACAACAGGCGCAGCAGCGTCTGGCGGTGATCCGGCAGCAGGCGCGCGGCGGACACGCCGATGAAGAACACGATGACATTCAAAAGCCAGCGGCCACGTATTTCGTTCAGCACCTTTTCCGGCGCCAGCGCCCAACCCATCACCTGGATCAGCATCCAGGCCGTCAGCAGCCCGAATATCCACCACACCACGCGCGGCACTCCGATGGACCAACGCACATCGCTCGGCAGCCGCCGCATGCCGACGACAACCCAGATCAGGGCGAAAAACAACAACGCGTTGCGCAGCGCGATCGTGCCCTGAATCGGCCAGATGAACATCACAGCGGTCAGCACGGCGAGGCCGGTCAAGACATAGGGCCGGCTCGACAGCCGCTCATCGTGCAGGGTAGTCGTTGTCATGCAAGTCTCTTGAAAGGTGTATGGAAATGGTTCGGACATGCGCGGCGGCGCGGCCGGGCAGGAGGCTCAGGGGTATGACCTTGATTGCAAGCGATCATTTCATTGCGCCGGCGAATTTCTTTCCCAGCGCAGCGCGTCGGCCACGATCCGGTCCAGATCGTCGTAGGCCGGCGTCCAGCCCAGCACCTCGCGAATACGCGTGTTGTCGGCAACCATGACCGGCAAGTCGCCCGGCCGACGCGGGACCTCATCGACACGGTAATCGATCCCGCCAACACGCCTGACCGAATCGGCCACCTCGCGGACGCTGTAGCCGCGCCCGTAACCGCAGTTCAGCACCTCGGACGAGCCACCTGCGGCTAGATGCGCCAGGGCGTCCAGGTGTGCGCGTGCCAGATCCTCGACATGGATGAAGTCCCGGATACAGGTGCCGTCGGGCGTCGGGTAATCCGTACCAAATATGGGCAGGCACTCGCGGCGCCCCAACGCGGCCTCGCAGGCCACCTTGATCAGACTCGTGGCCTCCGGGGTGGATTGGCCGATGCGCGCCTCGGAATCCGCGCCTGCCACATTGAAATAGCGCAACACCACATAGCTCGGGCCATCCGCGAGGCCGAGATCCATGAGCATGCGTTCGCTCATCATTTTCGAAGCCCCATAGGGATTCGCGGGCGCCAGGGGCACGGTTTCGTCGACCAACGGCAGATCGGTCATGCCGTAGACCGCCGCCGTGGAGGAAAACACGAAATGAGGCACCCCAAAGCGCCGTACCCGCTCCAGCAGCGTCAAGGTATTGCGCGTATTGTTGCCGTAATACTTGAGCGGCTCCGCCAGCGACTCGGAAACCACGATGGAGGCGGCGAAATGCAGGACCGCATCGAATCGGTGCGTCTCGAAGAGCGCATCCAGCCGCGCACCGTCCGCCAGATCGCCCTCGACCAACGTGCCGCTCAAGACCGCCCAGCGATACCCGGTGGAAAGATTGTCGTAAACCACCACCTCATGCCCGGCTTCGCCGAGCTGACGCACGACATGAGAGCCGATATACCCGGCACCGCCGGTCACCAATAACTTCATGCGCCCCCCGAATGGTCGCCGATGGGAAGCCGGTCCACCCCGCGCCCCTGAGCCGGGACACACACACCGCGCGGTGCCGGCCTATTCATGAATCTAGTAGGCGTTTCGATGGACAAACCCCCGAAACAGCGTCAACAGAATGATCTTGAGGTCGAAGCCGATCGACCAATGCTCAATATAATAGAGATCGTGCTCGATCCGTCGCTGCATTTTCTCCACGGTATCGGTCTCTCCACGCCAACCGTTGACCTGTGCCCAGCCGGTGATGCCCGGCTTGACCTTGTGCCTGAGCATGAAGCGATCGATCGTGTCGCGGTACTGCGCATTGTGCTCGACCGCATGCGGGCGAGGGCCGACGATCGACATCCGCCCCTGCAAAACATTGATGAACTGAGGCAGCTCGTCGAGGCTGGCACGTCTCAACCATGCACCCATCGGGGTGACGCGCGGATCATCTCGGGTCGCCTGTGTCACCCGGCCCTCCTCGGCATGCACGCGCATGGTCCTGAATTTGTAGATGACGATCTCTTGCCCGTCCCAGCCGTGGCGACGCTGACGAAAAAAAACCGGGCCCGGCGAGCTGAACTTGACGGCCACGGCGATCGCCAGCATCAATGGACTCACGATCGCCAGGATCAAAGCCGCCAGCAGACGGTCCTCCAATGCCTTGAGCAGGCGGTTCGTACCTTGCATCGGCGTCGCCGACAAATCGATCATCGGCACGCCGACGACCTCGGTCACGCCGTTGTTGAGCAACGAAAGCCCGAACAGATCAGGGGCATAGCGGATATTCACCGGCGAATTCCTCAGCATTTCGACCACCCGCCGCAACTCGCCCCCCCGTTCCAGCGGCATGGCCACCCAGACCTCGCTGACCGCGTGCGCGGACACGAAAGCCGCCAAACCGTCCAAGCGGTAAATGGGAATTTCGCTCACTGCATCGCGTGGCGATGTCGATGCATCGAAAAGCCCCAACACCTCCAGGCCGGACCAGTCGGCGGCCCGGACACGGGCCGCCAGATCGCGTCCCTGTTGGTCGGCACCGACAATGACGACTGGGCGATGGTTGTACCCTCGGCGGCGCAAACCGCGCAGAATCCAGTAGATCCCGATGCGCAGCCCCACCAGGAACAGGGCGGCCAAGCCCCCCCAATAGGCCAGCCAAAGCCTGGAAAAGGCGTCTGCCTCGTGACCCAGCACCAGCAGCACCATGCCGGCAAGATAAACCACGCACCAGCTCAGCAGGACACGGCCGGCGGGCGCGAATACCCCTCTGGCACGCCAGGAGTCGTATACCGACAACAGCGGGAAGACGATCAATGTCATCAGCGCCCCGATCAGGACCAGCGCACCGTAGGCCCCGGGCAGAGTGGGCGTAGCCGCATCCCAGAAACGGAAAAGATAGGCCAGCCAGCCGGCCAGCAGGATCAACAGGATATCCAGCGTGCGTGTCAGCAGCGAGATAGACGAGGCGTAATCCCTGAGCAAACCGCGTCTCAACATATCGACATGACGATCACTGATAGGTAGCCGAGTATTCTAGCAAGCGGGGTTGCCGTACGGCGCAGCCCCATTCAGGCATCGTGCGCAGCCATGGCCTGCTCGACCACGGCCGCAAACCGTGCGCGGAAGGCACCGACTGAAAATTGTTCCGCATGGGTGCGGCACGCCTGTTCCGAGAAAGACACGCCCGCCAGCTCAAAACGTTCCACAGCGGCGATCAGCGATTCCGGCGTCTGCGCCTCGAAAAACAGTCCCGTACGACCCTCGACCACCGTCTCGCGAGCCCCACCCCGACCATAGGCGATCACGGGTGCGCCCGCGGCCTGGGCCTCGACAGGGGCGATGCCGAAATCCTCCTCGGCGGCAAAAACGAACGCCTTTGCCTCTCCCATCAACGCGGCGAGTTCGTCTGCGCCCTGGTAGCCCAGCATCTCGATATGGTCATGCCCGGCGGCCAATGCCGCGATCCGTTCGTATTCCGGGCCTGCGCCCACAACCTTGAGCGAACGTCCCGGCATGCGAGCGAAAGCCGACACGATCAGATCCACTCGCTTATAGGGCACGAGGCGCGAAGCCGTGAGGTAATACGTCTGCCGGGTCGGGCCTGGGGCGAATCCATCAATATCCACAGGTGGCGGGACGACTATGGCATCTCGCCTATACGCCTTACGGATACGACGCGCGATATATGACGAACTTGTCACAAAAACATCTACACCGTTAGCAGTCCGCACATCCCACTGACGGATGCGGTGCAGCAGGTAGCGCGCAAGCCAGCTCTTGAGGCCGCGGGTCATGCCCGATTCGCGCAGATATTGGTGCTGCAGATCCCAAGCGTAACGCAGCGGTGTATAGACATAGCTGACATGCACCTGATCAGGCCCTGTCAACACGCCTTTGGCCACCGCATGCGAACTTGAAATCACCAGATCGTAACTCGAAAGGTCTAGCTGCTCGATCGCCAACGGCATCAAAGACAGGTAGCTTCGATACCGCCTGCGGGCGCCCGGAAGCTTCTGGATGAAGGTGGTCTTGGGCTGCCGGCCACCCAGAAAGGCGCGTTCTGCCTCCGGCAGAAAATCGCACACGGAAAACAGATCGGCCTGCGGATACAGCTGCAGTATCTGCTCCAGTACGCGCTCGGCACCGGCATAGGTGGTGAGCCAGTCGTGGACGACGGCTATACGCGTCATCGTAACCTCGTGTATTCCGCCCGCATGTACCTCGGAGCAGATCGAATGATGAACATGCCCGCGTCAAGCCGTTTTGTCATACCGACATAGGACTCAGCTCACGATAAACGCCCAGCGTCTCCTCGACGGTCTTGTCCCAGCTCATGAGGCGTACGCGTTCCCTGCCCGCGGCGATACGCGTCTGCCGCTCGTCTTCGTCCACCAGCGACTTCAGCATGGCCTCCGCAATGTCCGTGGCCGAAGTCGGATCGACCTCCCAGGCGATGCCCGCGGAAACCTCCGGCAACGAGGTCGTATTAGACGTCACCACTGGGATACCGCTGGCAAAGGCCTCCAACACCGGCAATCCGAAACCCTCGTACAGAGACGGAAACACAAAGGTCGATGCCCCATAATACAAGGCCCGCAGTTCAGCCCTCTCTCCGACATCGGACAACCAGCGCACTTCGCCTTGCGCTTCCTTATGCTTGAGGGTTTCGATCAGATTCTCACAGCGCCAGCCCGGTTTACCCACAACGACCAAGGGATGCTCACGACGCACCTCCTGAGGCAGCAATGCATGGGCTTCAATCACGCGGGTGAAATTCTTGCGGGGCTGGAGTGTTCCCACAGCCAGGAAATACCCGGGCGTCAGCCCGTAACGCGGCAAGATCTGACCGACAAATGCAGGATCTGGATCTGTCAGCCAGACTTTGTCCACACCACAGTGAATCACCCGAATACGCGACTCATCGACCCGATAATGCTCCACCAGTTCGGCGACCGAATATGAAGAAATGGCGATCACCGCATCGGCATAACTCGCCAACTTTCGCATCAAGGCATTTTTCAGCTGCCTGAACCGTGGATTGGCCATCGACGGGTCCACCATCGGGATGGCATCGTACAACGTCGCCACCACAGGGCAGCGCATAGGCAAAACCCGATAATCGGTCGCATGGTATACATCGACCTTTGGATTCTGCCGCCAAAAGCCGCCACTAAACACACCACCCAGCGCCGCCACAGGAAATGGCACGCCAAAAGACTGCCCGACCGACAACCGCCCCCCATCTCCACGCTTAGGGAAAGACAAGGGCACTACCTGCTGTTGACGCTCCTTCAATCCGTTCAACAAGTGCTGTGTGTAAACTCCCATGCCGTCAAGCCGGCCAGCGGTACGCGCGGGTTCCAGTACAGAAGTGGACAGACCAATCCTCATTCTTGGTACATCCAGGCCAACGTATCGGATAACGGGCGCGGAATTGCGCAGTCAACGAGAGACACCAGCTTGTCACGACTGCCGCGCAGGACGGGTATCTCGTTGGCCCGCACGAAGGCCGGGTTGACCCTGACCTTGATCTCGTAGCCGGCCAACCTGCCCACCTCGGCCAGCACCGCACGCAGGGCGACGGCGCGGCCGCTGCACACGTTCACCACCTGCGAACGGACATCGGATTCGAGCAACGCCACATAGGCATCGACGGTGTCGCGCACATCGGAGAAATCCCGGCTCACGTCCAGGTTCCCCAGCTCGATCGTCTCGGCCCCGCGCTTGAAGTGGGACACGATCTTGGGGATCAGGAAGTCCTCGGACTGCCCGATCCCGGTGTAGTTGAAGGGGCGCGCGATCACGATGGGCATGCGCTCGAAACGGGTACGCACCATGTGCTCCATCGCCAGCTTGCTCGTCGCATAGTGATTGACCGGCGCGGGGCAGATCGACTCGTCGAGCACCTCGACATCCGGCGTGCCGTACACGTTGGCGGAGCCGGCGATCAGCACGCGCGGCGGCTGCGCCAGGGTCTCCAGGGCGGACAGGAGGTTGAGCGTACCGAACACATGCACGCGGTAGAAATCCTCCGCGCTGCCATGCCCGACAAATGCGATGCCAGCCAGGTGCACCACATGGGTAGGCTGCGCCTCCGCGATCGCCCGCCTGACGGCCTCGGCGTCGGTCAGATCGCACGAAAGGCTAACGTCCGCACCGCAGTCGTCCTGGCCCAGGCCGACCACGCGGTATCCTCTGTCCTTAAGTGCGGCAACCATATACTTTCCGGTAAATCCGGAAGCTCCGGTAACCAGGGCTATCTTCATCTGCAACCTCTGCTCGCATCGGGATTGCGGCGGCACAGCCTACTCGCATCCGGCTTCAAGCGAATGCCGGCCCCTCAGAACGAAAAACCGGACTCATTCCGGCGCAGGTCCGCCTCGACCATCATCTGGCACAGCTCCTCCAGGCTGGTCTTGGGCTCCCAACCCAGTTCGCGCCGCGCCTTTTCGGCATCGCCGATCAACAGATCGACCTCGGCCGGCCGATAGAATTTCGGGTTGACGCGCACGATCGTCTTGCCCGTGGCGGCATCGACCCCGTATTCATCCTCGCCCTCGCCCTGCCATTGAATCTCGATGTCCACCGCCTTGCAGGCCATGGTCACGAAATCGCGCACCGATTCGGTACGGCCGGTCGCCAGCACATAGGTGCCGGGTTTGTCTGCCTGCAGCATGCGCCACATGCCTTCGACATACTCCTTGGCGTAGCCCCAGTCGCGCTTCGCGTCGAGGTTGCCGAGCTCCAGCACGTCCAGCTTGCCCAGCTTGATCTTGGCGATACTGTCTGTGATCTTGCGGGTCACGAACTCCAGGCCCCGCAGCGGCGACTCGTGGTTGAACAGGATGCCGCTGCAGCCGAAGATGTCGTAGCTCTCGCGGTAGTTCACCGTGATCCAGTGTGCGTACAGTTTGGCCACGCCATAGGGGCTGCGGGGGTGGAACGGCGTCTCCTCCGTCTGCGGGATCGCCTGTACCATGCCGAACATCTCGGAAGTCGACGCCTGGTAGAAGCGGATCTTCGGGTTCACGATCCGGATCGCCTCCAGCAAGTTCAGCGCCCCCACGCCGGTAATCTCCGCGGTGGTGACCGGCTGGTCGAAGGACACGCCCACGAAACTCTGCGCGGCGAGATTATAGATCTCCGTCGCGCCACTGTTCTGCAGTAGGCGGATGGCCGAACTCATGTCGGTGAGGTCGAATTCGACCAGGTGGAGGTTCGGATGCCCCGCCACGCCGAGTTCCTCCATACGCCAGAAATTAACGGAGCTCGTGCGACGGTAGGTCGCGTAGACGACGTAGCCCTTCTGCAGCAGCAACTCCGCCAGATAGGCGCCGTCCTGGCCGGTGATGCCGGTGATGATGGCTGTTTTCGACATGGTTCACTCTCTAGTATCGGTGTGTTGTGTCACGAACGGGCGAATAGCACCTTTCACGCGGGAGCCCTCGCTCGCCATGCTGAGCATGGGAATGTCTCCCGAGCTGTCGCCTTAGGCATAGGTCCTCCTCGGGGAGCCAACGCTCTCCAGGAGGGCCCGGATGCGCCGAACCTTTTCGTGGCCGTAGAGTCGGCACCCTCAAACTTCCCCGTCAGCACGCCCTCGGCGTCGGCCTCGAGCGAGGAGGCCAGGCAGGCATCGATGCCGACGCGCTCCGCCCACGGCTCCAGATAAACGTCCAGCGAGGCGCTGACCAGCACGCATCGGTGCCCCTGCGACTGGTGCCAGCGCAGCCGCGCGAAGGTGTCCGAGCGGAGCATCCCGTTGATGTGTGTTTCCGCGAAGTCGCGCCCTAGGGAACGCAAGTCTTCCAGCGATGTCCCGGCGAGCGCCTGGCCAAAAAGCGCCTCCTTGGCGCGATCGTTTCGCGTGATGCGCAAAGCATACCCCAACAGCCAGGGCGATACCGACAGCAAATCCAAAGCCAGCGGCGCGCTTCCTCTCACCATCCTGAGAAACGGGATCAGGCTGTCCCGATACGTCAGCGTGCCGTCGAAATCGAAGAAGGCGACCGGCCGGGGGCTCATAACTCGAGCCGCTTGAAAACGGCTTCGGGAATATGCCGGATGATCAACATGATCCACCGCCACACTCCCGGCAGGTAGACAACATCCCGCCGCTTGGCGATCGCGCGCAGTATACCCTGGGCCACGGCTTCTGGCGGCGCCCACAGCAGGCCCTTTTTCTCGATATGCGCCGTCATGGGCGTATCCACGAAGCCGGGCTTGATGGTGACCACCGAGACGCCCGCACGCACCAAACGATTGCGTAACCCCTGGAGGAACAGGGTCAGCATCCCCTTGGCCGCACCGTAAACGTAGTTGCTCTGCCGCCCCCGGTCGCCGGCGACGGAGCTGATCGCGGCGACCACGCCGCCCCCCCTGCACCTCCAGCCTGTTCGCCGACAGGGTCAGCAGCGAGATCGCGCTCAGGGCGTTGGTCGTCACCTCCGCGAGCGTCAGTTCGACCGATCGCTCGCAGGCCTTCTGATCCGGCAGCGAGCCATGCGAGACCAGAACGACGTCCATGCCGCTCAGGGCTTCCTCGGCTTGGGACAGCAGGGCCTCATGCCGTGCGTGCTCGTTCAGATCCGCGGCGATGGCAGAGGTGGCCCCAAAAATCACGATACGTTGCATAGTCACTCCATGCCCCCCCGCCAGAAACTCGACGAGAACTTCGGATCGACGAAGGCGCTGAACTCCGACCAGGCGGGATAGGCAGCACGGAACAGGTCGCCCGGCATGCGCGCACGACCGCATCGAGTTCGTCCAGAAGCCTTAGGGTACTCCGACCCTGGTTCGGGAAATCCAGGGCCAGGGTTGCCCCCGGCCGCGGGAAGGAAAGCATTCCCGGCGCAGGACTGTGCCCGAAGGTCTTGAGCACCGCCAGGAACGAGCCCGTCTTGTGCCGGGCGATGATCTCGAGCAGATCCTGCACGCCCTCCGCGCTGGCTGCGGGCGGCAGGACGCACTGGTACTGAAAGAACCCCTTGCGCCCGTACATCCGGTTCCATTCCAGGATGCCGTCCAGGGGGTAGAAATAGGGCACGTAATGCGCCAGCTCGGCCGTTTTTCGCAGGCGGCGGTGGTAATACAGCGATTCGTAGTCATGACACTCATTTCATTGCCACCGTCTGATTCACGGGCAATATGATGGACAGAAGCTGCTCCACACTCTGGCTCCATGTCATCCATGGAATATCGGAGGATTGAGGATAGGTATTCGAGTCGTAAAGCCCTAACCATTGATTGACACTTTTCGCCAATGCCTCCGGCTCGCGGCCTTCGAAATAATATGCATGCTTGCCGGCAACCTCACGAAATACCGGGATGTCACGCGCAATAATGGGCAGGTGCCGCTGAGCGGCCTCGATCAGAGGAAGACCGAAGCCCTCGCCCTCGGATGCAGCGATCAGACAAGTGCTTGCCGCATAGATCCGCTCCAGGTACTCGTCGCTGATTCCTTCGAGCCAAAACAGACGCTTATTCATCTCCGGATGACTGCGCAGCCGCTCCGCCAGCTCTCCGGTCTTCCAGCCTTCCTTGCCGACTATGATCAGATTGGCGGTGCTGCCCTCTTCCCAGAGCACCTCGAATGCGGCAAGCGCCTGGGCATGCCCCTTCCGGGGTTCCAAGGTACCCACCATAAGAAAATTGACTCGCCCCGTTGCCGTCCGAAGTACTTCCTCCGCATCAGGCGGAAGACCACGCGATGGAGACGAATTCTCTATGTCGGCCCCCAGGTGAAACCAGGAGATACGAAGCGGCCGACTTCTCTTCGGATCATTCCTGTCGACCCAGTCGGTGAGCTCATCGGCAACCGCCTTGGAGATACACACAGCCTCATCGCTCGCGGCCACCACTTCCAGCCACTGCCGAAAGGCGGTCACCAAAGCATCGTCGAAGAAGTGCGGCATCAGCACACAAAGCAGGTCATACACTACAAACTTGATCAGAACTCCATGGCGCCGCATCTGCTCAAGGGTTTCCCTCTGGGCGGAGACGACATGCGGATGCAAATCCAAGCCCAAAAAGACATCTCCGGGATAGAACGATATGGCGTCATCTCTTAAGCCACCGACAGCAGGCTCACCTAAAAATGAACTGGAAAACGCATTCGCCCGGAAGTATCCCAATCTATCCGCATTTGCATAAACGGGAATCACGTCATAACCAGATGGCTCATTGTTCAGCAAATAGCCGAGAACACTTCGTACGACACGTTGAATTCCGCTCTTTGCATCAACATGAACCAGTGCCGACACATCCACAAACAGTTGCCTGTTCTGCCCGACCGGAACGATATTGGAGGCAACGCACCGTGCGATCCTCCCCTTGTCGGCATCAGTGAAATCGCCCCCCCCACAATCAGCGAGCGAATTCAGTAGTTCTGTAACTATCTCATCCGGGCTCTTGGCCGAAGAAACACTAGTCTGTATGGCTCCGCTCCCCGAAGCATCGCGATCATCCCTTAAAGACGAAACCGCCTCCATCACCTTGTTGTAAACAAACTCGACGGAAATGTTTGCCAGACAACGCATTTCGTGCTGGCAGTCGGAACGGGACGCAATATGGCAAGGTGAACAGGAAACACTTTCGTGGACAACATAGCTGTCGCCAAATACGGGCGCCCATTCTGCAACCGTCTCATGTCCCGCATAAACACCGAGAACAATGAGATCGAGATAGCCGGCCAAATGTACGCCAAGCGAGTTATTGGCTACGCAGATGGCATTCCTCGCAAGAGACTGCACAAGATCAGAGAACTCAAGCCCTGCATGAATCGTAATTTTCCCGTCGGACCCGAGGCCGAATCGACGTGCTTCATCATCACTGGCGAAATAAACATTGATGGCTTCGATGCGTGCATCCTGATCCAGCAACTCGATGAGCCCACGATAATTTTCGCGCCCCCACTCCTTAACGTCGTTCCCGGCATGGGGAAAGATTGCCACCGCGCTCGAATCGTCTTTCCGCCGCTCAGCCAGCGCGGGGAGCGACACGTAATCATTGATGTCCTCAGGCAAGGCATCGATTATGCGCAGCATTTGGACGGTGATTGACGTCCTGTTGAGCGGTGTCGTCTCGAATGGGATATCGGGGTAGGAGGGAAGCACCACATCAAGCTTGTCGTCAATATCCGGGTCGAAGGTCTGGTAGCCTGCTTTGTGTTTGGCCTTCACCTTCGCGAGCAGAAATCGCGTGTCTCTTTGTCTTCGCAAATCTATCGCAATATCGTACTCACCAAGCCGATCGAGAAATTCACCGATCTCGCTGTCTTTAGCGGATGGTGATTCGGCCGATTTCTTCTTGAAAAAGTCCAAAAAAAACAGATTGTCAAAAACCTTGATCTGCTCGGCGATCGAAGCGTTCCAGCTTCCGACCACTGCATCTATGGTTGCATAGGGATATCTGGCTCGCAATTTCGTAATGGCAGGAACCGCGAGAAGCAAATCCCCCATATGATCCAGCTTGATTACAAGTATTTTTTTGTTGTTTTGAAGAAATTTCGATGTTTTCTGTACATTGACAGGCGCAAGACCCTTCACCGAAGAGCCGCGATCGAAGACCCGAACCGCCCGCAGCGCGCGCTTGGCGCTTTCATCCCAAGAGAACTTACCGATCTGCGATTTTGCGTGGGCGGCAAGAGAAGCGCGAAAATCCTCATCTACGAGCCCCTGCTCCATTTTCCTGCTTATCGATGAAACCGAACAAGGATCGAACAACGCATCCTCATAACCCACCACCTCAGGGAGGCTTGTTGCATTGGAGGCTATGACAGGCGCCCCACAGGCCATGGCCTCCAGCGGAGGAAGACCGAATCCTTCATGCAGCGATGGAAAAACGAATAATGCACAACTGTTGTACAACTTGAGCAAGTCGTCGTCTTCGACATAGCCGGTCAGAACGACTTCTTCGTCCGTCAAGCCGCAGCTCTTGGCAGTTTTCAGAAGATCCTTCGCGTGACCTTCCGGCATTTTCCCGGCAAGCACAAGCTGGTGTATATCTCTTAAACCATCAGGAAGCTCCGCATAGGCTTGAATCAAACGGCGCAAGTTCTTTCTGTCATCCGCGCCGCCCGTATACATGACGAACTCACGTGTGATTCCGACCCTACGACAAACCTCGCCCTTCTCTTGCTCCGACAAATTCAACCTATGAAACGATGGGTCAAATGCCCCCGATACATTGACAACCCGATGCTCATCGAAGCCAACGGCATCGATGGCTTCCTGCCGAGCGCTTTCGGAAATGGCTAGCAGTTGTTGGCTTCGTTTTAGAGACTGGATCTTGCGAGAATAGTGCTCCCGGAGAATATCATTCGACTTGTAATTCTCATCTGGATTTATGAGCGGAATCAAATCATATAGGACAACAGCGACGGGAGTATTCCCATCCAATTCTCCAACGCTGGTGACCGCATCATCCCCATATCCCTCGAATAGACTGGTGATCAACACCACGTCGGGATCTAGGCTAGCAAAAAAAGCTTCCCTAATTCGTTCAGCCACTTGGCGTCGTTGCCGGTTATTTGGGTTTGTGGCCCTAGTGGGTCCCGGCACCTCCCATACCCGCACGTTTTCTTGTGGAAGAATGCCCTCGAAGGCCGCGCGAACGGGCTCTATGGTTTCATGAAACAAGCCATTCAAGGCCACGATGACCTCATGCTCACCACGATTGCGTGCAATCGCTTTCGCCAGAGACAGCGAATATCGCCCGATACCGCGAAACCGGCTTTCGGTTTGCGCGCCCTGCAAGTCCAGGACGATACGCATCAATGCCGCTCCTTTCTGGAATTAATAGCTCGATCGAGCTCTTCGTAAACACTGCGCGCACGCGGAGGGAGGTCATTCAAATCGCATTGATTTATTTCGTTGTTCTGTTGAACGCGTTCTTTCATTCTTCCATATAGTTTCTTGAGCGGCGCATACAAGCCAATCTTCTTCACAACACGCACGCCAAAATGCCTGAGACGCGAATGGGATTGCAGAAGAACAACACCACGCCGCGCCACGGGATAGGCCATTTTTTTAACAAACTTCTTTGCCCTTACGGTCGCGCCTTCCTGGCGCACCATCCTAAGCTGATGCGCCATCCATCTCAGGGGGGCTGTCATCCTCCAGGATCGACTGCCACAAATCCCATGCAACTCACTTAGCGCCTGCAAGGCCGTTGCTTCCGCCTTTTGCGCATGCGCGACAGCTTCATCTATTCGCTGCAGGTGTCCCGCTTCATAGCGCATCGCCAGATCTTCAAGGGTCAAACCGTATCGTTGTTCGTAAGCCGCATCAAAACCCTTCAGTATTTCTTCCTGCGCCGCCTTTTGGGCAACTATTGCGTAGTCCGGACTCACGCCGTTGAGCACCTGCAGCAAGCTGATGTTCTTCGCGGTTCGCAGTTCCTCAGGCTCCTGAAGCCCCAGGGTCTTGGTGCGCAGGAATCCTGTGTAGTCCGGCAAAAACGACAACAGCCTAGGCGGCAACGGCTGCAGATGCGTGGGGTCTGAATAGAAACTGGATGAGCCGACGACGATGTTTTCCGGATTTGGCGTCTCCAAAATAAGTAGACCGGCGGGCTTTAACACCCGCAACGCCTCTTCCACCAACTTTTGCAATGCGCCAAATGGGATATGCTCTGCCATATGGAAGCCCGAAACGATCGTCTGGCTTTCGTCAGGAAGTTGCTCGAGAGCCTCTATGGCGTCTTTTTTGTCGACGGAAAATCCTCGTTCTCGGCAGGCCGCCAGCATCCCTTCATCCAGGTCGACGCCTTGGCAGGAAAAACCGGATTCACCCAGGAGTTCCAGCCATTCGCCCCGGCCACACCCCAAATCGATTACGGCACAATGGTCATATATGCTCTTTAGCGGCAGAACGAACGGGAGATAGACCCGCAATCTCCCCTTGATTAACTCCCGAGAACCACGATAGCGATCTTCGAATGCCCGATAAAAATTTACGCCATGCATAAGTACAATTCCGTTGCGAACTCAACCGGATCCAGCGATGGACGGCACATCACGCCCCCTGAATCACGGCTTCGATTTCATCCACCAGATGAGGGACGGGAAAGGCATTGTTTCTGACTTCGACATTCAGCCTGAGCAATGGCTCTGTATTGGACCCACGCAGATTGAAACGCCAGTCCGGGAACTCCACGCTGACACCATCCGTCCGGTCTACGGTTGGATTCTGAGGCAAGAAGCGGGCCAGCACCCGCTCGATCGTGCCCGGCACGTCCTCGACCCGACAGTTGATCTCGCCGCTGCATGGATAGGCAGCCATGCGCTCGTCGACCAGATCCGCCAAGGTCTTGCCGCTCGCGCTCATCAACTCGCCGATCAGCAGCCAAGGGATCATGCCAGAATCGCAGTAGGCGAATTCCCGGAAATAGTGGTGTGCGCTCATCTCGCCGCCGTAGACGGCGTCTTCCTCGCGCATGCGCTGTTTGATGAAGGCATGGCCGGTCTTGGACTGGACCGGGATACCACCCGCCTCCCGCACCTGTTCGATGGTGTTCCAGGTCAGACGGGGGTCATGGATGATCTTCGCCCCCGGATGCTTGGCCAGCAGCGTCTCGGCCAGCAGTCCCACCAGGTAGTAGCCTTCTATGAAACGGCCCTTGGCGTCGAACAGGAAGCAGCGGTCGAAGTCGCCGTCCCAGGCAATGCCCAGATCGGCGCCATGCTCAGCCACAGCCTTTGATGTGGCCGAACGCATTTCCGGCAATAACGGATTCGGCACACCATTGGGGAAATTGCCATCCGGCTGTTCATGGACGTAATGCACCTTGAAGGGCAAGTACTTTTCCAAGCGTCGCATGACCGGACCGGCACCGCCGTTGCCGGGGTCGGCCACGATGGTCAACGGTTTGAGGCGGGAGACATCAACGTAACCCAGCAGGTGTTCGATATAAGCGGTCTTGTCGTGATCCTCGATCACATTGCCCCGGCGATCCGCCGGCTGATACTCGCCGGAGATCACGCGATCGCGAACGGCAAAAAGACCGGTATCGCCGCTGACGGGCCGTGCGCCCTCGCGCACGAGCTTCATGCCGTTGTAGCCCTTGGGGTTGTGGCTCGCGGTGATCATGATGCCGCCACCCACGCCATCTGTCTCACGGTGGAACGTCTGGAAATAGACTTCTTCCGTGCCGCACAAGCCAATGTCAATCACGTCCGCGCCGGCATCGCACAGCCCACGAATCAGGGCTTCAGAAAGCATGGGGCTTTCCAGGCGCACGTCATGGCCAACCACGACTTTCGCAGCGCCGATTTCATCGACAAAGGCGCGGCCAATCGCATAAGTCACATCGGCATCCAACATTTCCGGGACTTGGCCACGGATGTCATAGGCCTTGAAGCAGGCCCTGACCTTCGCGGTAATTGCCGACTGGCTCATGATTCTTTCCCCGCATCGCCACTTTGCCTATCGAGCATCACCGGGTGGATGACCGCCAAGGTAGCTGAACCATGCATCTCCCGAGCACACCGAAAAGCCTTGCTGACCGGCACCACCTCGTCGGGAACGAAATGAATAGGCTTAAGTATCCCTTGCGTAAAACTGGGTGGAGATGCGCTCCTGCTCCTCCGCTCATAATGACGAAATGTGATATCGGTCACCACCGACCCCGTGAATTCGCTACCCAGAGCGCGTCTCATGCCCTTACTGCGGCCCCCACGGAGGGTTGCTCCAGCTCGGCTGTACTACCCTGTCTCACGATGCGTCCGTGCTCCAGCCGAACGTAGCGGTCGCAGAATTGCGCGACCTGGCTCTCCGCATGTGATACGAACAACAATGTCATCCCATTCTTGCGCATGGTCTCGATGCGATCGAGACACTTGAGCTGAAAGTCTGCGTCGCCCACAGACAAAATCTCGTCAGCCAACAAGATTTCGGGGTCCAGATGCACCGCGACGGAAAACCCAAGCCGCGCATACATACCGGAGGAATAGTTCTTCACAGGCTCGTAGATAAACTCTCCGAGCTCTGAGAAGTCCAGAATCGAGCTAAACAACGCCCGAGTCTCCCGGTTTTTCAGGCCGAACAGGCTGGCGTTCAGATAGATATTCTCTTCCCCCGTCAGCTCGGGGTTGAAACCCACGCCCAAGGCAATCATCGGCACGAGGCGGCCGCGGGTCACGACGCGACCAGTGGTCGGAGGCACAATACCGGCAATCAAGGTCAGCAGGGTGCTCTTGCCGGAACCGTTGTGCCCCATGAGACCCAGCGCCTCGCCGCGTTCTACGCTGAAAGAAACATTATCCAAAGCACGGAAACGATGAGGTTGCGGCCGCCAGCGTTTGTCGAACAGACCGACGACCCGCTTCTTGAGAGAGTCCTGTGCATTATGATGGAGCACGAAGTCCTTCGTGACCTGCTCGACGATGATGACGGGCTCGCTCATAGGCGTTCGATCAATTTTGCACCGCGACGATAGAAGAGCCAGAGGCCCACGCCCAAAGAAAGGGCCGCCCAGGCTGAAAAAGCGGCACTGATCTGCCATGATGGCAGCTGCCCTGCCCAAAAAATATCCTGAAAGATATGTGTGAACTCCGTTAGCGGATTCACCAGAAAGAGATCGCGGATGCGGGCTGGCACCATGCTCAGCGGATAGATGATGGGGGTCGTCCAGAAAAACAGCTGCACAAAGACTTCGACCAGATGCTTGAGATCCCGAAAATCCACATAGAGCACGCATAGGATCAACATGAGACCGAATGCGAATCCCAGGAACAGCAACAGATAGAACGGATAGACCAGAAGCGCCCAGTGCAGCTTACCGCCTAATGGCCCGTAAAGCATCAGGAACACCACCAGCGCCATGAACCAGAGCACGGAATTGACCAACAGGTTCGAAAGCGGCACCAGCAAACGCGGGAAGTAGATCTTCTTGAGCAGATCGGCATTGCCCACCAGTTGTTCCGGCGCCTGGGTGACCAAGGTCGAAAACAACGTCCAATGCACGATGCCTGTCACCATATAAAGCGCATGGTTCGGCTGCGAAGAGCGAAACACATAGGTGAAGACGAAGAGGTACATCAAGGTAATCATCAGCGGATTCATGAGCGACCAGGCAAAGCCCAGCACGGCCCCTTGGTAACGCACCTTGATCTCCTTTGAGACCAAATTGCGCACCAAATCGCGATAAGACCACCAGCGCCAGAAAGGCCCGAGGAGGGTCCGCGCACGTATGTTCACAACATCAGTCATACTGGCATGCTTTATCGAGAGGCCTAGAAGTAGTACGCCCGTAACCGCACCCCGCGGGGCAGAGGAGCAAGGATCCCCCCACAGGAAACAAGCGTGAATGCTACCGGATCAAGCCCATCTCAGCCAGCCTAACACGCGGCGAGATGCGGATATCGGTCTAGGGCCTGCTCACACCATGCGCTGGGGCGCTGTTGTGACTGAGCGCAAGGAGCGCAGTTTGGTGAACTCGAATCGGTCACGAGCAACGCCGAGCAGGTTTTTTCAGCCGCAACCCGCAGGGCCCCGCCGCCTTCCACATCTCGCGGTGTTGCGGCAGCTCATGTGGCAGGCCACTCCGCGCCCGCGGCGCCTGGCGAGCCACGCAAAGTGGCTCCGGCTGCGCCTCACCGCATAGTGCGAACAAGCCCTAGTAGCGCCAGCGGCACCGAATCATCGTCACGATCCATTCACACGGTTTGACAATGCCATCGGGTGGCGGATGTAGCCCAACGCCATGGCGCTCATGCGCCTCTCCCAGCGCACGGTGATCTGTCAACGCTCTTTATCGTCCGCGCCATCTCGCGGCGAGCCGGCGGGCTCACCATTTTTTCTCAGCACAGCCTTGGCGACTTCGCTCTCCAGCAGCCCCTCCGCCAGCAGATTTGTCAGCCCGTTCTCAGCACACCGGGCCTTGGGGCGCGTGCATCAGCGGTTTCCATGCCGCAAACCCGGCGCCAGAGTAAGATGATTGCCTCATAGAAGCCGGGCCGGCAGTTTAGCTCCTTGATTGACGCCTCCTCACGCCTGTCTTCAAAAACATCAATAATCCGATCTTCGCAGCAAAGACACTCGCACCCAATCTCCGCACCATTTTTGGATTGACCATCAAATTATCGCGCCAACCAATCTCGGGAAGTAATGACGACAACACTCGAACATCAACCACCCAAAACATCATATCGATTTATGATTCGATATCAAATCATTTAATTGTATTAATGATTTTCTCCAGCTGAACTCGCGGATACACTCCACACCGGCCTGAGAAATTTTAAATCTACGCTGAGCATCTCTTAGCAGATCGACTACATTAGACGCCAACGCATCAATATCAGCCGGCGGACTCAGCAGTGCATTCACATTATCTTTGGCATAGGCTCTAACACCAACATTATCAGTAGATACCAACGCTGCCCCGCACGACATAGCTTCGGCACCTGGCAAGCCCCAGCCCTCGTAATGCGATGGCATTAGAAAAATCATGCTGGCGTTATAGAGATCACAAAGCTCGCTATCGCGTGGGCGCTCATGGTATTCAACCCAATCAGGCATGAAGTTCGGTTTTTTAGGGCCAAAAGACCAAATATCAAGATCATGACCGCAAACTTCCCGCACCCTCGACAACGCCTTTATGGCGTCAGCCGTACCCTTAAATGTCTCACGCCGGGTTGGAAACCCTATTTTTCGCCTTCCAATAGAATCAACGGATTGCTTTATATTATAAATATTGAAATCGATCCCATTTGGTATATAGGCATCGTAATCGGCACCGCACTGCCTCAATAATGCAGCACCCGCAGGCGAAGTGATTATATTAACGAATCCAGCACGATACGTGTCGCACATGCGTTTTTTTACTTCGCTGCGAGCAACCATGTAATGCTCATAGTCATGTATCAGATAGTATTTCTTGCCCGGGAGGCTGCCGTACGTTGCGATCCATTCTGCGGTCTGCCATGCCGTCGCCACGATCACATCCGACGGCGGAATCCGCTTTTCCTCCAATGAGAAAACCCACGAACACCTCACTCTATTGTCTAGAGCAAACCACCCGACTGGACAGTAACTTTTATCAAAGAACCTCTGCAAAAATCTAACAATCTTGATTGATAGAAAAAAAATATTATTTTTCTTATACAAGACAGCCGGGTGAATAATCGTTACTTCATGACCACATGAAACCAAGCCATTCGCATACTCATACACCACCTTAAACCCACCAACAGGGTTATTTCCAGAACCCGGCAGAACAAACGTTATCTTCACCTCAACCCTCGCCTTTTGGCTCGAACAACAAATTCAAGTATGGATAAAAATACTGCTTTTTCACACCTTTATTGATCAGCCAATCGCGAGGTATTGGGACACCAACACGGATTGATTTACCCCTCACATGAAAATTCTTAAAGACGCCATTTATAGGCGGCACGAGCGACAAAGACGGAAAAACATTTTCATCTGATATAAAACTTATTTCAAAACCACCAGCATCAAAATGTCTTTCTATGTTTGACAATGACCTATAGTAAACATCCCATGAGCCATTATCTGATATGAGGTACTGGTGCCGCTTGCCACGCAACTTCAAATAACCCAACGCCAACCATCTTGGCATCCACGGCAAGAACGCCAAACCAGTATGGTCGTCTCTTAGTTGAATTTTATTAGGAACAAGCACAAATAACACATGCCTGCACACCCTTTTAAGTTCGGGCATCAGCACACCAAGAACCCGATCACTCAAATGCTCAAGAACCACAAACATTGTCACAACATCGAAACTTTTATCTTCAAATGGCAGGCCATCACCATCGCCTTCAATAAATTTTATTTCATCGACATTATTCTCACGAGCCAAAATCCTGGCGAACCCAAGGTGCTCGCGATGAAGATCAACACCATATGCATCATACCCAAGCAAGTTCAGAATAACGGTCAATTCCCCCGTCCCACAGCCAAAATCCAGTATTTTAAGGTCCTTACCTAGAGCATATTTGCATCTAATTTCGGTCATCAGTGATTCAAGCCAGGACGCATAGCCCGATCCAACCGGATTTGTTTTCTCGCTATAGTCCTTCATTTTTGCTTCATAGATATGAGTACCTAAAAACGGCCTCATATACCGAGAGATGGCAGACATGAATTCGTCTGCCTTAATATCAGCATCTCTCAAGTCCACGTTACTCACCTTCACTTCCCCGAAAAGACAACCCGCACGGAATAACCATGGATCGACTTCAATAAATCACCACAAGTCGACCGGGACTGCTCCACCGAAAACTCATGCATTAATAATGCATGGCTAGCCACCAACCCCCCTCTTGATTTTGGCAACACGTCCAACGATTCCCAGCTTCATTTCATCCGTCAGGCAAAGCCATGCGGTAACGCATGACAAAACAACACATATAATGCTCCATAGCATCCGTTCCATGAACGGCAACGACAATCCGCCCACCCAGACAGCCAGCGCTACAGCCACCATATTCCATCGACTAGCTCGCCAATACACCCCGTGCGTGCCTGTCATTAAAAAACAGAATAACGCATCCGCGGCACTTCGCATTATCCATGCGACAGCCGCGCCAATCACCCCCCACAGCCCCACCATTACCCACAAAACCACCAGAAAAGGCAGAAGCTCCACGAGGTAAAATTTAGACATCAAATCAGGTCTATTCTTGGCGGGCATGTATATGTTCGGCACATAGGCAGGACCATTAAGCCACACACTAAGCAATATGATAATTGCCACAGGCACAGTTTTTATGGCCATATCTGCCCCTAGCCAAAAATCAAAAAATGGCCGCATACCCAATAGTCCGAGCACAACCAATGGCGTTAATAGCGCCGTTAGGCCGATAACTCCCTGATGCAGCAGTTTCCTGCTTTCTTCATCATCAAGTTGTGAAAATCGCGGGAATAACGTCGTAGCCAAGCTAAGTGGTAGATATGCAACTCGTTGCGTTAATGAGAAAGGAATTGTATAGACCGTGACTGCACCAGCCCCAATACGTGCACCAATAACCATGCGATCGACAATTGTTAGCAGCGGTATCAAGACACTTGAAAGACTTATCCAGCTCCCAAAGCGCAATAACGGCCCCACCTCGCGGCGATCGATTCTTGGCAATCCCACGAATGGTAGTTCACGACTGACTGACCAATATAAATACGCCACACCAACCAAACGACCAAGCAGTGCCGATGCCACTAAGGCTGGGATGGTGGCATATCCCATAGCAACACCAATCAACGGAAATACCTGCAAGGCAACCATCCCCATGGATTGCCCAATATTAAGCGAAATAAATGCATGTTTAGCCTGAAGCGCGCCACCCAAGATCGATAATGCCGAGACCAATGGCACACTCGCTGCCAACCAAGGGATGGCCGCAACCGCCTGTTCTTGATACTGAGCTGGAATACGAAACAGCCCGGAGAAGAAAAGATGCCCCAACACCAACAGGATAAAGCCACCTAAAACACCGATCACCAATCCAAAAACCGCAGCTGTCCAAAATGTGCGGTTGTTGGCCGCATCATCCTCCTGTCCTGCCACGCGTTGAGCAACGGCACGACCCAAACCGAAATCGAACGCGCCAAAATACCCCAGTATTGTAAAGGCCAACAACAGAATACCGTACTTCACTTCACCAACCCAGTGCAGATAAAGCGGAACTGTTGCCAAGGAAACGACTGTGGGGACGAGCTGTCCGATCAAATTGATGGTGGTAGAGCGTAAAACACTAGGAGTATTCATATCGGAGGAAAAGATGCTTGATATAGGAAGCGCCATTCATTGGACTATTCTCGCAGTGCCGTGATCTCAACCAATGGGATGCCAAGCAGGCTGAATATCGACTCAAATGGCTCAGTCGCAGTGACAATCAAGATATCTAGGCGTTAATTCGCGTACTTAAATACCAGCCTCGCAAATATCTCACTCTGCTACCAGCGGGTTCCATGCGTACTGCCGCCCCACCCATTCGCGATACTCGCCGCTGAGGATGGGTTTCCACCAGTCTTGCCGTGCGAGGTACCACGTCACCGTGTCCCGCAGCCCGTCCTCGAAGCTGCGCGCCGGCGCGTAGCCCAGCGCTGCGCGCAGCTTGCGCTCGTCGATGGCATAGCGCCGGTCATGACCGGGGCGGTCCTTGACGAAGGTGATGGCGCGGGCGTGCGGCGCGCCGGCCGGGCGCAGCGCGTCCATGATCGCGCAGAGACTTTCCACCACCTGTAGATTGGCGCGCTCGGCGCCTCCGCCGATATTGTAGGTCTCGCCCGGCTGTCCACCCTGCAGGATCAGCTCGATCCCGCGGCAGTGGTCCTCCACGTGCAGCCAGTCGCGTACGTTGCTGCCGTCGCCGTAGATGGGCAGCGGCTTGCCGTCGAGCAGGTTGAGGATGCACAGCGGGATGAGCTTTTCCGGGAACTGGTACGGGCCGTAGTTGTTGGAGCAGTTGCTGATCGTGGTCTCGAGGCCGTAGGTGTGGTGGTAGGCGCGCACGAGGTGATCGGAAGCCGCCTTGCTGGCCGAGTACGGCGAGTTCGGCGCATAGGGCGTGGTCTCGGTGAAGGCGGGATCGTCCGCGTCGAGCGAACCGTAGACTTCGTCGGTGGAGACATGATGAAAGCGGTGCCGCGCGGGCGCAGCGCCGGCCAGCCACACGGCGCGCGCGGCCTTGAGCAGGCTGTGGGTACCGACGACATTGGTATTCACGAAGGCGTCGGGGCCTTCGATGGAGCGATCGACATGGCTCTCGGCGGCAAAATGCACCAGGGTGTCGATCGTCTCCTCGCGTAGCAGCGTTTCCACCAAGGCCTGATCGCGGATGTCGCCATGCACGAAACGGAACTCGGGACGCCCCTCGGCCGCGGCAAGGCTGGCGCGATTGCCCGCATAGGTCAGCGCATCGAGCACGACCACGCGCCCGCCGGGATGGCGCGACAGCCAATAATGGACGAAATTGGCGCCGATGAAGCCGGCGCCGCCGGTCACCAGCAGTCGTTCGGGCGTTGCGGTGCTCATGGCGCGAGCACCCGCGTCTCGGCTTCCATCCGCGCGAGGCATCGCAGCTCCGCCCCCAGCGCCTCGCGCCAGTGCGGCGCGGACTTGCCGAGCGCCGCCCAGGTGGTGCGTTTGTCGAGCACGCTGTATGCCGGGCGCCGCGCCGGGGTCGGATAGTCGGCGGTGGCGATGGGATCGACCTCGACGGCGCGCGCCAGCAGTCCCAGGGCCAGGCCTTCGTCGCGAATCGCCACCGCGAAGTCGTACCATGACGCCACGCCGGCATCGGTCCAGTGGTAGGTGCCGCCGAGCCCGGCGCCGATCATGGCCCAGATCGCGCCGGCCAGCCCCGGTGCTCGGGTCGGCGTGCCCACCTGATCGTCCACCACGCCGAGTCGCTCGCGTTCGCGCATCAGGCGCAGCATGGTGAGCATGAAATTGCTGCCCTGCGCCGCGTACACCCAGGCGGTGCGCACGACCAGCGCCTGCATCCCCAGACGTTCGCGCACGGCGTCCTCGCCCGCCAGCTTGCTCGCGCCGTAAATCCCGAGCGGAGCGGTCATGTCCTCCGGGCGGTACGGCCGGCTTCGCTGCCCATCGAATACGAAATCGGTCGACACCTGCACCAGACGCGCACCGCGATGACGGGCCGCATCGGCAAGCAGTCGCGGGCCCGCGGCATTTACCGCAAAGGCCTGCTCAGAGGCCTCCTCGGCGCGATCGACGGCGGTATAGGCCGCCGCGTTGACGATCCAGTCGGGCGCCAGCTCGCGCACCGCGCCGCGCACGGCCGCGGCATCGGTGATGTCCAGATCGGCGCGCGTCAGCGCGCTTGCGGTCACGCCTGTCGGCACGCTGGCGCGCAGCGCGCTGCCGAGCTGGCCGTCGGCGCCGGTGATCAACACCCTCACGGATACACCTCCGCCTCGCCCAGCCACGCACCTTCCGCATCCTTGGCGGACACCAGCGGCGCGGCATGCGTGGGTATCGGCCAGTCGATGGCCAGGGTCGGATCGTCCCAGCGGATGCAGCGCTCGTGTTCCGGGGCGTAGAAATCGGTGCATTTGTAGACGAAATCGGCCATTTCGCTGAGCACGTAAAAGCCATGGCCGAAACCGGGCGGCACCCACAGCATGCGCTGGTTTTCCTCGCTCAGCTCGACGCCGACCCATCGCCCGAAGCGCGGCGAGGCGCGGCGCAGGTCGACGGTCACGTCGAATACCCGGCCGGTCACCACCCGCACCAGCTTGCCCTGCGGGCGCGCCAGCTGGTAGTGCAGTCCGCGCAGGATACCCTGGCGCGAACGGCTGTGATTGTCCTGCACGAAGGCGGCGTCGATCCCGCCTTCGCGGAATTTGGCCGCGTGCCAGGTTTCGAGGAAGAAACCGCGCGCGTCGCCGAACACGTCCGGCTCGACTACCACCACCTCGGGCAGCACGGTGGGCACGAAACGCATCAGGCCGTCTCCACCAAACGCTGCAGATACGCGCCATAACCGTTCTTGCGCAAGGGCGCCGCCAGCCGCGCGAGCCGCTCCGTGTCGATGTAACCCAGGCGCCAGGCGATCTCCTCCGGGCAGGCGATCTTCAGCCCCTGGCGTTTTTCCACCACCTCGATGAAATTGGCCGCCTCCAGCAACGATTCGTGCGTCCCCGTGTCGAGCCACGCGGTGCCGCGGCCGAGCGGCGTCACGGTCAGCCGGTCGCGCGCAAGATAGGCGCGATTGACGTCGGTGATCTCCAGCTCGCCGCGCGCCGACGGGCGGATGGTCTTGGCGATCCCCACCACTTCCGCGTCGTAGAAATAAAGCCCGGTGACGGCATAGCGGGAACGCGGCTTCGCCGGCTTCTCCTCGATATCCAGCACACGCCCCTCGGCATCGAAGCTGACCACGCCATAGCGCTCGGGATCGTGCACGTGATAGGCGAACACATGCCCGCCCTGCTCCAGGCGCGCGGCATGCTGTAGCTGGCGGCCGAGACCGGGGCCGAAGAACAGGTTGTCGCCGAGCACCAGCGCCACCGGCGCCCCGGCGATGAAGGACTCGCCAATGAGGAAGGCCTGCGCAAGCCCGTCCGGAGAGGGCTGCTCGGCATAGCTCAGCGACAGCCCCCATTGCGCGCCGTCGCCGAGCAGCGCCTCGAAGCGCGGCAGGTCGGCAGGCGTGGAAATGATCAGGATCTCGCGAATCCCCGCCAGCATCAGCGTGGACAGGGGATAGTAGATCATCGGCTTGTCGTAGACCGGCAGCAGCTGCTTGCACACCGCGTGGGTCAGCGGGTAGAGCCGGGTACCGGAGCCGCCGGCCAGGATGATGCCTTTCATCGAATGACGTCCGTTGTCATCGTCTCAAGCACGGTTTTCCGATCGAATACGGCGTCACGTTCGTTTGGCGGACGCTAGAACGGGATGTCGTCGTCGAAATCGATCGGGGCTTCCTGGTGCGCGGGCGGTTGCTGCTGGGCGGGGGGGCGGGCGCCGCCGCTGCCCTGGCCGGCGGACGGGCGCGCCTGCTGGGCCGGAGCGTCGAAGCCGGCGCTGCCGCCGGTACGGCCGCCAAGCATCTGCATTTCGGAGGCGACGATTTCGGTGGTGTAGCGGTCCTGGCCGTCCTGACCCTGCCACTTGCGCGTGCGCAGGCTGCCTTCGACGTACACCTGAGAACCCTTGCGCAGGTATTCGCCGGCGATCTCGGCCAGCTTGTTGAAGAACACGACGCGGTGCCACTCGGTGCGTTCCTGGCGGTCGCCGCTGTTTTTGTCCTTCCAGCTCTCGCTGGTCGCGAGGGTGACGTTGGTCACCGCGCCGCCGCTGGGCATGTAGCGCACCTCGGGATCGCCCCCGAGGTTGCCGATCAAGATGACTTTGTTGACGCCTCTGGCCATGAGTCCCTGTCTCCCTGGTGCTCGCCCCCGACGGCCTGCCGGCGCGAGGGTCTCAAAGCCGGCATTCTACGTGCTTGCCGGTGAAAACTCACGCAGGCGGGACTCGTCCAGCGCGTTGCGGTCGACCTTGAGATAGGCCACGCCCTCCTCGGCCACGACCATGACCTCGGCCACGCCGGGCACGCGCGCCAGCGCTGCGGTGGTGCTGGCCTCCTCGCGCACGGCGGCATCCTCGAGCTGCAGCACGTAGCTGGACAGGTAGCGCGGGCTTTTCATGCTGCTGGCGAGCAGCAGCCAGACGCCGACGCCGAACGCACCGAGCAGGAACACGCCGTCGAAACCCCAGCGCCCGTAGACCGCGCCGCCGATGGCGCCGCCAGCGAAGATGCCAAGGAACTGCGAGGTCGAATAGACGCCCATGGCGGTGCCCTTGCGCGTCGAGGGCGCCATCTTGGCTACCAGCGAAGGCAGACTCGCCTCCAGCAGGTTGAAGGCGGTGAAGAAGATCAGCAGGGTGGCGATCATCTCGGCCAGCGAGCGATCGCTGAACAGATACAGGATCTCGGACAGGCCGAGCACGGCGATGGCGCCGAGGAACATGGATTTCATCTTGCGGCGTTTCTCCGCAATGATGATCAGCGGCACCATGAGCACGAAGGCGATCAGCATCACCGGCAGATACAGCTCCCAGCTGTCGCCGCGCGCGATGCCGGTGAGGCGGGTCAACACCAGCGGCAGGACCACGAAGTTGGCGGTCAGCACGAACTGCATCATGAAAATGC
Organism: Acidihalobacter prosperus; assembly: GCF_000754095.2. Lineage (NCBI taxonomy): Bacteria > Pseudomonadati > Pseudomonadota > Gammaproteobacteria > Chromatiales > Ectothiorhodospiraceae > Acidihalobacter > Acidihalobacter prosperus. Next base: position 291,735 of record NZ_JQSG02000002.1, read on the forward strand.
CGAGATCCAGCCGCAGCAGCTGGCCGTCGCGCAGCACCGCGCCGAAGGCGTCGGCGACGACTTCGGTGTCGCGGTGGAACTTGTGCGCGCGCGGCGTGGGCACGACCCACAGGGCGATCGCGATGGCGACCAGGCCAAGCGCGGCGGTGACCCAGAAGATGCCGTCGACGCCGATCCAGCGGTTGAGGATGGGGCCGGCCACCAGGGCGACACTGAAGGCGATGCCGATGCTCAAACCGATGGAGCCCATGATCTTGGTGCGGTGTTCGTCTCGGGTCAGATCGGCGGCCAGCGCCATGACCGTGGACGAGATCGCCCCCGCTCCCTGTAGCGCGCGGCCGAAGATCACGCCGTAGATCGTATGCGACATCGCGGCGATGACGCTGCCGATGATGAAAATGACCAGGCCGGCCAGAATTACCGGTTTGCGTCCGATGCGGTCGGACAGCATGCCGAAGGGGATCTGCAGGATGGCCTGGGTCAGGCCGTAGATGCCGATCGCGAGTCCGATCAGGAAGTCGGTATGGCCCTTGAGTTCGGCGCCGTAAAGGGTGAATACCGGCAGCACCATGAACAGCCCGAGCATACGGACGGAATAGATGCCGGCCAGCGACATGGCCGTGCGTTTTTCCTGGGGCGACATGTCTTCGTCGAATCCGGATGCCTTGCGCTGTCGCATCAATACGCTCCTGAGTTACGTCTAGTGTAGGTATGGGTTTGGCATGGCCCCTTCGGGTCCGGGGTTTTCGACCACGATATGCGGAAAAATATCCCCCGGACTGGCAGCCCTGGTGATCGGGGCTTAAGATAACCGGCTGAATCGCGCCTTGGTAGACTCATGGACCTGATCCGCATCCGCGGTGCCCGCACCCACAATCTCAAGAACATCGATCTTGACCTGCCGCGCGAGCGACTGGTGGTGATCACCGGGCTTTCGGGTTCCGGCAAGTCTTCGCTCGCCTTCGACACGCTGTTCGCGGAAGGGCAGCGGCGCTATGTGGAGTCCCTGTCGGCCTATGCGCGCCAGTTCCTGTCGGTGATGGAAAAGCCCGACGTGGACTATATCGAAGGACTGTCGCCGGCCATTTCCATCGAGCAGAAGACCACCTCTCACAATCCGCGCTCGACGGTCGGCACCATCACCGAGATCTACGACTACCTGCGCCTGCTGTATGCGCGCGCCGGCACGCCGTACTGCCCGGACCACGCATTGCCGCTGGAAGCGCAGACCGTGAGCCAGATGGTCGATCAGGTGCTTGCCCTGCCGGAAGGCACTCGCATCATGCTGTTGGCGCCGCTGGTATCCGGACGCAAGGGCGAACACGCGCAAGTGATCGACGGGCTGCGCGGCCAGGGTTTCATCCGCGCCCGCATCGACGGCGAGGTCTACGAGGTCGACAGCGCCCCGACGCTGGACCCCAAGCGCAAGCACAGCATCGAGGCGGTGATCGACCGCCTGCGGGTACGTCCGGACATCGCCCTACGCCTGGCGGAATCCTTCGAGACCGCACTGCGCCTGGGCGAAGGCATCGCGCGCATCGCCTTCATGGACGACGCCAAGGCGGAGGAACCGGTCTTTTCCTCGCGCTATGCCTGCCCGCAATGCGGCTATTCGCTCGCCGAACTGGAACCCCGCCTGTTCTCGTTCAACAACCCCTTCGGCGCCTGCACCACCTGCGACGGCCTGGGCGTGCAAACCTTCTTCGACCCCGAGCGCGTGATCATCGATCCCGAGCTGAGCCTCGCCGGCGGCGCGATCCGCGGCTGGGACCGGCGCAACGAACATTACTATCGGCTGATCGGCGCACTCGCGGCGCATTACGACTTCGATCCCGAAATGCCCTGGAACGAACTCCCCGCCAAGGTGAGGCGGGTCGTGCTCGAGGGCAGCGGTCGCGAGTCGATCACGATCACCGAGCGCGATGCGCGCGGCAAGGCGGTCACGCGCAGTCATCCGTTCGAGGGCATTCTGCCGAACATGGCCCGACGCTATCGCGAAACCGAATCGAGCGCGGTGCGCGAGGAACTCGGACGCTACCTTTCGGCCCGCCAGTGCGCCGACTGCGGCGGCAGCCGGCTGAACCGCGCGGCGCGACACGTGTTCGTGGGCGAGCGCACGCTGCCGGAGCTGACCCAGGTCCCCATCGAGCAGGCCCTGGCCTTTTTCTCGCAGCTCGACCTGCCCGGCCGCCGCGGCCAGATCGCCGGCAAGATCGTCAAGGAAATCGTGGCGCGCCTGAGTTTCCTGGTGAACGTCGGCCTGGACTACCTCACCCTTGAGCGCAGCGCGGACACCCTGTCCGGTGGCGAGGCGCAGCGCATCCGCCTTGCCAGCCAGATCGGCGCCGGCCTGGTCGGGGTGATGTACGTCCTCGACGAACCCTCCATCGGACTGCACCAGCGCGACAACCAGCGCCTACTGGACACCCTGGCGCGACTGCGCGATCTCGGCAACAGCGTGATCGTGGTCGAGCACGACGAGGATGCGATCCGCGCGGCCGATCACGTGGTCGATATCGGTCCGGGCGCCGGCCTGCACGGCGGACGCGTCATCGCCGAGGGCACACCGGAGGCCGTGGCCGCCAATCCGGCCTCGCTCACCGGCCAGTATCTTTCGGGTCAGCGCAGCGTGGCGGTGCCGACGCAGAGGCACGTGCCGTCCGATGACGCCTGGCTGACGCTGCGCGGCGCCAGCGGCAACAACCTCAAGGGCGTCGACATGGCCCTGCCACTGGGACTGCTGACCTGCGTGACCGGCGTGTCCGGCTCCGGCAAGTCGACACTTGTCAACGACACCCTATACCGCCTGCTGGCGAAGCATTTTTACGGCGCCAGTGACGAGCCGGCCGCGTTCGAGGACGTCGAGGGGCTGGAACACCTGGACAAGGTCGTCGCCATCGACCAGAGCCCCATAGGCCGCACGCCGCGCTCGAACCCCGCCACCTACACCGGCCTGTTCACGCCGATACGGGAACTGTTTGCCGGCACGCCCGAGGCACGGTCGCGCGGCTATACGCCGGGGCGTTTCAGCTTCAACGTGCGCGGCGGGCGCTGCGAAGCGTGTCAGGGCGAGGGCTTCACCAAGGTCGAAATGGTGTTCCTTGCGGACATCTACGTACCCTGCGACGTGTGCAAGGGGCAGCGCTACAACCGCGAAACCCTCGGCGTGCCCTACAAGGGCAAGAACATCCATGAAGTGCTGGAAATGACGGTGGAGGACGCGCTTGCGTTCTTCGCGCCGGTACCGGCCATCCACCGCAAGCTGCAGACGCTGATGGACGTCGGCCTCTCGTACATCACGCTGGGACAGAGCGCGACCACGCTCTCCGGCGGCGAGGCGCAGCGCGTCAAGCTGGCCAAGGAGCTGTCCAAGCGCGCCACCGGGCGCACCCTCTACATTCTGGACGAGCCGACCACGGGACTGCATTTCCACGATGTCGATCAGTTGCTGGGCGTGCTTCATCAGCTCCGCGACCAGGGCAACACCGTGGTCGTGATCGAGCACAATCTCGATGTCATCAAAACGGCCGACTGGGTGATCGATCTAGGCCCGGAAGGTGGCGAGGGCGGAGGGCAGATCATTGCCGCCGGCACGCCGGAAGCCATCGCGGCGACACCCGGCTCCTATACCGGGCACTTTCTCAAACCGCTACTGGCGCGGGCGGGACGCAAGCTGCGCAAGCGCGCCTGACCCGCGCCCCTAACGCGCGCATGGCCCCCGGCGTTCAGACGGAAACCGCCACCACCGTGCCAATCTGCAGACCGAGCACGTCGGCGGCGCGCGCGCGGTTGGCGGCCACTTCGGCCAAGCCGTTGGCATTGACGTACCAGAAGGGCTCGCCCTCGGCGACCGCTGAGAAGGTGTTCGCCCAGCGCAGGCACCGGCCATTAACCGACAGCACGCTACCGGGGCTCAGTGTGTGGCCCGGCAATCCGGTCACACCATTGCCGTAGCGATCGATATAGACAAACTCGGGGCACGTATCCGGCAGACCATGGCCGCCGGAGGGCGGCAGGCGGCGCCCGGGAGGCGACGGACGCCACTGCCCCGCCGCCAGCCGTGCAGCGCATGGGGCGAACCAGTCGCGCCCGTGAAAGCTGGCAGCAATGGGCGACTCTGGCGGCGGCAGGCTCCACCAGTCGCAAGCATGCGCGCGCATCGCCACGATCTCGAACAACCCATTATCCGGACCGACGTACCACACGCCGTCGGCAAGCAGCGCAACGCCGGCGCGCTCGCTGCCCACGCCCGGATCAATCACGCCCAGGACGATATCGCCGGACGGCAGCCCGTGTGCATAGGCGTGCAGCAGGTAAGCCGAATGGAACGGGTCGAAGGCCGGCGCATCCGCCATGAGGTTGACCACGGGTATCTGTGGCGCCGAGCGCAGCAATACCGCCTGCATCTGACCCAGATAGGGACCCGCCACACCAAAGTCGGTGAACAGATGGATCACATGCATCGCTCTCATGACGCGCGAAGGCCGGGACAAGCCCGGCCTTCGCTCATTTCAGACGGTTAGCTGCCAACGCAGCATCCGGCTACTCCTCGGGCCGGTCGACCAGTTCGACCAGCGCCATCGGCGCATTGTCACCCGCGCGGTAGCCGCACTTGAGAATGCGCAGATAGCCGCCGGGACGGGTTTTGTAACGCGGACCCAGCTCCGAAAACAATTTGCCGACGATTTCCTTGTCGCGCAGGCGGCTGAAGGCCAGGCGGCGGCGATGCACGCTGTCTTCCTTCGCAAGCGTGATCAGGGGCTCGGCCGTCCGGCGCAATTCCTTTGCCTTGGGCAGGGTCGTCTTGATCACTTCATGACGCATCAGGGATACCGCAAGGCTCTGCAGCGTAGCCTTGCGATGTGACGAGTTGCGGCTCAGTTGTCTGCCAATATTGCGATGACGCATGACTCAATTCCTACGCTTAGGCCGAGGCCTTCTGATCTTTGAGACCGGCCGGCGGCCAGTTATCCAGTTTCATACCGAGCGAAAGCCCGTGCTGCGCCAGAACGTCCTTGATTTCGGTCAGGGATTTCTTGCCCAGGTTCGGGGTCTTGAGCAGTTCAACCTCGGTCTTCTGGATCAGGTCACCGATGAAGAAAATATTTTCCGCCTTCAGGCAGTTCGCCGAACGAACGGTCAGCTCCAGCTCGTCCACCGAACGGCGCAGGATCGGATCGATCTCGGCCTTGGCGGCGGGCGCCTCGCTCTGCTCTTCGCCCTGCATGTCGACGAAGACCTCCAGCTGGCTGCGCAGGATCCCCGCAGCATGACGGATCACCTCTTCGGCATCCACGGTGCCATTGGTTTCGAGTTCGATCACCAGACGGTCAAGGTCGGTGCGCTGTTCGACGCGCGCACGCTCGACCGAGTAGGCCACGCGGCGGATCGGACTGAAACTGGCATCCAGCAGCAGACGGCCGATCGCATGATCTTCCGCGTCGCTGTTGCGGCGCGTTGCGGCAGGCTGATAACCGCGACCGCGGGCGACCTTCAAGGTCATGTTGACTTCGCCTTCCTTGGTCAGGTGGGCGATGACATGGTCGGGGTTGAGTATCTCGACATCGTGACCCAGCGCGATATCGGCGGCGGTGATCACGCCCGGCCCCTTCTTGCGCAGGGTCAGGACGGCCTCGTCCTGAGCATGCATGCGCACGGCGAGCCCCTTGAGATTGAGCAGGATCTCAACAACGTCTTCCTGCACGCCTTCAATCGCGGTGTACTCGTGGAGCACGCCGTCGATTTCAGCCTCGATAACGGCGCAACCGGGAATCGAGGACAGCAGGATGCGTCGCAGCGCGTTCCCGAGCGTGTGACCGAAACCGCGCTCGAGCGGCTCGAGGGCCACCTTTGCGTGATTCGGTGAAAATGCCTGTACGTCGATATGACGCGGCTTGAGCAATTCGGTTGCCTGCATCTGTAAACCTCTTTCGATCGACGGGCTGAAACGCGGCGATTACTTGGAGTAAAGCTCGACGACGAGCGACTCGTTGATGTCCGCGGGCAGATCACTGCGCTCCGGGGCGCTCTTGAAGACGCCTTCCATTTTTTTCGCGTCGACTTCCATCCATTCCGGTATGCCGAACTGTTCGGCGAGGGTCAGCGCATCCTGGATACGCGACTGCTTGCGCGCACGCTCGCGAATCGCAACGACGTCGTTGCTCGACACCTGGAAAGAGGGAATATTGACGACCTCGCCATTGACCGTGATCGCGCGGTGGCTGACGAGCTGACGCGCCTCTGCTCGCGTCACCGCGAAGCCCATCCGGTACACGACGTTATCAAGACGCGACTCAAGCATCTTGAGCAGATTTTCGCCGGTCGAGCCCTTCTGGTTGGCCGCCTTCTTGAAATAGTTGCGGAACTGGCGCTCGAGGACGCCATAGATACGGCGCAACTTCTGCTTTTCGCGCAACTGGGTGCCGTAATCGGATACGCGGGTACGGCGATCGCCGTGCTGCCCCGGAATCTTTTCCAGCTTGCACTTGGACTCGAGACCACGCGCCCGGCTCTTCAGGAAGAGATCGGTGCCCTCGCGGCGGCTGAGCTTGCACTTCGGACCTATATAACGTGCCATCGATGACTACCCCAAACTTAAACGCGACGGCGCTTCGGCGGCCGGCAACCATTGTGCGGAATCGGCGTCACATCACTGATGCTGGTGATCTTGAAGCCGGCGTTGTTGAGCGCGCGGACGGCCGATTCACGGCCAGGCCCAGGCCCTTTCACGCGCACTTCAAGATTCTTCATGCCGTATTCGAGCGCCACGTTACCGGCACGTTCAGCTGCCACCTGGGCCGCAAACGGCGTGCTCTTGCGCGAACCACGGAAACCGGAGCCGCCCGAAGTGGCCCAGCACAGAGCGTTGCCCTGGCGGTCGGTGATGGTCACGATGGTGTTGTTGAAAGAAGCGTTGATATGCGCCACACCATCCGTGACAACACGCTTCGTTTTTTTGCGCGTACGCGCGACCGTAGGCTTAGCCATATGACTTACTAACGTCCGTTCTGTCGTTTACTTGCGAATTGCCTTGCGGGGGCCCTTGCGCGTGCGCGCATTCGTGCGCGTGCGCTGACCGCGCACGGGCAAGCCGCGACGGTGACGCAGGCCACGGTAGGAACCCATGTCCATCAGGCGCTTGATCTGCATACTGACTTCACGACGGAGGTCACCCTCGACGACGTACTGACCGACCGCCTGACGAATGGACTCCAGCTCGGCCTCGGTCAGATCCTTGATCTTCGTCTCCGGGCGGATGCCGGTCGCCTCACAAATCGCCTGGGCGCGATGACGTCCGACGCCGTAGATTGCCGTCAAGGCGATCACCGCGTGCTTCTGATCAGGTATGTTGACACCTGCTACACGTGCCATTCAGAAACTCTCCCTAACCCTGGCGGAAAAGCCGAGCATCATACCCGCTATCCCAACCAGATACAATGTTTGTCAGCCCTGGCGCTGCTTATGCCGGGGTTCGGTGCAGATCACGCGGACCACGCCATTGCGACGGATAATCTTGCAATGACGGCATATCTTCTTAACCGATGCTCGAACCTTCATCTCACTTTCCTCACCAGAGGGATCAGCGGCCGCTGCCGCTTCGCCCGTAAGCTTTCATATTCGCTTTTTTCATCAGGCCATCGTACTGATGCGACATCATGTGTGCCTGGACCTGGGCCATGAAGTCCATGATCACCACTACGATGATCAGCAACGACGTGCCGCCAAAATAAAACGGCACATTCCAGTACAGAATCAGAAACTCGGGCAGCAGACACACGAGCGTGATATAGATCGCGCCGACGCCGGTCAGGCGTGTCATCACGCCGTCGATATATCGTGCGGTCTGATCGCCCGGCCGGATCCCAGGAACAAGAGCGCCGGCCTTCTTCAGGTTGTCCGCGGTCTCGCGCGAGTTGAAAACCAGCGCGGTGTAAAAGAACGCGAAAAAGATGATTGCAGCCGCGTACAAAAGCACGTACAGGGGCTGCCCGGGCGATAGCGCCGTCGAAAGACCCTGTAGCCACTGCATCCCGTCCGTACGCCCAAACCACTGTCCCAACGTCGCCGGAAACAGGATGATGCTCGAGGCGAAGATCGGCGGTATCACACCGGCCATGTTCAACTTGAGCGGCAGGTGACTCGACTGCGCCGCATAGATTTTGCGGCCGACTTGCCGCTTGGCGTAGTTGACCGTGATTCTGCGCTGTCCGCGCTCGACAAAAACCACGAAGGCCGTCACCACGATCGCCAGTGCGCCGAGCATGAT